>NZ_JBVHDX010000001.1:0-399412 GCF_055563155.1 Streptomyces sp. NPDC013317
AGGCTCCCAGTAGACGACTGGGTTGATAGGCCGGATGTGGAAGCCCAGTAATGGGTGGAGCTGACCGGTACTAATAGGCCGAGGGCTTGTCCTCAGTTGCTCGCGTCCACTGTGTTAGTTCTGAAGTAACGAACACGCCCCCCTATTGGTCAGGGGCGCGGCGGTTCAACTTCATAGTGTTTCGGTGGTCATAGCGTTAGGGAAACGCCCGGTTACATTCCGAACCCGGAAGCTAAGCCTTTCAGCGCCGATGGTACTGCAGGGGGGACCCTGTGGGAGAGTAGGACGCCGCCGAACTCCCGCCCTTTTAGCTCAGTCGGTAGAGCGTCTCCATGGTAAGGAGAAGGTCAACGGTTCGATTCCGTTAAAGGGCTCCAGTGAAACAGAAAAAGGCCCCCGCCTCATGGCGGGGGCCTTTTTCTGTTTCTGTCCGAATGACAGAAGCCCGCTTCGGTGGGCAACCCGGCCGCTCTGGCCGACGCCGCGGCGGTCCAGGAGTCTCGGCAACGAGACCCTGGACCGGGCCAGTTCGGTGAAGGGCGGGCTCGCGCCGGCCGGTCGCCGGGCGGGCGCTCCGCCGGCGCCGGGACGCCGGGGAGGGCTGAGGGCGGGGTGGGAGAGGCCGGAGAGCCTGTCGTCAGTCGGTGTCGATGGGTTCCGGGAGGCGCATCGCCAGGATCGCCATGTCGTCCGACGCGGGCTCCTGGGCGAAGCGTTCGACCGCACGCAGGATACGGGCGGCGACCGCGCCGGCCGTCAGGCCCGTACAGGTCTTGAGGACTTCGATCAGGCCGTCGTCGCCGAGCATCCTCGTGCCCTCGCGGCGTTCGGTGACGCCGTCGGTGACGCAGAGGAGGACGTCGCCCGGTTCGAGGGTGATGGTCTGCTCGTACAGCTCCAAGTCGTCGAGGACTCCGAGGAGCGGCTGGGGATCGGCGGCCGGGACGACCGTGCCGTCCTGCCGCAGGCGCAGCGGCAGCGGATGGCCGGCGCAGACGACCTTGAGAATCGCGGAGCCGTCCTCCTGGGGCCACATCTCGCCGTACAGCAGCGTCAGGAAGCGGCTGCGGGCGCCCTCGTCGAGGATGGCCGCGTTGAGGCGTTCCAGGACGGCGGGTCCGCCGAAGCCCTCGCGGGCCAGGAGGCGCAGGGCGTGCCGGGCGAGACCCGTGACGGCCGCCGCTTCCGGGCCCGTGCCGCAGACGTCGCCGATGGCGAAGCCGTACGCGTTGTCGCGGATGGGGAAGAGGTCGTAGAAGTCGCCGCCGACCTCGTTGCCCTCGCCGGCGGCCCGGTAGATGACCTCGACCTCGACGCCGTCGATCTGGGGGAGGCCGGGCGGCAGCAGGCTGCGCTGGAGGGACTGGCTGATCGCCATGCGCTCCGAGTAGAGGCGGGCGTTGTCCAGGGCGAGGGCGGCTCGGCGTGAGAGGTCCTCGGCGAGTTCCAGGATCTCCTGGCGGAAGTGGTCGTCGGAGGGCTTGCCGAGGGTCAGCATGCCGATGACGCGGTTGCGGGCGACCAGCGGCAGGACCACCGTCTCGCCGCCGACGGCGGAGGCGGTGGCGAGTGTCGTGTCGATGCCCGAGGACAACGGGCCACTGCCGTGGCCGAGTTCGCGCCTGGAGGTGGAGAGCGCGGCCCGGTGGGCGGCCTCGCCGGGCGCGGACCAGACGCGGGCGCCGAGTGTGGGCACCGGGTCCGGCGGGGCGATCGAGGACAGGAGGGCCTTCAGGCCGTCGATGCGGTCCTCGTCCTCGTGCAGGACGTAGGAGAGGTACGGGTCCGAGGCCTGGTCGGCGATCGTGTAGACGGCGCACCAGGTGGCGAGCGTCGGCACGGTCATCTGGGCCATGAGGGCCAGGGTCTGGTCGCGGTCGAGGGTGCCGGCGAGCAGGTCGGAGGCCTCGACGAGGAAGCTGAGGGAGCCGCGGCGGAGTCGTTCGAGCTCGCCGAGGCGCGCCGACTCGACGGCGAGCGCGATGCGGTCGGCCGCGAACTGGAGGCGCAGGGCCTCCTCGTTGGAGTAGCGGTTGGAGCCTTCGGCGGCGACGCCGAGGGAACCGGTGAGCCGGCCCTCCACCTTGAGCGGCACGGTGACGACGGAGCGCATGCCGGTGCCTTCGAGGAGGGGGACGGCTCCGGGGACGGCGGCCAGGTCCTCGTGGACGGCCGGCATCCTGGCGGAGCCGTAGCGGCTGGCGCCGGTCTCGACGGGGACGCGGGCGAACCGCTGGCGGGCCGACGGGAGGCCGGTGGTCGCCCGTACCTCGAGTTCGGTCTCGTCGTCGGTGGCGAGCAGGAGGAACGCGGCGTCGCCGTCGAGCATGTCGCGGGCGCGCTCGACGGTCCGCTGGAGGAGGCCGTCGAGGTCGTCGGGGGCCGGGGAGCCGATGAAGACCTCGAAGGGGTCCGTGGACCGGTTCTCGGCGCCGGGGTCGGAGACCGCGGGGCGGTGCGGGGTCTGGAGGACGGCCCGTTCGTACTCCCGTACCAGCAGACAGACCGTGGAGGGCTCGCCCGCGGTGTCGCGGACGCGGAGGTGGGAGGCGTAGACGGGGATGACGCGGCCGTCGGCGCAGCGGATGCCGTAGCTGCCCTCCCAGCGGGAGAGGCGCAGGGCCTCGGCGAGGCCGGTGCTGATGCCGGGGGTGTGGGGCCAGGCGGCGAGGTCGCCGAGCGGCTTGCCGGTGACCTGTTCGGCGGCGTAGCCGAAGAGCTCCTCGGCGTCCTCGTTCCAGGCGGTGATGGCTCCGCCGCGGTCGATCTGGGCGACGGCGACGCGGACGCGGCTGTCGGCGGTGGGGAGGAGGGCGTCGGGGAGGACCGGTCCCGCGGAGCGGGTGCCGATCGTGCGTTCGGGGAGGTCGAGCTGGAACCAGACACGTTTGTGCGTCGGGGTGTACTCGACTCCCCAGCGGGCGGCGAGGGCGGCGCACAGGAGGAGGCCCCGGCCGTTCTCGCGGTCCGGGTGGGCGACGGTGCGTCCGCCCTGGAGGGGGATCTCGCGCTCGGGGTAGCGGTCGGCCACCTCGACCCGGATCCCGTCCTCGCTCCGCAGGCAGAGGACGTCGGCCGCCGTGCCGGCGTGGATGACGGCGTTGGTGACGAGTTCGCTGGTGAGGACGACGGCGTCGTCGACGACCTCGGCGTATCCCCAGCCCTGGAGGGTGTCCCGGACGAAGGCCCGGGCGGTCGCCACGGACCGCCCTACGGGGTCGAAGGTGGCAGCCGCCCGCGCGGTGATCACAGAACTCCTCGTACGCGTCTCGACGCCCGGCTCCGCCATGGTCGGTCCTGTCCCTCCCGCTGCCCGGTGGTCGTTTCGCGCCACCCGGCCCCTGCCGGGCGGACGGGGGCGGTTGGACAGCCGGATGCCAGGTTACTTACCTTCGCTGTCCGAGCGGATGCCGGTCGCCGCTGTTTCCGTCCCCCGAGGGTGGGGACGCTATGCGAAGCTGCCGAACTGTTATCGCCAGGTTCGCCAGCGGTGAAACACTGGGCAGGCTTGTGGTGACGGCCCGGGCAGAACGGTCAACCCCTTCGGGAGGGACACGGTGGAGTCTGGCACGGCGGCGCGGCGCGGCGGTGGCACTACGCGCGCGAAGGGCGGGCGGCCCCGGGGCGGCGGGACGGTTCAGGTGGACGCTGCGGCCATGGACCGGCTGCTCGCGGCCCTGGTCTCGATGCGGGACGGGAACTTCCGTAAGCGGCTGACCGTGTCCGGCGACGGGGTGATGGCCGAGATCTGTGCCGTCTTCAACGAGGTCGCCGACCGGCAGATGCATCTGACCGGCGAGTTGTCGCGGGTCAGGCGCATGGTGGGGCGCGAGGGCAAGCTGTCGGAGCGGCTGGAGGCGGGTCCCAGCGAGGGTGCCTGGCTGGCGGCGATCGAGCATGCGAACGCGCTGGTCGACGACATGACGCGGCCGGTCTCGGAGGTGGGGCGGGTTCTGTCGGCGGTGGCCGAGGGCGACCTCGGTCAGCGGATGGACCTGCGTTCGGACGGCCCTGACGGACGCCCGCTGCGCGGGGAGTTCCTGAAGGTCGCCCGTACGGTGAACAACCTGGTCGACCAGCTGTCCGCGTTCACGGACGAGGTGACGCGGGTCGCACTGGAGGTCGGTACGGAGGGCATCCTGGGCGGCCAGGCCCAGGTGCGCGGTATGTCCGGTTCGTGGAAGGACCTCACGGATTCGGTCAACACGATGGCGTACCGGCTGACGGCGCAGGTACGTGACATTGCTCTCGTGACGACGGCCGTGGCCCGGGGTGACCTGTCCAACAAGGTCACGGTCCATGTGGCCGGCGAGATGCTGGAGCTGAAGAACACCGTCAACACGATGGTGGACCAGCTGTCCTCCTTCTCCTCCGAGGTGACCCGGGTCGCGCGCGAGGTGGGTACCGAGGGCGAGCTGGGCGGTCAGGCCGAGGTCGCCGGGGTCGGCGGTGTGTGGAAGGACCTCACCGACTCCGTCAACACGATGGCGGGAAACCTCACCAATCAGGTGAGGGGTATCGCCGAGGTGACCACGGCGGTCGCCAACGGCGACCTGTCGCAGAAGGTCACCGTCAGCGCGCGCGGCGAGGTCGCGCAGCTCGCGGACACCATCAACCAGATGACCGAGACGCTGCGGACGTTCGCCGACGAGGTGACCCGGGTGGCGAGCGAGGTCGGTGCCGAGGGTGTGCTCGGCGGCCAGGCGCAGGTGCCCGGCGCGGCCGGTACCTGGAAGGACCTGACCGACTCCGTCAACACCGTCTTCCGGAACATCACCACGCAGGTGCGGGACATCGCGCAGGTGACGACGGCGGTGGCCAACGGTGACCTCTCGCAGAAGGTCACCGTCGACGTGGCCGGCGAGATGCTGGAGTTGAAGAACACCGTCAACACGATGGTCGACCAGCTGTCCGCCTTCGGCTCCGAGGTGACGAGGGTCGCGCGGGAGGTCGGTGTCGAGGGTCTGCTCGGCGGCCAGGCGCACGTCCCGGGCGCGGCGGGCACGTGGAAGGACCTCACCGATTCGGTGAACACGGCGTTCCGGAACCTGACGGGTCAGGTGCGGGACATCGCGCAGGTGACGACGGCGGTGGCCAACGGTGACCTCTCGCAGAAGGTCACCGTCGACGTGGCCGGCGAGATGCTGGAGCTGAAGAACACCGTCAACACGATGGTGTCCCAGCTCTCGAACTTCGCCGACCAGGTGACGCGCATGGCGCGTGACGTGGGCACGGAGGGCCGCCTCGGCGGTCAGGCGCGGGTCGACGGCGTCTCCGGTACGTGGAAGGAGCTCACCGACTCCGTCAACTTCATGGCCGGCAACCTGACGTCCCAGGTGCGGCAGATCGCCCAGGTGACGACGGCGGTGGCGCGCGGTGACCTGTCGCAGAAGATCGACGTGGACGCGCGCGGCGAGATCCTGGAGCTGAAGAACACCATCAACACGATGGTCGACCAGCTCTCCGCCTTCGCGGAGCAGGTGACCCGGGTGGCCCGTGAGGTGGGTACGGACGGCCGGCTCGGGGGCCAGGCGCAGGTGCCCGGCGTCGCCGGTGTGTGGCGCGATCTGACCGACTCGGTGAACGGCATGGCCGGGAACCTCACCGCCCAGGTCCGCAACATCGCGGGTGTCGCGACGGCGGTGGCGCGCGGTGACCTGTCGCAGAAGATCGACGTGGACGCGCGCGGCGAGATCCTGGAGCTGAAGAACACCCTCAACACGATGGTCGACCAGCTCTCCAGCTTCGCGGAGCAGGTGACCCGGGTGGCCCGTGAGGTGGGTACGGAGGGCATCCTGGGCGGTCAGGCCGAGGTGCAGGGGGTCTCCGGCACCTGGAAGGACCTCACCCAGTCCGTGAACTTCATGGCGAACAACCTGACCAGTCAGGTGCGCAACATCGCCGAGGTCACGACCGCGGTCGCCAAGGGCGATCTGTCGAAGAAGATCACCGTCGACGCCAAGGGCGAGATCCTGGAGCTGGTGACGACCGTCAACACGATGGTCGACCAGCTGTCCAACTTCGCGGACGAGGTGACGCGAGTCGCCCGTGAGGTGGGTACGGAGGGCATCCTCGGCGGTCAGGCGCGGGTGCGCGGGGTCACCGGAACGTGGAAGGACCTGAGCGACAACGTCAACCTGATGGCCAACAACCTGACGAGTCAGGTGCGGAACATCTCCCGGGTCTCGGCGGCTGTCGCCAACGGCGATCTGACGAAGAAGGTGACGGTCGAGGCGCGGGGCGAGGTCGCCGAGCTCGCCGACACCGTCAACACGATGGTGACGACCCTGTCGTCCTTCGCGGACGAGGTGACGCGAGTCGCCCGCGAGGTGGGTACGGAAGGTGAACTGGGCGGCCAGGCAAGGGTCCCGGGTGTCTCGGGTACCTGGAAGGACCTGACCGAGTCGGTGAACTCCATGGCCTCGAACCTGACGGGTCAGGTGCGCCAGATCGCCACGGTCACCACCGCCATCGCCAAGGGCGATCTCACCAAGAAGATCGACATCGACGCCCGCGGCGAGATCCAGGAGCTGAAGAACACCATCAACACGATGGTCGACCAGCTGTCCAACTTCGCCGAGGAGGTCACGCGCGTGGCCCGCGAGGTGGGCACGGACGGGCAGCTCGGCGGCCAGGCCCGGGTCCGTGACGTCGACGGCACCTGGCGGGACCTGACCGAGTCCGTGAACGAGATGGCCGGAAACCTGACCCGGCAGGTGCGCGCGATCGCGGCCGTGGCCACCGCGGTGACCCGCGGCGACCTGAACCTGAAGATCGACGGAGTGGACGCCGCGGGCGAGATCCAGGCACTCCAGGACAACATCAACACCATGATCGCCAACCTGCGCGACACCACCCTCGCCAACGAGGAGCAGGACTGGCTCAAGGGCAACCTGGCCCGTATCTCGGGTCTGATGCAGGGCCGGCGCGATCTGGACGACGTCGCCTCGCTCATCATGAGCGAGCTGACCCCGGTGGTCTCCGCCCAGCACGGCGCCTTCTTCGTGGCCGTGCCGAGCGGTTCGTCGACGGTCAGCCCCGAACTGGGCGGCCAGGGGGAGGGCTCGTACGAGCTGCGGATGCGCGGCAGTTACGGCTACTCCGCCGGTTCCATGCCCACCTCGTTCCGCCCGGGCGAGACGCTCATCGGGACGGCGGCCGAGGAGAAGCGCACGATTCAGGTCAATGTTCCGCCGGGCTATCTGAAGATCTCCTCCGGCCTCGGCGAGGCCGCCCCTGCGCATGTGATCGTGCTCCCCGTCCTCTTCGAGGGGAAGGTGCTCGGCGTGATCGAGCTGGCCTCCTTCCAGCCGTTCACCCAGATCCAGCGGGACTTCCTCAACCAGCTCGCCGAGCTGATCGCGACGACCGTCAACACCATCAGCGTCAACACCAAGACCGAGGTGCTGCTGAAGCAGTCGCAGGAGCTCACCGAGCAGCTGCGCGAGCGCTCGGCGGAGCTGGAGCACCGGCAGAAGGAGCTCCAGGGCTCCAACGCCGAGCTGGAGGAGAAGGCCGAACTGCTCGCCCGGCAGAACCGGGACATCGAGGTGAAGAACACCGAGATCGAGGAGGCCCGGCAGGTCCTGGAGGAGCGGGCCGAACAGCTCGCCGTCTCGATGCGGTACAAGTCCGAGTTCCTGGCGAACATGTCGCACGAGCTGCGCACCCCGCTCAACTCGCTGCTGATTCTGGCCAAGTTGCTCGCCGACAACGCGGACCACAACCTCTCGCCCAAGCAGGTCGAGTTCGCCGAGACCATCCACGGCGCGGGCTCCGACCTGCTCCAGCTGATCAACGACATCCTCGACCTGTCCAAGGTCGAAGCGGGCAAGATGGACGTCTCGCCCACCCGTATCGCACTCGTCCAGCTCGTCGACTACGTGGAGGCGACGTTCCGGCCGCTGACGGCGGAGAAGGGGCTCGACTTCTCGGTCCGCGTCTCGCCCGAGCTGCCCGCCACGCTCCACACCGACGAGCAGCGTCTGCTCCAGGTGCTGCGCAACCTGCTCTCCAACGCGGTGAAGTTCACCGACTCCGGCGCGGTGGAGCTGGTCATCCGGCCCGCCGGGACGGATGTGCCGCAGTCGATCCGGGAGCAGCTCCTGGAGTCCGGCTCACTGCGCGACCCGGAGGCCGAGCTGATCGCCTTCTCGGTGACGGACACCGGCATCGGGATCGCCGCGGGCAAGATGCGGGTCATCTTCGAGGCGTTCAAGCAGGCGGACGGCACGACCAGCCGCAAGTACGGCGGTACGGGCCTGGGGCTGTCGATCAGCCGGGAGATCGCCCGGCTCCTCGGCGGCGAGATCTACGCGGCGAGCGAGCCGGGCCGCGGCTCGACGTTCACGCTCTACCTGCCGCTGAGCCCTGTCGAGCTGCCGCCGCACGGCTACGGGGCGGGGGAGCCCGACCCCATGGGGCCGCGGCAGGGCCTGGAGGACGGCTCGGCCGACGAGTCCGGGTCGGGCTTCGCGCCGACGTCCAAGGCGGCCGACCTGCGTTCCGGCGCCGGGGCGCTGTTCCGGCACCGTCGCAAGGCGGTCCAGGCCGGTGCCGAGGAGCGGCCGGCGCTGCCGGGGCAGCCCGGGAGGGTGGCACAGGCCGAGCAGGCGGCCGAGGACGACCGCGTGGAGTCCGAGCCGCGCCGCACGTTCACCTTCGGCGGCGAGAAGGTGCTGATCGTGGACGACGACATCCGTAACGTCTTCGCGCTCACCAGCGTCCTGGAGCAGCACGGCCTGGCGGTGCTGTACGCGGAGAACGGCCGTGAGGGCATCGAGGTGCTGGAGCAGCACGACGACGTGACGGTCGTTCTGATGGACATCATGATGCCGGAGATGGACGGATACGCGACGACGACGGCGATCCGCCGGATGCCGCAGTTCGCCGGACTGCCGATCATCGCGCTCACCGCCAAGGCGATGAAGGGCGACCGGGAGAAGGCGATCGAGTCGGGTGCCTCCGACTACGTCACCAAGCCGGTCGACCCCGATCACCTGCTGTCCGTGATGGAGGAGTGGATGCGCGGAAACGGAACGGGGGGTTGTTGACGGACTGTGGCCGCGGGCGTGTGAGAGGGCTGGATCCGGGGAACCTTCTGGTCTCTCACCACGTTTCTGCTATGTGCACAGTGACATCGTGGTGACAGGGTGTGGCGACAGGCGGGGTGCGGCTACCATGACCGGCACAAGGACGGACGGCGCATGGGAGTCGTCTTCTGGGGCGGCGCCCGGTGCTTCCCCCGGCTCGGCGAGTCGGGGAGAGCCGTTGCCGGGGCGAGGAGGACGGGGCATGGTGCAGAAAGCCAAGATCCTCCTGGTCGATGACCGGCCGGAGAATCTGCTGGCGCTGGAGGCCATTCTCTCCGCGCTCGATCAGACGCTGGTACGGGCATCGTCCGGGGAGGAAGCGCTCAAGGCGCTGCTGACCGATGATTTCGCGGTCATTCTGCTGGATGTCCAGATGCCGGGAATGGACGGATTCGAGACCGCCGCGCACATCAAGCGGCGGGAGCGGACGCGTGACATCCCGATCATCTTCCTGACCGCGATCAACCACGGCCCGCACCACACCTTCCGGGGTTACGCGGCGGGGGCGGTCGACTACATCTCCAAGCCGTTCGACCCGTGGGTGCTCCGCGCCAAGGTCTCGGTCTTCGTCGAGCTGTACATGAAGAACTGCCAGCTCCGTGAGCAGGCCGCGCTCCTCCGGCTCCAGCTGGAGGGCGGTGGTCACGGGGGTCACGCCAAGGAGTCCGCCGGACTGCTCGCCGAGCTCTCGGCCCGTCTCGCGGCGGTCGAGGAGCAGGCGGAGGCGCTGTCCAAGCAGCTCGACGACGACTCGGCCGACGCCGCCGCGGTCGCCACGGCCGCACACCTGGAGCGCAAGCTCACCGGGCTGCGGCGGGCCCTGGACGCCCTGGAGCCCGGTGCGGGCGGCCCGCCCGTTCTCCCCTCGCAGAGCTGACGCAACGTCACGTCACGACCGCCGGTGGTGAGCGGGCGTCAGTTTCGGCCCCCTGTACGTTCGACACGAACGGGTGAGCCCGGACGGGCACGTGTCCGACACGGCTCACACCGGTAACCTCAGCACCATGGCCTCACGTACGTCCGGCAAGGGTTCCCAGGGCACGGCGGGCACCGCGAAGCCGCGCGCCGGCCGTACGAGCGGTGCCGCGAAGAAGGCGGCGCCCGCGAAGTCGCCCGCCAAGCCCCCCGTGAAGAAGACCGCGGCGAAGAAGGCCGCGCCCGCGAAGCGCGCACCCGCGAAGAAGACCGCGGCCAAGAAGGCGGCGCCCAGGCCCGCGCCGTCCCCGACCGGAGGCGTGTACCGGCTGGCGCGCGGGCTCTGGCTCGGCCTCGCTCACGGAGTGGGAGCGATGTTCCGGGGCATAGGACGCGGAGCCAAGGGCCTCGACCCCGCCCACCGCAAGGACGGTCTGGCGCTGCTGCTGCTCGGCGTCGCGCTGATCGTCGCCGCCGGGACCTGGTCCAACCTGCGCGGCCCCGTCGGCGACCTCGTCGAGATGCTCGTCACCGGAGCGTTCGGCCGGCTCGACCTGCTCGTACCGCTGCTCGTCGGCGCCATGGGCGTCCGGCTGATCCTCTATCCGGAGAAGCCGGAGGCCAACGGCCGCATCGTCATCGGTCTCTCCGCCCTCGTCATCGGCGTCCTCGGACAGGTCCACATCGCCTGCGGCTCCCCGGGCCGCGGCGAGGGGACCAAGGCCATGCAGGACGCCGGCGGCCTCATCGGCTGGGCCGCGTCCAAGCCGCTGATCTTCATGATGGGCGAGGTCCTCGCCGTACCGCTCCTGGTGCTGCTCACGATCTTCGGTCTGCTCGTGGTCACCGCCACTCCCGTCAACGCCATCCCGCAGCGCCTGCGGCAGCTCGGCGCCAAGCTCGGTCTGGTCGAGCCGGCGTACGACCCCGAGGCCGAGGGGGAGGCGTACGACGAGGACTGGCGCGAGAGCGACCCGCAGCCCGCCGCGCGCGCCCGGCGCAGGACGCCCGGACCGGACCGGGTGTACGACGTGGACCAGGCGGAGGAGGAGGCGCTCACCCGGCGCAGGCGCCCTCGCCGCCCCTCGGCGCAGCCCGCCTTCGACCGGCCCATGGACGCCGTGGACGTCGCCGCCGCGGCGGCGGCGGCGCTCGACGGCGCCGTGCTCAACGGCATGCCGCCCTCCCCGCTGGTCGCCGGCCTGACCCGGGACGTCACCGCGGAGCGCGCCGCCGCGGTCGCCGCCACGGCGGCCGCGGCCCAGGCCGCCGAAGCCGAGGCCGCGAACGGGGCCGAGGAGGCCGCCGGTACCTCGGGCTCCGCGCCGGTGCCGTCAGCCCGCGGCGGCGCGAAGGCCGGCCGCGTTCCCGGAGGCGTACCGGATCTCACCAAGCCGGCCCCCGAGCACACCGAGCTGCCGCCCCGCGCGGAGCAGCTCCAGCTCTCCGGGGACATCACGTACGCGCTCCCCTCCATGGACCTCCTGGAGCGCGGCGGGCCGGGCAAGACCCGCAGCGCGGCGAACGACGCCGTCGTGGACGCGCTCTCGAACGTCTTCTCCGAGTTCAAGGTCGACGCGGCCGTCACCGGCTTCACCCGGGGTCCGACGGTCACGCGGTACGAGGTCGAGCTCGGCCCGGCCGTGAAGGTCGAGAAGATCACGGCCCTCACGAAGAACATCGCGTACGCCGTGGCCTCGCCGGACGTGCGGATCATCTCGCCGATCCCGGGCAAGTCCGCGGTCGGCATCGAGATTCCGAACTCGGACCGGGAGATGGTCAACCTCGGCGACGTGCTGCGGCTCGCGGACGCGGCGGGCGACGACCATCCGATGCTGGTGGCGCTCGGCAAGGACGTCGAGGGCGGCTATGTGATGGCCAACCTGGCGAAGATGCCGCACATCCTGGTCGCCGGTGCCACG
The DNA here is from genome assembly GCF_055563155.1 of Streptomyces sp. NPDC013317. Lineage (NCBI taxonomy): Bacteria > Bacillati > Actinomycetota > Actinomycetes > Kitasatosporales > Streptomycetaceae > Streptomyces > Streptomyces sp. NPDC013317. The sequence goes on from NZ_JBVHDX010000001.1 coordinate 11,930, forward strand.
GGCTCCGGAAAGTCCTCGTGCATCAACTGCCTGATCACCTCCGTGATGATAAGGGCGACCCCCGAGGACGTCCGGATGGTGCTGGTCGACCCCAAGCGGGTCGAGCTCACCGCGTACGAGGGCATCCCGCACCTGATCACCCCGATCATCACCAACCCCAAGCGGGCCGCCGAGGCGCTGCAGTGGGTGGTGCGCGAGATGGACCTGCGCTACGACGACCTGGCGGCCTTCGGCTTCCGGCACATCGACGACTTCAACGAGGCCATCCGCAACGGCAAGGTCAAGCTGCCCGAGGGCAGCGAGCGCGAGCTGAAGACCTACCCGTACCTGCTGGTGATCGTGGACGAGCTGGCCGACCTGATGATGGTCGCCCCGCGTGACGTCGAGGACGCCATCGTCCGCATCACCCAGTTGGCGCGCGCCGCCGGCATCCATCTGGTGCTCGCCACCCAGCGGCCGTCGGTGGACGTCGTCACCGGTCTGATCAAGGCGAACGTGCCCTCGCGGCTCGCCTTCGCCACCTCGTCGCTGGCCGACAGCCGGGTCATCCTCGATCAGCCCGGAGCCGAGAAGCTCATCGGAAAGGGTGACGGTCTGTTCCTGCCGATGGGGGCGAACAAGCCCGTCCGCATGCAGGGCGCCTTCGTCACCGAGGCCGAGGTCGCGACCGTCGTCCAGCACTGCAAGGACCAGATGGCCCCGGTCTTCCGGGACGACGTGACCGTCGGCACCAAGCAGAAGAAGGAGATCGACGAGGAGATCGGCGACGATCTCGACCTGCTGTGCCAGGCCGCCGAGCTGGTCGTCTCCACCCAGTTCGGCTCCACCTCGATGCTCCAGCGCAAGCTGCGCGTCGGCTTCGCCAAGGCCGGCCGGCTGATGGACCTGATGGAGTCGCGGAACATCGTCGGGCCGAGCGAGGGGTCCAAGGCGAGGGACGTGCTCGTCAAGCCGGACGAGCTGGACGGGGTGCTGGCCGTGATCCGCGGGGAGTCCGACGCCTGATCGGGGGTACACGGGACGGGCGGGTGAGTCCGCCGGTCGGGCCGGGGTCCGGGCGCGCGCCGGAACGAGACCGGGTCGAGACTCACTCGTAAGGGAACCAGGGCAACCGTTTCCCTTGGTCGTACGTCAAGTTGGAGGGAGGGACAGAAGGATGTCCCAGCCTCATGGCGTACAAACTGCGTCCGCCCGGTTGCCCCACCCTTTCGTACCACCCATAGACTGAACGTCCAGCAGGTGGTTACACGCTCGAAAGGCGCTCTCGTGTCCATCGGCAACTCCCCCGAATCCCCCGAAGACGACCGGAACTCCCCGGCAGACGACCGGGATTCGATCGGTCGTGCACTCCAGCAGGCCCGGATCGCCGCCGGTCTCACCGTCGACGAGGTCAGTGCCTCCACGCGGGTCCGCATCCCGATCGTGCACGCGATCGAGGAGGACGACTTCTCGCGCTGCGGTGGCGATGTCTACGCCCGCGGGCACATCCGCACGCTCGCCCGTGCCGTCGGCATCGATCCCGCGCCGCTGATCGAGCAGTACGAGTCCGAGCACGGCGGCCGGCCCGCGCCGACCCCCGCGGCGCCGCTCTTCGAGGCGGAACGCATCCGACCCGAGCCGCGGCGCCCCAACTGGACCGCGGCGATGGTGGCCGCGATCGTCGCCGTCGTCGGTTTCGTCGGCTTCACCATGTTCAGCGGGAACGACACCCAGGGCGGCGCAGGCGCGGTCGCCGAGGGTCCGGCCCCGGAGAAGAAGACCACCAGCCCCACCACGAAGCCCACCAAGACCCCCGGGACCAAGCCGGCGCCCAGCGCCATCGCGGCCGTCCCGAAGGACAAGGTCACGGTCAAGCTGACCGCGATCGACGACAAGAGCTGGATCTCCGCCAAGGCCAGCGACGGCAAGCTCCTCTTCGACGGGCTCCTCCTCGAGGGCGAGTCCAAGACCTTCCAGGACGACGAGCGCGTCGACCTGATCCTCGGCAACGCCGGCCCGATCGAGCTCTTCGTGAACGGCAAGAAGATCGAAGAGAAGTTCGAGTCGGGCGCCGTCGAGCGGCTCTCGTACACCAAGGGCGCCCCCGAGTCCGGGTGACCTTCGGCGCAGCCGTCGCGCAGGTGAACCCTGCGCGGCGGGGGTACGGCCGGGACGAAGTAGTCTTGAGTCCATGCCCGAACGCCGTACCGTCGCCCTTGTCACTCTTGGCTGCGCCCGTAACGAGGTGGACTCGGAGGAGCTCGCAGGCCGCTTGGCAGCGGACGGCTGGGAGCTCGTCGAGAACGCCGAGGACGCCGATGTCGCCGTCGTCAACACCTGTGGGTTCGTCGAGGCCGCCAAGAAGGACTCCGTCGACGCCCTCCTCGAAGCCAATGATCTGAAGGATCACGGCAAGACCCAGGCCGTCGTCGCCGTCGGCTGCATGGCCGAGCGGTACGGCAAGGAGCTCGCCGAGGCCCTGCCGGAGGCCGACGGAGTGCTCGGCTTCGACGACTACTCCGACATCTCCAACCGCCTCCAGACCATCCTCAGCGGTGGCAGTGTCGAGGCCCACACCCCGCGCGACCGCCGCAAGCTGCTCCCGCTCTCCCCGGTGGAGCGCCAGCAGGCCGCCGCCGACGTGGCCCTCCCCGGCCATGGCGCCGCCGAAGCCCCCGAGAACGTGCCGGCGGACCTGCCCGAGGGCCTCGCGCCCGCCTCCGGGCCGCGCGCCCCGCTCCGGCGCCGCCTGGACACCAGCCCCGTCGCCTCGGTGAAGCTCGCCTCCGGCTGCGACCGCCGCTGCTCCTTCTGCGCCATCCCGTCGTTCCGCGGCTCCTTCGTCTCGCGACGTCCCTCCGACGTCCTCAACGAGACGCGGTGGCTCGCCGAGCAGGGTGTGAAGGAGATCATGCTGGTCTCCGAGAACAACACCTCGTACGGCAAGGACCTCGGCGACATCCGCCTCCTGGAGTCCCTGCTGCCCGACCTCGCGGCCGTCGACGGCATCGAGCGCGTCCGGGTCAGCTACCTCCAGCCCGCCGAGATGCGGCCCGGCCTGATCGACGTGCTCACCTCGACCGAGAAGGTCGTCCCGTACTTCGACCTGTCCTTCCAGCACAGTGCGCCGGCCGTCCTGCGCGCCATGCGCCGCTTCGGCGACACGGACCGCTTCCTGGAGCTTCTGGAGACGATCCGCGGCAAGGCCCCGCTGGCCGGTGCCCGGTCCAACTTCATCGTCGGCTTCCCCGGCGAGACCGAGGCCGACTTCGCCGAGCTGGAACGCTTCATCACCCACGCGCGGCTGGACGCCATCGGCGTCTTCGGCTACTCCGACGAGGACGGCACCGAAGCCGCCACCTACGAGCAGAAGCTCGACCAGGACGTCGTGGACGAGCGGCTCGCCCACCTCTCCCGGCTCGCCGAGGACCTCACCGCCCAGCGTGCGGAGGAGCGGATCGGAGAGACCCTGGAAGTACTCGTCGAATCGATCGACGAGGAGGACGGCGTCGTGGGCCGCGCGGCCCACCAGGCGCCCGAGACGGACGGCCAGGTCGTTCTCACCGCGGACTCCGCCGCGCGCCGGGACCTGGCTCCCGGCCGTATGGTCGTGGCGAAGGTCGTGGGCACGGAAGGCGTCGACCTGGTGGCCGAGTGTCTTTTCGAGGAGGCGGGCAGATGACGGGAGCCCCGGCATCCGCGACGGGCGGGACCGGTAGGCCCGCGCCCGGCGGCAAGCTGGGCTCGGCGGCCGTCAACCAGGCCAGCCTCTGGAACATCGCCAACATCCTCACCATGATCCGCCTGGTCCTCGTGCCCGGCTTCGTGCTGCTGCTCCTGCAGGACGGCGGGCACGACCCGGTCTGGCGCGCCTGGGCCTGGGCCGCGTTCGCCGTCGCCATGATCACGGACGTCTTCGACGGCCATCTGGCGCGGACGTACAACCTGGTCACGGACTTCGGGAAGATCGCCGACCCGATCGCCGACAAGGCGATCATGGCGGCCGGGCTGATCTGTCTGTCGTCGCTCGGTGACCTGCCCTGGTGGGTGACGGCCGTGATCCTCGCGCGGGAGCTCGGGATCACGCTGATGCGGTTCTGGGTGATCCGGCACGGGGTGATTCCGGCCAGCCGCGGCGGCAAGATGAAGACATTGGCGCAGGGGACGGCGGTCGGCATGTACGTGCTGGTGCTGACCGGTCCACTTGCCACGTTGCGCTTCTGGGTGATGACGGTGGCCGTCGTGCTGACGGTCGTCACCGGTCTGGATTATGTGCGACAGGCGATCGTCCTCCGGCGCCGCGGCCTGGCGGCGGAGCGCGCCGAGCGCGCTGCGGGGGCGGGTGCCGCCGGTGCTCCGCAGCAGGGTGTCGTCGGGTCTCCGCAGGCGAGTGCCGCCGGTGCGATGCCGGGGCCGGCGGGGGCGCCCGCGGACGAGGCGCCCGGTGTGCCCGAGGTCTCCGACACGTCCGCGAAGGGACCGGCGGCGGGGTCGGCGCGATGAGCACGGCCGCCCGGGTGCTGGGGCTGCTTGCGGAGCGTGGTCAGACCCTCGCCGCCGCGGAGTCCCTCACGGGCGGTCTGGTGGCCGCGGAGCTCACTTCCGTACCAGGGGCGTCGGCGTCGTTCCGCGGGTCCGTCACGGCGTACGCCACGGCCCTCAAGCGGGATCTCCTCCAGGTCGACGGGACCCTCCTGGCGGAGCGCGGAGCGGTCGATCCCGAGGTGGCGCTGCAGATGGCGGCCGGTGCCCGCCTCCGGCTGGGCGCCGACTGGGGTGTCGCGACGACCGGCGTGGCCGGGCCCGAGCCGCAGGACGGACAGCCCGTCGGCACCGTCTACGTGGCCGTGGCGGGGCCCGTAGGGGCCGGGAAAGTGGCGGCGTTGCGGTTGAACGGCGATCGTGCGGAAATCCGTAGAGAGAGCGTACGGAGCGTGCTGGAACTGCTCGGCGACGAACTCTCGGGAAATGGGCGGGCACAGGATACGGAACAGAACGGGGGGAATTGATGTTTGCAGCCCTGAGTGAACACGACATCGCTCCCCGCACGGCCGCAGCGCGAGGCGGTACGGTGGGGCGTGAAGGATGCGGCTACGCGGTCCGAGGAGGGAGCCACCGATGATTCTGCTCCGTCGCCTGTTGGGTGACGTGCTGCGTCGGCAGCGCCAGCGCCAGGGCCGTACTCTGCGCGAAGTCTCCTCGTCCGCCCGAGTTTCGCTCGGCTATCTCTCCGAGGTGGAGCGGGGGCAGAAGGAGGCTTCCTCCGAGCTGCTCTCCGCGATCTGCGACGCGCTGGACGTACGGATGTCCGAGCTCATGCGTGAAGTGAGCGACGAGCTGTCGTTGGCCGAACTGGCCGAGTCGGCAGCGGCGAGCGAACCGGTGCCTGCGCCGGTACGCCCGATGCTCAATTCGGTGTCGGTGACGTCGGTGGCAGGTGTGCCCACCGAGCGGGTGACCATCAAGGCGCCCGCGGAAGCGGTGGACGTCGTCGCTGCCTGACGCTAAGTGGGCTAAGGCCCCGGAGGGTGTCCCATGTGGGCATCCACCGGGGCTTTAGTGCTGTTGAGGGGGGTTGGCGGAGTTCTTTCGGCTGGGTTTGAGATGCCCGATTTCGGTCAGGCGTGCCATGGTGGGAAACCGTACGACTGGTTGGAGAACACGCATGTCCGTGGTGAAGAGTTCGCTTTCCGAGGCCGACCGGAAGACGGTCGGCGATGCCCTGCAGGGGGCGCTGGTCGATCTGGTCGACCTCAGCCTCGTCGCCAAGCAGGTGCACTGGAACGTGGTCGGACCGCGCTTCCGCTCGGTCCATCTGCAGCTCGACGAAGTCGTCGTCACCGCACGTCAGCACTCCGACGTGGTGGCTGAACGGGCGTCCGCGATCGGTGTCAACCCGGACGGCAGGGCCGCCTCCGTGGCCTCCGGAAGCGCCATCGGCGACGTCCCGACCGGTTGGATCAAGGACGTCGAGGCCGTGAAGATCCTGGTCGACGCCCTGGTCGCGGTGATCGCCCGCATGCGCGAGCGCATCGAGGCCACGGACGAGCCGGATCCGGTGACGCAGGACATCCTGATCGCGCTCACCGCCGACCTCGAGAAGCATGCCTGGATGTTCCAGGCCGAGAGCGCCTGACGTGGCGCCCCGTTCCGTGCCGGGCGCGCCTGGTGTGGCGCCCGCGTCGTGCGCTTTGTGCGCCGGGTCTGCCTCCGGTGCGCCCTCCCGCCGGGTGATACCTCCGGTCTAGCGTCGACCGCAGGAGGCGGCCATGGTACGGCGACGGGTTCCGCTGGTGGTGCTCGCGTGGGTGGCGGGCGGGCTGGTGGCCGGCGGGCTGTGGTGGTGGGCGGTGCTGCGACTGGTGCTGGTTCCCGATCAGGCGGGACTGGTGGAGGGGGCGGTCGCGGCCGGCGGCTGGGGGCTGAGTCTGCTGCCGGTGCACGTGACGGCGTCCGCCGCCGCGGGCGGACGGGTGAGCGCCGGACGCGGGGGCGTCGGCGGTCCGCACGCTGTTCGGGGGGATGGCGGACGGGCCGTGGAGGGCGCAGCGGGCGCACAGGTCACCACGGCATCGCGACGCCGCCGTTGGGGCGGAGGATCTGACCCGTCGTGAAGGAGGCGGCGTCGGACGCGAGGTGGAGGACCGCGTGCGCGATGTCCTCCGGTTCGCCCACCCTGCCCAAGGGGGAGTGGCGGGCCATGGCCGCCTCCGCCTGCTCCTGGGCGGCGGGCTCGTGCCGGTCGGTCATGGGGGTACGGATCCAGCCGGGGGCGATCGCGTTGACCCGGATGCCGTGCCGCCCGACCTCGGTGGCCAGCGTCTTGGTGAGCTGGACGACGGCCGCCTTGGTGACGCTGTAGCAGAGCAGGCCCGGGCTCGCGGTGTCCATGGCGCCCGAGGCCATGGTGACGATGGAGCCCGGGGTCCCGGTCGCGATCATCGAGCGGGCCGCCTCCTGGCAGGCGTGGAGTACCCCCTTGAAGTTGACCGCGAGGATGCGGTCGAGGTCCTCGTCGCGGGTCTCCAGGACCGAGCTCGTATGCATGATCCCGGCGACGGCGGCCATGGTGTGGAGCGTGCCCGCGCTCGCGACGGCGGTGGCGAGGGCCGTGCGGTCGGTGACGTCGAGGACGTGGGTGTGCGCGGTGCGGCCCTGTTCGGTGACGAGTTTCGCGGTCTCACGCAGGCCGAGTTCGTCGCGGTCCGCGCAGTGGACGGTGGCGCCCGCCTGGGCGAGGAGCACGGCGGTCGCGCGGCCGATTCCGCTCGCTGCGCCGGTGACGAAGGCGGTGCGGCCGGTGAGGTCGTACGCGGTGAGGGCCATGACGGGACCGTACGACCAAATCTGACGGCCCGTCAATTAGTGGGTCGGTCCCTCCTGGCAGCCGGGGCACCAGTACGTGACGCGGTCCCCCAGCTCGGCGCGGCGTACGGAGGCGCCGCAGCGCAGGCAGGCGCGGTGCTCGCGTCCGTAGACGTAGAGGGGGTGCGCCGGATGGCGGGTCGTGGTCGTGCGCCGCTCCGGACGGTCCTTGTTCGCCTCCAGGAGACGGTGGGCCGTGGCGACCAGCCGTTCGGGGACGTCCGGAGCGAGCTCGCCCACCGGGAGCCAGGGCGTGACAGCGGCCAGGAACGCCAGCTCGGACTTGTAGACATTGCCGATGCCCGCGAGATTCCGCTGGTCGAGCAGGGCCTCGCCGAGCGTACGGGCGGGGTCGGCGGTGAGTCGCCGTACGGCCTCCGCCGGATCCCAGTCCGGGCCGAGGAGGTCCGGGCCCAGATGGCCGACGACGCTCTGCTCGTCGGCCGTGCGGATCAGCTCCAGGACGGGGAGGCGGTAGCCGACCGCGGTGTGCTCGGTGTTGCCGAGGATCGCCCGGATCTGGTGTGCCGGGCCACCGCTCCAGCGCTCACCGGTGGCGAACACTCGCCAGGAGCCGTCCATCCGTAGATGCGAGTGGAGCGTCAGCCCGTCCTCGAACCTGGTCAGGAGGTGCTTGCCGCGCGGAGTCACGTCCAGGACGGCGCGACCGGTGAGATCGGCGGTGGCGAAGCGGGGCACCCGCAGATCGGACCGGGTCAGGACGCGGCCCGCCAGCGCGGTGTGCAGACGGTGCGCGGTCCGCCAGACGGTGTCTCCTTCGGGCATGGCTCCATGATGGATCTCTTACGGGCGCAGGCGCAGCCCTCGCGGCGTGGCGTGGAACCCGGCCCCCTCCAGCGGGCGGGCGAGCGGAGAGGTGAGCGCGGGGGAGCCGTTGACCCGCTCCACCGTGACCGTGCCGAGCGACCCCGCGAGCGCCGCGGCGGCCAGGGCCTCGGCCGCGGCTCTCAGCGCCGGGTCCTCGGGGTCGGCGGGCCAGCACAGCAGCGTCTTGCCTCCGCGCTCCATGTAGAGCGTGAGCTCCCCGTCGACCAGCACCACCATCGAGCCCGCCTTGCGGCCGGGCTTGTGCCCCGCGCCGCTGGGCGGCTCGGGCCAGGGCAGCGCCGCCCCGTACGCGTTGGCCGGGTCGGCGGCGGCCAGTACGACCGCGCGCGGGCCCGTCCCGGCCTCGGCGCCCCTGTCCCGGGCGGTCGCCGAGGCGCGGAGCCGGTCCACGGCCCCGTCCATCGCGAACTGGGCGGCGCCCAGACCCTCCACCACATAGCCGCGCCGCGCCTGCCCGCTGTCCTCGAAGGCGGACAGGATGCGGTACGTCGCCGAGAACCCGCCCTCGACACCTTCGGCGGCCACGGCGCCCCGCGTGACCACGCCGTGCCGGTCCAGGAGCGTGCGGGCGAGCGCGTGGGCGCGGTGCGTCGCCTCCGGCTCGACGGGCGGAAGGAGGGACCAGCGGCCGCTGACCGTCGGCGGGCCGGTCCGGGAGACGGGCCGGGCGGCCGCCGTGAGCGTGCCGTAGCGGCCGCGCGGGATCGTGCGCTTGGCGCGGTGGGCGGTGGATCCCGCCGTACGGCCCGAGCCGAGGAGGGAGCGCAGGGGCGCGAGGGTGTCGTTGGTGAGCCGGCCCGACCAGGCCAGGTCCCAGACCGCGTCGGAGAGTTGGGGATCGGTCGCGTCGGGGTGGGTGGTGGCCCGGACCTGGTCGGCGATCTGGCGGAAGAACAGGCCGTACCCGCCGGAGAGGGCGGTGAGCACCGATTCGTGGAGGGCGGTCAGCTCCAGCGGATGCGGAGGCGGGATCAACAGCGGGGCCGCGTCGGCCAGATAGAGCGAGATCCAGCCGTCCTTGCCCGGCAGGGCTCCCGCCCCCGCCCAGACGACCTCGCCGGTGGTCGTCAGCTCGTCCAGGAGACCGGGGGAGTAGTCCCGGACCCGGGACGGCAGGATGAGCTTCTCCAGGGCCGAGGCCGGTACGGGCGCGCCCTGCAACTGCTCGACGGCACGGGCCAGTCCGTCGATCCCGCGCAGGCTGTTGCTCCCCAGGTGCTGCCACTGGGGGAGGAACGTGGCGAGCGCGGCCGGAGCCACGGGCTCCAGTTCGTGCCGGAGGGCGGCGAGCGAGCGGCGGCGCAGGCGGCGCAGCACGGCCGCGTCGCACCACTCCTGGCCGATCCCGGACGGGTGGAACTCGCCCTGGACGACGCGCCCCGCCGCGGCCAGCCGCTGGAGAGCTCCGTCGGTGACGGCGGCGCCGAGACCGAAGCGGGCGGCGGCCGCGGCGGAGGTGAACGGGCCGTGCGTGCGCGCGTGCCGGGCCAGGAGATCGCCCAGGGGGTCCTTCACCGGCTCGGTGAACGCCTCGGGCACACCCACCGGCAGGGCCGTGCCGAGGGCGTCCCGCAGCCGGCCGGCGTCCTCGATCGCCGCCCAGTGCTCCGTGCCCGAGATCCGGACCCGGATGGCCCGGCGGGCGGCTCCCAGCTCGTGGACCCAGTCCGGCTCGCCGCCGCGCTCGGTCAACTCGGCCTCGGTGAGCGGGCCGAGGACCCGCAGCGCGTCGGCGACGCCCTCCGCGTCCTTGATCCGGCGGTCCTCGCTGAGCCACTGGAGCTCCCGCTCCAGCTCCGTCAGCACCTCCGCGTCGAGCAGTTCGCGCAGCTCCGCCTGGCCGAGCAGCTCGGCCAGGAGCCGCGAGTCCAGGGAGAGCGCGGCCGCCCTGCGCTCGGCGAGCGGGGAGTCTCCCTCGTACAGGAACTGGGCGACATAGCCGAAGAGCAGGGAGCGGGCGAACGGCGACGGCTCGGTCGTGGTCACCTCGACCAGACGGACGCGGCGGGACTCGATGTCGCCCATCAGCTCTTCGAGTCCGGGAACGTCGAAGACGTCCTGGAGGCACTCGCGGACCGCTTCCAGGACGATCGGGAAGGAGCCGAACTCGCTGGCGACCTGGAGCAGCTGGGAAGCGCGCTGGCGCTGCTGCCAGAGCGGGGTGCGCTTGCCCGGGTTGCGCTTCGGCAGCAGCAGGGCGCGGGCCGCGCACTCGCGGAAGCGGGACGCGAACAGGGCGGAGCCGCCGACCTGGTCGGTGACGATCTGGCCGATCTCGCCCTTGTCGAAGAGCGCGTCCGCCGCGCCGATCGGGGCCCGGTCGGCGTCGAACGTGGTGTCCAGGTGCCGCCCGGGGTCGACCGGCTCCTGGTCCAGCAGGTCCAGGCCCATCAGATCGGCGTCCGGCAGACGCAGCACGATCCCGTCGTCGGCGTGCATCACCTGGGCGTCCATGCCGTACCGCTCGGAGAGCCTGGCCCCCAGGGCCAGCGCCCACGGGGCGTGCACCTGGGCCCCGAACGGTGAGTGGACGACGACCCGCCAGTCCCCCAGCTCGTCGCGGAACCGCTCCACCAGGATCGTCCGGTCGTCCGGCACATGCCCACATGCCTCGCGCTGCTCGGCCAGATAGGCGAGGACGTTGTCGGCGGCCCAGGCGTCGAGACCGGCGGAGACCAGCCGGAGCCGGGCGTCCTCCGGTTCGAGCGAGCCGACCTCGCGCAGGAACGCGCCCACCGCGCGCCCCAGCTCCAGCGGGCGGCCGAGCTGGTCGCCCTTCCAGAACGGCAGCCGGCCCGGTACACCGGGAGCCGGGGTGACCAGGACCCGGTCCCGGGTGATGTCCTCGATCCGCCAGGTCGTGGTGCCCAGCGTGAAGACGTCGCCGACCCGGGACTCGTACACCATCTCCTCGTCCAGCTCCCCGACCCGGCCGCCGCCCTTCTTGGGGTCGGAACCGGCGAGGAAGACCCCGAACAGGCCACGGTCGGGGATGGTCCCGCCGGAGGTGACGGCGAGCCGCTGGGCACCGGGACGGCCCGTGACCGTCCCGGCCACCCGGTCCCAGACCACGCGGGGACGCAGCTCGGCGAACGCGTCGGAGGGATAGCGGCCGGCCAGCATGTCCAGGACGGCCGTGAACGCGGACTCGGGCAGCGAGGCGAAGGGCGCCGCGCGGCGGACCGTCGCCAGCAGGTCGTCCACCTGCCAGGAGTCCAGGGCCACCATCGCCACGAGCTGCTGGGCGAGCACGTCCAGCGGGTTGGCGGGGATACGCATCGACTCGATGGACCCGCTGCGCATCCGCTCGGTGACCACGGCGGCCTGGACCAGGTCACCGCGGTACTTCGGGAACACCACGCCCGTGGAGACCGCCCCGACCTGGTGTCCGGCGCGGCCCACGCGCTGGAGACCCGAGGCGACCGACGGCGGCGACTCGACCTGGACGACCAGATCGACCGCGCCCATGTCGATGCCCAGCTCCAGGCTGGACGTGGCCACCACGGCGGGCAGCCGGCCCGCCTTCAGGTCCTCCTCGACCTGCGCGCGCTGCTCCTTGGAGACCGAGCCGTGGTGGGCGCGGGCGAGGAGCGCCGGCGCGCCCTGGGCGGCGCCCGACTGTGCCATGATCTCGGCCGGCGGCGACCCTTCCGGAAGGGGCTCGCCCGTCGCCCGCTCGTACGCGATCTCGTTGAGCCGGTTGCAGAGGCGCTCGGCGAGCCGGCGCGAGTTCGCGAAGACGATCGTGGAGCGGTGGGCTTGGACGAGATCGGCGATGCGCTCCTCGACGTGCGGCCAGATCGACGGCTTGTCGCCGCCGTCCGTGCCCTCGGAGGCGGGTGAGCCTCCGAGCTCCCCCATGTCCTCGATCGGCACGACGACCGACAGGTCGAACTCCTTGCCGGACGGCGGCTGGACGATCTCCACCTTGCGCTGCGGGGAGAGATAGCGGGCCACCTCGTCCACCGGCCGGACGGTCGCCGACAGGCCGATGCGGCGCGCGGGACGGGGCAGCAGCTCGTCGAGACGTTCCAGGGAGACCGCGAGATGCGCGCCGCGCTTGGTCCCGGCCACGGCGTGGACCTCGTCCAGGATCACCGTCTCGATCCCGGCGAGCGCGTCCCGCGTGGCGGACGTCAGCATCAGGAACAGCGACTCGGGGGTCGTGATCAGGATGTCCGGCGGCTTCGTGGCCAGCGCGCGCCGCTCGGCGGGCGGGGTGTCGCCCGAGCGGATCCCGACCCGGACGTCCGGCTCGGGCTGCCCGAGCCGGACCGACTCCTGACGGATACCGGTCAGCGGGGAGCGGAGGTTGCGCTCGACGTCGACGGCCAGGGCCTTCAGCGGCGAGACGTACAGCACGCGGCAGCGCTTCTTGGGGTCGGCGGGCGGTGGGGTGGAGGCCAGCCGGTCGAGGGAGGCGAGGAAGGCGGCCAGGGTCTTGCCGGACCCCGTCGGGGCCACCACGAGCACGTCCGAGCCCGCGCCGATGGCCTGCCAGGCGCCCTCCTGCGCGGCGGTGGGCGCGTGGAAGGCCCCGGTGAACCAACCGCGGGTCGCGGGGGAGAACGAGTCGAGCGCGGACCTGACCATGCCACCCATCGTGCACCCCGCCACTGACAACCGCCCGGACCTGGGGAAACCGGGTTGGTGGCGGCGCCGGTCCGTGGCGGAGAATGGAGACATGGCGACTGGGGAGCGGGCACGGTACTGGCAGTACTCCGAGCTGCCGGGGGTCGATCTGCTGCACGCCCACTACGTCCGCAAGGCCTTCGCCCGGCACACGCACGAGTCCTTCGTCTTCGCCGCCATCACCGACGGCGTCGAGGCGTTCCACTACCGCGACGACCTCGTGCACGCCGGGCCCGGCCAGATAGCCCTGGTCAACCCCGACACCCCGCACACCGGCCACGCGGGCGTGCCCGAGGGCTGGACGTACCGGACGATCTACCCCGACGCGGAGCTGATCCGGTCCATCGCGGCCGACACCATCGCGCTGCGGGGGGACGTCGGGTTCACCGACCCGGTCGTGGACGACCCGTACGCGGCGCAGCTCGTCATCGGGGTCCACCGGGCCGCCGAGGAGGGCAACGCGCTGGCCGCCGACAGCCTCCTGCGGCTGGTCACCGCCAGGATGCTGCGCAGCCACGGGGGCCGGATCGCACCGCTCGCCCCGCGCTCGGCCGGCGCCCGTAACGCGGCACGCGCGCGTGCGGTCCTGGAGGAGCGGATGATCGACCCGCCGACCCTGGAGCGGCTCGCCGCCGATCTCGGCACCAGTCCCTTCGCCCTGCTGCGGGCCTTCCGGGACGCGTACGGGATGCCGCCCCACACCTGGCTCACCGACGCGCGCGTGCGGAGGGCCCGCCACCTGCTCGACACCGGGACGGCACCGGCGGAGGCGGCCGTCACGGTCGGCTTCACCGATCAGTCGCACCTCAACCGGCACTTCGTACGGAGTGTGGGCGTCCCGCCGGGGGCGTACCAGCGCTCGCGGGGTGGCGCGGGCTCGCGCGAGAGTGGGGGCCCGCGGGGCGGCGCGGCGGAGACAGGGACCGCCGGGGCGGGAACGTGGGGTGCAAGAACGTACAAGACCGCAGGCGGCCGGCGTACGTAACGTCGTCGGCGTGGCAGAACAGACAGCAACCCCAGTCATACGGGAGAGCGCCGGCAAGACGGACTCGGCGGTGGTGCGCGACGCGCTCGGCGTCGGGATCGCCGTCGGCCTCTCCGGCTTCGCCTTCGGCGTGACCGCCGCGGGATCCGGCCTCACCCTGCTCCAGACCTGCGTGCTCAGCCTGCTCGTCTTCACCGGCGCCTCGCAGTTCGCGCTGGTGGGAGCGCTCGCGGCCGGCGGGAACCCGTTCACGGCCGCGGCGGGCGCCTTCTTCCTGGGCACCCGCAACGCGTTCTACGGCCTGCGCCTGTCCCAGCTCCTCGCCCTGCCCCGCGCGGTCAGGCCGTTCGCCGCGCAGTGGGTCATCGACGAGACGACCGCCGTGGCGCTCGCCCAGCCGACACGGCGGGCCGCGCGGATCGGCTTCACCGTCACCGGACTCACGCTCTACGTCCTGTGGAACCTGACGACCCTGCTCGGCGCCCTCGGGGCCGAGGCCATCGGCGACACCGAGGCGTGGGGCCTGGACGCGGCCGGGCCCGCGGTGTTCCTCGCGCTGCTCGCGCCCATGCTGAAGACGGCGACGGAGCGGTACACGGCGGGGCTCGCCGTCCTGCTCGGCCTCGGGCTGCTGCCCGTACTTCCGGCCGGCGTCCCGGTCCTCGCGGCGGCGCTCGCCGCACCGGCGGTGCTGTGGCTGCGAGGCCGGCGCATGGCCGGTGGGACGGACGGGACGGACGGTCCGGGCGCTTCGGGCGGCTCCCGGAAGGGGGAGGAGCGATGACCGTCTGGATCGCGATCGGTCTCACCGTCGTCGGCTGCTACCTGGTCAAGCTGCTCGGGCTCCTGGTGCCCGCCGGCACCCTCGAACGACCGCTCGTCCAGCGTCTGGCGGCCCTGGTGCCCGTGGCGCTGCTGGCGGCACTCACGGCCCAGCAGACCTTCGGCGCGGGGGCCGGCCTCACCCTGGACGCCCGCGCGGCGGGGGTGGCGGCCGCGGCCGTGGCCCTGGTCCTGCGGGCCCCCTTCCTGGTCGTCGTGGCCGCGGCCGTCCTCGTCACGGCGGGGGTACGGGCGCTGGGCGGCTGACGGCGCGCCCCTCGGACCGACCGAGCCGCCCGCTCCCACCCCCTCGCGCCCTCCGCGATTCCGCGGCACGCGCCTCAGGCGATGGGTCGGCCGTGGGCGCGCAGGGTGCGCAGGGCCTCGATCGTCACCATCGGACGTGCCTCCAGGGCCGTGCCCGGGGCCCACTCGCGCCAGGTGACGGGCCAGCCGCCGTCCTCCTGCTGGCCGGCCGCCAGGTGGTCGAGGGAGCGCGCCATCTCCTCCCCCGTGAACCAGCGGCGCGCCAGCGAGTCCGGCACGCGCGCGTAGTCGTACGGGAAGTGGTGCTCGCCCGGCGCGTACCCCGGCGCGACGGGGAGCTCGTCGAGCCGGTCGGGATCCAGGGCCGCCAGACCCTGGTCCCGCACCAGTCGCCCGAGCCGGTCGGCCACCGACTGCGCCCGTGACCGGTCGGGGACCCCGTCGAGGAAGGCGACGGCGGCCTCGATCTCGTACGGGTGCGACTTCTCCAGCGACTCGACCGCCGACCAGCAGAACTCGGTCGCACGGAACAGCCAGGCGTGCCAGACCTGGTTCCGGTGGAGCAGTCCGACCACGGGGCCCGTGGACAGCAGCGCGCTCGGCGGGTTGTCGACGATCGGTACGAAAGGCGCGCTCGGATAGCCGCGCTGCGACGGATGGATCGCGGGCAGCGCCCCGTCGAGCGTGGACACCTCGGTGAGGTAGCGGCAGATCCGTTCGACCCGCAGGCCGCCGCAGCGGCCGATGGAGTCCAGGACCCGCAGCGCGTGCACGGTGTGGAGCGGCTGGCTGACCGGACCGCGCAGATCCGGTTCGAGCGCGTGTCCGTAACCGCCGTCCTCGTTGAGGTACGCGGTGAGCGCGACCTCGACGGGCTCCGCCCCGCCGCGGAGGAAGTGGTAGGCGAACCGGCGCTGTTCGAGCACACGGGCCGTCAGCCAGACGAACTGTTCGGCGCGTGCGAGCGGCGTGGGGTGCGGTACCGCGAGAGGAGTTCCAGCCATGGTCCGACCGTAGGCCGCCCGGGACGTGTGACAAGGCATACCGGCCCGGCTGCACTCTTGGGGGCGGGATACTGGGGTCATGCGGTTGACGATTTTCTGGGAGCGGATGGCGGACCACTTCGGTGGCTCCTACGCCGAGTCCTTCGCACGGGACCATGTGATGTCCGAACTGGGCGGACGTACGGTGCACGAGGCACTGGACGCCGGCTGGGAGGCGAAGGACGTGTGGCGGGCGGTCTGCGCGGCCATGGACGTACCGGCCGAGAAGCGCTGACCCGGCCCGGGCGGGGAGGGAATGTCCGCGCGGTGCGCGAGACTGGCCGGGTGGCTCCGACTGACGAAACCGACGAGACAGGCACGACGACCGCCGACGGGCCCCCCGGCCAGGCCGTGACCGGCCGTCCCCCCAAGGCGCGGTCGGCCGCGGACAGCGACCCCGGGCCCGCGACGCCCGGGCCCGTGGCGGCGGCCGCGGCGGATGGGGGATCCGGCTCCGGTGGGCCGGGCTCCGGCGGCGTGTCCGCGCCCCCCGCCCGGATGCCCCGCTGGCTGCCGCGCGCCCTGGTGCTCGCCCTCGCGCTCTACGCCTGCTTCCAGCTCGGCAGCTGGGCGTTCTACCAGCTCGTCGGGCTCCTCATCAACGTCCTGGTCGCCTTCTTCCTGGCCCTCGCCATCGAACCCGCCGTCGGGCGGATGGCCGCCCGTGGCATGCGGCGAGGACTCGCCACGTTCCTGGTGTTCCTCGCCGTCCTGGTGTTCGGGGTCGGCTTCGTCGTCCTGCTGGGCTCCATGCTCGCGGGCCAGATCGTCGACATGGTCGAGAACTTCCCGAAATACCTCGACTCTCTGATCAACTGGACGAACCAGCACTTCCACACGGAGCTGTCCCGGGTCGAGGTGCAGGACAGCCTGCTGCGCTCCGACTGGCTGCAGAAGTACGTGCAGAACAGCGCCTCCGGTGTCCTGGACGTCTCCGCCACCCTCCTCGGCGGTCTGTTCAAGCTCCTGACGATCTTCCTCTTCGCGTTCTACTTCGCGGCCGACGGGCCCCGGCTCCGCAGGGCGCTGTGCTCCGTCCTGCCGCCGGCCAAGCAGACCGAGGTGCTGCGGGCCTGGGAGATCGCGGTCGACAAGACCGGTGGCTACCTGTACTCGCGCGGCCTGATGGCACTGATCTCCGGTGTGGCGCACTTCGTGCTCTTCGAGATCCTCGACGTGCCGTACGCGCCCGCGCTCGCCGTGTGGGTCGGCCTGGTGTCGCAGTTCATCCCGACCATCGGCACCTACCTCGCGGGCGCGCTGCCGATGCTGATCGCCTTCACCGTCGACCCCTGGTACGCGCTGTGGGTGCTGGGCTTCGTCGTGATCTACCAGCAGTTCGAGAACTACGTCCTCCAGCCCAAGCTGACGTCCAAGACCGTCGACATCCACCCGGCGGTGGCGTTCGGCTCGGTGATCGCCGGTACGGCGCTGCTCGGCGCGGTCGGCGCGCTGATCGCGATCCCGGCCGTCGCCACGCTCCAGGCCTTCCTCGGCGCCTACGTGAAGCGCTACGACGTGACCGACGATCCGCGCGTCCACGGCCACCGGCGCTACGGCGAGGCCGTCGTGGCCCGGGTGCAGAAGGCGCTGCACCACAAGAAGAAGCAGGGCCAGGCGGCGTCCGGGGAGGACGGCACCTGACCCTGCCGGCCGATCCGGCACCCGCGACCGGGTCACGCGCGGGGGTGACCGCCCGCGTGGCCGGCCGCCCGCGTCAGTGGTGCTCCAGCCGCACCTTCGGCAGCATCCGCTCCAGCGGGGCCGGGAGCCACCACGCGCGCCGCCCGAGCAGCTGCATGACCGCCGGCACGATCAGACAGCGGATGACCACCGCGTCCAGCAGGATCGCCACCGCGAGGCCGAGGCCGAACTGCTGGAGCATCCGGTCGGGGCTGAGGACGAAGGCCGAGAACACCACGATCATGATCGCCGCGGCGGCCGTGATGACCTTCCCGGTCGCCGCGAGGCCCTCCCGTACCGCGCCCTGCGGGTCCCTGGTGCGCTCCCACTCCTCATGGATCCGGGAGAGCAGGAAGACCTCGTAGTCCATCGAGAGTCCGAAGACGATCGCGAAGATCATCACGGGGATGAACGCCTCGATCGGGCCCGGCTGCACGCCGAACCAGCCGTGCTGGAAGACCAGGGTGATCACCCCGAGGGCCGCTCCGATGCTCACGAGGTTGAGCAGCGCCGCCTTGACCGGGATGAGGACGGACCGGAAGACGAGGAGCAGCAGGAGCGCCGAGAGACCGACGACGATCGCGACGAAGAGCGGCATCCGGTCCGCGACGGTCGCGGCGAAGTCCTCGGTCGCCGCCGTCGGACCGCCGACCAGCAGATCGGCGCCCGTCGCCCGCTCCACCGGCGGCAGGACGTCGGACCGCAGCCGGTCGACGAGCTCCGAGGTCGCCTCGGCCTGGGGAGCGGACTCGGGGAAGGCGATGACCGTGGAGACCGCCGCGTCCTTCGTCGGGATCGGGGCGCTCGCCGCCGCGATGCCCTCCGTGTTCTCCAGGGCCTGGCGCAGGGCGCTCGCGGCCCGCTCGCCGCCACCGTCCGCGACCACGATCAGCGGCCCGTTGAGGCCCGGCCCGAAGCCCTCGGCCAGCAGGTCGTACGCCTGCCTGCTGGACTTCGCCGGGGCGTCGTTCCCCGCGTCGGCGAAGCCGAGCCGCATGTCGAGCGCCGGCGCCGCCAGCGCACCGAGGGCCGCCACCGAGACCAGCAGCGCCGCCCAGGGCCGCTTCTGCACCGCCGTCGCCCAGCCGCGCCACCGGGCGCCCTCCTCGCGCGTCGCCTTCGCCGCGCGCCTGGCGACCTGCCGCCGGACGCGCCGGCCGAAGATCCCGAGCAGCGCAGGGAGCAGCGTGAGCGAGGCCGCCATCGTGACGAGGACGGTCAGGGCGACGGCGAGCGCCACGCCCTGCAGCGAGCCCAGTCCGAGCGCGACCAGACCCATCAGCGCGATGATCACCGTGCAGCCGGCGAAGAAGACCGTGCGCCCCGCCGCGTCCAGTGCGGTGCGCGCCGCCCGCTCGGGCTCCGCGCCGTGCAGCAGCTCGCCCCGGTAGCGGGAGAAGATCAGCAGCGCGTAGTCGATGCCGACGCCGAGGCCGACCAGCATCATGATCGGCGGGGTGAAGTCGGCGACGTCCGCGAGGTGCGAGGCGAGGGCGATCAGCCCGATGGAGCTGCCGACCGCGAAGACCGCGGTCACCACGGGCAGGCTCGCCGCGACCAGGGAGCCGAACAGGAAGACCAGGATCACCAGCGCTCCCAGCATGCCCGCGCCCTCGGCCGCTCCGCCGCCGCCCTCCTCGGCGCCGCGGGCCGCGTCCCCGCCGACGGCGGCGGTCAGCCCGTCGCCCTGTGCCGCCCGTACGGTGTCGATGATCTTCAGGACCTCGGCGCGGTCGGTGTTCTCCGCCGGTCCCTCGAGGGTGACGGTCGCGTACCCGACGGCTCCGTCCCCGGAGACCGCGGCCCTCTCCTCGTACGGACCGCGCACGTCCGTCACTCCCGGGAGATCCTCGACCGTGTCGAGAAGACCCTCCACGCGCGCCTGGACCGTCTTCTCACGGACACCCCGCTCGTCCTTGACGACGATCTGCAGCGTGGCGTCCGTGGCCTGGGCGGAGCCGTGCCGTTCCAGGACGGTCCGCGCGGACTGCGAATCGGTGCCGGGCAGCGAGAAGTCGTTGTGGTAAGCGCTGCCGACGGCCGTCGAGGCACCGGTCGCCGCGACCACGACCACGATCCACAGCAGCACGGCGGACCAGCGGTGGCGGTACGAGAAGGTGGCCAGGCGCTCGAAGACGCTTCCCCGCCGGGCCGGTGGCTTCGGCGGACTCGCCGGGTTCGTCGTGGGACCGGTGTCCCGCGTGCTGGTCATGATGGTTTCCCCTTCTGGGAGTCACAGGTACGAGGGACGGGTCACCCGGTGCCGGAAAGTGCGCCAGGTCCACACCTGGGCGGCGGCGATGAGCGGGGTGACGCCGAGCAGAGCGGGGACGAGCAGGGCGAGCGTGGCGCCGTCGGCGGCCCGCTCGGTGAGCGGAAGGGCCGTACCGGCGAGGAGCGGCAGGGCTCCGAGGAGGACCGCGGTGAGGGCGAACGACTGCCGGGGCCCGGTCCGCCCCACCAGGAGCCGGGCGCGTTCGTACGGCGCTCCGGTGAGCCGGAGAGCGGCGAAGCCGAGCCCGTGCGCGGCGAACAGGGCGGCCACGGCGAGAGCGACGAGGACCGCGGTGGGCCCGGAGGCCCGCTCGTACGGCGCGCCGGTCAGCGGTGCGGCCAGCAGCCACCCCCAGGCCAGCGCGACCGTCCAGCTGCCGCAGACGACCACCCCGTCGCAGACCGCCCGCCAGCGGGGCCCCGGCCCGCGTCCGCGCGACCAGAGTCCGGCGTCACGGAGGATCCAGCCGGTCAGGAGGGGCACGACCACCGTGAACTGGCCGGACAGCAGCTCCCCTTCGACGTCCGGGAAGCAGCCGACGAGGACGCCCGCGGTGGCGATCAGCCACACCTCGTTGCCCAGGAAGAAGGGCGCGAAGGAGGTGATGACGAGGCGCCGCTCGTGGTCGGTGCGGCCGAGGTACGGAGTGAGCATTCCGGTTCCGATGTCCGCGCCCGCGAGTACGAAGTAGCCGGTGGCGAAGAAGGCGAGCAGGGCGATGGCGAGGGTTTCCACGGCCGGTCTCCTCAGTAGCGGGTGGCGGGCAGGGAGTCGGCGGGATCATCGGGACCGTCCGGATCCTCCGGGCCGCGCCGGTCGCCGTTCCGGTCGTCGTGACCGAGCCCCTGGTCGACCGGGCCCCGGCGGGCGTGCCGGGCGAGCAGCCACGCGTTGAGGACGACGAGCAGGCCGAAGAGGGTGGTGAAGACGATCAGGGAGGCGCGCATCGCGCCGGGGGAGAGGTCGGAGACCGCGTCCTCGGTCTTCAGGAGGCCGTACACGACCCAGGGCTGGCGGCCCGTCTCGCGGAAGACCCAGCCGCTGATCATCGCGAGATAGGGCAGCGGGACGGCCGCCATGAGGACCAGGTGCCAGAGCCGGAAGCGGAAGACGACCTTCTTGAAGCAGGCGAGGATCACGCCGGCGAAGGTGAGGTACATCATCAGGGCGAAGCTGAGGAGCATGACCAGGCCGCCGCCACGGGTCCACGCCTCGGAGGGGACGTAGTCGCCGGGGCCGAAGCGGACGACCATGTCCGCCTGTATCTGAGCGATTTCGGCCGACTTCTGGCTGAACACCGCGGACTTCATGGGCTGGAGGGTGCGGAGTGCCGCCAGCTGGACGCCTCCGAACGCGGCCGTGACCACCAGTGCCGGGAAGGAGAGGAAGACCCCGATCCGCAGGCTCCGCCCGAAGAACTCCCACTCGGGCGACCGCCGGAACAGGTGGTACGCGCTGACACCGGCCACGAAGAAGCCGGCCGTGAGCAGCGCCCCGGCGACGATGTGCCCGAAGGCGAGCAGCGCCGACGGGTTGGTGAGCACGGCGACCGGATCGTCCAGGACGAGCTTGCCGGCCTCGGTCCGGTACCCGACCGGGTTGTTGAGGAAGCCGTTGGAGACGAGGATCCAGTACGCCGAGAGGTACGCGGTCAGGGTGACGACCCAGATCATCGCCAGGTGGACCCAGCGGTTGAAGCGGTGCCAGCCGAAGATCCACAGGCCGAGGAAGGTCGACTCGACGAAGAACGCCACGATCGTCTCGACCGCGAGCGAGGCGCCGAGGACGTTGCCCGCGAAGTGCGTCAGGCCGCTCCAGCTCAGCCCGAACTGGAACTCCATCACGATGCCCGTGACGATCCCGACCGCGTAGTTGATCACGTACAGCTGGCCCCAGTAGCGGACCATGCGCGCGTGCAGCGGTTTCCGTCCGACGGTCGCCACCGTCTGGAGGACGGCGACCACGGTCGCGAGCCCCAGCGTCAGCGCGACGAAGAGGAAGTGGCCGCCCGCCGTGAGGGCGAACTGCAGCCGGGCGAGATCGAGGACGTCTGGATTCACCCCGCAAGCGTCGGCGTACGGCTCCGGGGCCCGCGTCGCCCGGCGGTGGTCAGTGGGCGTACCCCCGCGGTTGCGCCGCCCCACGCGCGTGTACCCCAGGAGTTGCGACCAGGCGCGCGTGCCCCCTAGGGGACGGTGTCCAGGTGGGCGTGCCCCTTAGGAGCCGGCGCCCATGCGCGGCTGCCCCTGGAGGGCGGCGCCCAGGCGCGGCCGTCCGCAAGGGGGCGGCGTCCACGCGCGGCTGCCCCCTAGGGGGACGCCGGCGCGCGTCACCCCAGCCAGCCGGGCGTGATCATCCCCGACTCGTACGCCAGGATCACCAGCTGCGCCCGGTCGCGCACGTCCAGCTTGGTCATGATCCGGCTGACATGGGTCTTGGCCGTGGCCGGGGAGAGGACGAGGCGCCGGGCGATCTCGTCGTTGGAGAGCCCCGCCCCGACCAGGCCCATCACCTCGCGTTCCCGCTCCGTGAGGGCGTTCAGGCGCGGGCCGGGATCCGGCTGCTTCGAGCGGCCGGCGAACTCCGCGATGAGCCGGCGGGTGACCGCGGGGGCGATCAGCGCGTCGCCGCGTGCCACCACCCGTACGCCGTGGAGCAGTTCCATCGGCTCGGTGTCCTTCACGAGGAAACCGCTCGCCCCGGCGCGCAGCGCGCCGTAGACGTGGTCGTCGACGTCGAAGGTGGTGAGGATGACCACCCGGACGCCTTCGAGGCGGGTGTCGGCGGTGATCCGACGGGTGGCTTCGAGACCGTCGAGCCCCGGCATCCTGATGTCCATCAGGACCACGTCCGGACGCAGTTCGCGGGCGAGGGCGATCGCCTGCTCGCCGTCCGCGGCCTCCCCGACCACCTCGATGTCGTCCTCGTCGGTCAGGATCGAGCGGAACCCGGCGCGGACCAGTGTCTGGTCGTCGGCGAGTACGACGCGGATCATCGGGAGTCCCCCTCGGACGTGGTGGTGGTCGACGCGGGTGCGCCGATCGGGAGCCGGGCGTCGACCCGGAAACCCTCGGTGGTGCTGAGGGCGGTCAGTTCGCCGCCGAACGCCCGCGCGCGTTCGGCCATGCCCCGGATGCCACTGCCCAGCGGCCGCTCCTCCGGAGCACCCTCCCCGCCGTCCTCGATGCGAAGGCGCAGCTCGTCCGCGCGCCAGTCGAGCGCGACCGTGACCGTGCGGGCACCGGAGTGCCGGGTCACGTTGGTCAGGGACTCCTGCACGATCCGGTACGCGGCGAGATCGACCGGCGGCTCGAGCGGTACGGGGGCGCCGGTCACCTCCGTGCGGACGTCGAGCCCCGTGCCCCTGGCCCGCTCCACCAGCTCGCCGAGAAGGGCGAGGCCGGAGGTCGGTCCGGTCGGCGCGGGCTCGTCGGCCTGGCGCAGCACTCCGAGCGTGGCGCGGAGCTCGCGCAGCGCGTCCTTGCTGGTGGCCTTCACCGCTTCGAGGGCCTCCTCGGCCGCGGCCAGCGCGACCTCCGGCTCGGGCTTCTTGCTCAGCCGGTGCAGCACGGCGCCCGACTGCACGTTGATCAGCGAGATGCTGTGGCCGAGCACGTCGTGCAGTTCCCTGGCGATCCGCAGCCGCTCCTCGGTGGCGCTCTGCAGGGCCCGTGCCTCCTGCTCCCGCTCGGCGGCGAGCGCCCGCTGCTCCACTTCGTGGAGATAGGCGAGCCGGGTCCGCTGGGCACGGCCCACGGCGACGAGGCTGATCAGCCAGCCGGCCAGCATCGCGAGCGAGGTGTCGTCGATCTGGCGGTGGCCTTCCTCCTGCCGGATCTCGCCGAGCCCGACGGCGAGCAGCGTGACCGAGGCGAGCGCGACGGCGGCGGCGAACCGGCCTTCGGCCGCCGTGGTGTACAGCGCGAGCGCGAAGGCGATCATCAGCGGACCGTCCTGCGCGGACGCGGGGTAGTAGACCGCGCAGGCGAGGAGGGTGACGACGGCGACCGTGACAGGGGCCCGCCGCCGGAAGGCGAGGGCTCCACAGCCGACCGCGATCAGCGCCCAGCCGATGACCGTACGGCTCACGGGCTCGCTCGAGTACCGGGCGGACACCAGCGTCCAGACGACCACGACGAGGGTCACGACGAGCGCCACGACGGCGTCGGCGACCCGCGGGGACATGCGGCCGCCACGGTCGTGGAAGGGGAGGGCCATGCCAGGAAGGATAGGCGGGCGCCGGGCGGCGGGGCCCCGCCGAAGGATGGCCGCGGGCCCGCGTGGTGCGCTTGACACCAAAATCGAACATCCATTCTTATGGGGTTCCGGCCCTTGGAATCGCGGGGTTGTGGGCGAGTTATCCACAGGTCGGAGGGACGTCGGGGCCCATTGTCAGTGGCAGGGGTTAGCGTCTTTCACATGAAGCGATCGACTCAAGCAAACCGGGTGGAACCCATGGCAGGTACCGACCGCGAGAAGGCCCTCGAAGCCGCGCTCGCTCAGATTGAACGGCAATTCGGCAAGGGTGCCGTGATGCGCATGGGCGACCGCACCCAGGAGCCGATCGAGGTGATCTCCACCGGTTCGACCGCCCTCGACGTCGCGCTCGGCGTCGGCGGACTGCCCCGCGGCCGTGTCGTGGAGATCTACGGACCGGAATCCTCCGGTAAGACGACCCTGACCCTGCACGCCGTGGCGAACGCCCAGAAGGCCGGCGGTCAGGTCGCCTTCGTCGACGCCGAGCACGCCCTCGACCCCGAGTACGCGAAGAAGCTCGGCGTCGACATCGACAACCTCATCCTGTCCCAGCCGGACAACGGTGAGCAGGCCCTCGAGATCGTCGACATGCTGGTCCGCTCCGGCGCCCTCGACCTCATCGTCATCGACTCCGTCGCGGCGCTCGTCCCGCGCGCCGAGATCGAGGGCGAGATGGGCGACTCGCACGTCGGTCTCCAGGCCCGGCTGATGAGCCAGGCGCTCCGGAAGATCACCAGCGCGCTCAACCAGTCCAAGACCACCGCGATCTTCATCAACCAGCTCCGCGAGAAGATCGGCGTGATGTTCGGCTCGCCGGAGACCACGACCGGTGGCCGCGCCCTGAAGTTCTACGCCTCGGTGCGCCTGGACATCCGCCGCATCGAGACCCTCAAGGACGGCACGGACGCGGTCGGCAACCGCACCCGCGTCAAGGTCGTCAAGAACAAGGTCGCGCCGCCCTTCAAGCAGGCCGAGTTCGACATCCTCTACGGCCAGGGCATCAGCCGCGAGGGCGGCCTGATCGACATGGGCGTGGAGCACGGCTTCGTCCGCAAGGCCGGCGCCTGGTACACGTACGAGGGCGACCAGCTCGGCCAGGGCAAGGAGAACGCCCGCAACTTCCTGAAGGACAACCCCGACCTCGCCAACGAGATCGAGCGGAAGATCAAGGAGAAGCTGGGCGTCGGCGTCCGGCCGGGCGCCGAGACGGCCGAGGCGGCTACGGACGCCGCGGGTGCCACGGAGCCGGTCGCCGCGGACGACACGGCCAAGTCCGCCCCGGCGGCCAAGGCCACCAAGGCGACCAAGGCCCCGGCGGCCAAGAGCTGAGCCAGTGACCGGTCGCACCGAATGGCCGGGCGACAGCGCCGACTCGTCGAGGGCCGAGAAGGAGCTGTCGCCCCAGGATCCGGCTGAGCGGGCGCGGGCGATCTGCCTGCGCCTGCTCACCGGGACCCCTCGTACCCGCAAGCAGCTCGCCGACGCCCTGCGCAAGCGCGAGATCCCCGACGACGTCGCGGAGGAGGTCCTCTCGCGTTTCGAGGACGTCGGGCTGATCGACGACGCCGCGTTCGCCGACGCCTGGGTCGAGTCCCGGCACCACGGGCGCGGGCTCGCCCGCCGCGCCCTCGCCCGCGAGCTGCGCACCAAGGGCGTCGACGCCTCCCTCATCCAGGAGGCCGTGGGGCAACTGGACTCCGAGCAGGAGGAGATCACCGCGCGCGAGCTCGTGGACCGCAAACTCCGCGCCACCCGTGGCCTCGAGCGGGACCGCCGGCTGAGACGGCTCGCGGGCATGCTCGCCCGCAAGGGCTACCCGGAGGGCATGGCCCTGCGGGTCGTCCGCCAAGCCCTGGAGGCCGAGGGCGAGGACGCCGAGGGCCTGGACGAACCCTTCTAGCGGGAGCGGCACCGGGGGAATTGCGCCGACGTCACGCCGCCCGGGAGGGCGTCGGCGTCGGTGTTCGCGTACCGGTCAGGCCGTTGCCGCGCTGTCCGGCCGTACGACCGGGAGGCCCGCTGCCTTCCAGGCCTGGAAGCCGCCGATCACGTCCGTCGCCCGGTGCAGGCCCAGCTGCCGCAGCGAGGCCGCCGCCAGCGAGGACGCGTACCCCTCGTTGCAGAACACCACCACGCGCAGGTCGTGGCTGTCCGCCTCCGGCGCGCGGTGGCTGCCCAACGGGTCGAGCCGCCACTCCAGTTCGTTGCGCTCCACGATCAGCGCGCCCGGGATCACCCCGTCCCGCTCACGCAGCGCCGCGTACCGGGTGTCCACCAGAAGCGCGTCACCCGCCTCGTACGCCTCGTGGGCCACGCGCGGCTCGATCCGGTCGAGCCCGGACCTGACCCGCTCGAGAAGCTCGTCGATTCCCACCCGTTCGGCCGTCTCGTACTCGCTCACTGCCAGTCCTCCGGACGCTCGACCTGCTCAAGACGGAGCACCGCGCCCGACCGGCTGAAGCGCCGGATCAGCGGGAGCGGCGGATAGTACGCGTGGACCGACACCGCGTGCGTGTCGCGGGACCCGTTGAGCACCTCGTGCACATGGTGCTGCCCGAACGCGCGCCCCTTGCCCGCCGGCAACCGCCGCTCACGGTCGACGCCGTCGGCCAGTTCCAGGGTCTTCCAGCCACTCGAAGGCAGCCGCACCGCGAGGGAGTTCTCCGTCAGGGTTCCCCGCGCCGTGGCGAACGCGCCCTGGGACTCGGCGTGGTCGTGCCACCCGGTGCCCGTGCCGGGCGGCCACCCGATGAGCCACGCCTCGCTGCCGCCGGGGCCCTCCAGCCGTACCCAGGTACGGCCCTCGGGGTCGAGCGGCAACGAGTCGATCAGCTCGGTGTCGTCCGCCGTGCGGCGGACGAAGTCCAGTAGATCGGCGGCGGTGGGCGGGGCCGACGCTGCGGTGGGCGCGGCCGACAGCGCGGAGGCGGAGTCGGAGGACGCGCCGGAGGGAGCGGAGACATGCTGGGGCACGGGGGACCGTCCTGAGGGTTCGCGGGAGAAGCGCGTCACACGGCGCGCCGAACGCGTCGGCGGCGGAGATCACGCGAAGGGGGGCGAATTCAGCAGGACGGGCGACACACGCAGCCCGCGAAACGGAGGAGATCCATATGGACCCTCCGCCACAGGCGCACATCGGTGTCGGTCACGCTCCGGAGTACACCATGTGCGCCCGTGAGGGTCAATTGATGTCCGCGGTACGGTCGCTCGTCGCCGTCCGCGAGGCGGCCCCGCTCTCCCCGGTACGGGCGCTCTTCGCCGCCTCCGGGACGACGCCGCTCTCCGTGGGCTCCGCCTTGCCGCCCCGGGTCGCGTCCGCCGCCGCGTACAGCTCGTCGGGCCGGACCCCGGGGAACGAGGCGA
The DNA here is from genome assembly GCF_055563155.1 of Streptomyces sp. NPDC013317. Taxonomy (NCBI): domain Bacteria; kingdom Bacillati; phylum Actinomycetota; class Actinomycetes; order Kitasatosporales; family Streptomycetaceae; genus Streptomyces; species Streptomyces sp. NPDC013317. The sequence continues at coordinate 39,450 of NZ_JBVHDX010000001.1, forward strand.
CCAGATGCCCGTCCGGACGTACGAGCAGGACCGTGTGGGCCACGGCCCCCGGATAGGCCTCCGTGACCAGCAGCTCCGCCTTCACCGGCAGGGCCCGCACCGCCTCCACGAGCCGCGGCATCACGCCCGCGCTCATCCAGTGCCGACGGTCCCAGACACCCGTGCCGGGCGCGACGAGCACCACGAGCAGCCGGCCACGGCCGAGCCGGTCCCGGAGCCGTACCGTCGTGCCGTCCGGCGCCGTCACGCGGACGTCCTCGACCGGCGCGCCGGTCCCCGTGCCCACCGCGCTCCGGGATGTCCCGGCGTCCTGGGGCGCGAGGGGGGAGTGCGGGTAGGCGGGGGGCGCGCCCAGCGGGCCGCGCCCCAGGTGACCATCCGTCAGCAAGGTGTCGTGGCCACGCGAGCCACCGGGCAGATACGTCCGCAGCCCTCCGCCACCGCGCAGTACCGGCAGCGACTGGTCGGCGGCTCGCAGCCGGGAGGCGACGGCGGCCCGCCGCTCGCTCTGGTAACTGTCGAGGAGCGTGTCCGAGGCCCCGTGGTGCCAGGCGTACGCGAGCTTCCAGGCCAGGTTGTCGGCGTCCCTGAGCCCCTCGTCGAGGCCCTGCGTCCCGACCGCCCCGAGGAGGTGGGCCGCGTCGCCGGCCAGGAACACCCGGTCCACGCGCCAGCGCCGCGCGAGCCGGTGGTGCAGCGTGTGGACACCGGTGTCGATCAACTCGTACGGAGGCGTCTCCCCGCCGCACCAGCCGGCCAGCGTCTCCCGGATCCTGGAGACGAGCGCGTCCGGTGTGACGAGATCGCCCCGCGGGGGCAGCAGCCAGTCGATCCGCCAGACCCCGTCCGGCAGCGGACGGGCCGTGACCTCCTCGCCGCCGCCCCGCCACGGCGGCTGACGGTGCAGCAGGGCCTCACCCGGCCAAGGCAGTTCCACGCGCAGCGCCGCCACCGCGTGCCGCTCCACCGCCGTACGGCCGGGAAAGCGGATCGAGAGCAGTTTGCGTACCGTGGACCGGGCGCCGTCGCAGCCGACCAGGTGGCTGCCGCGCCACCACGTCCCCTTGCCGCCGGAGTCGGGGCCACGGGTGTGCGCCGTGACGCCGCGCTCGTCCTGCTCGATCGTGTCGAGGCGGGCGTCGCCGACGAGCTTGATCAGCTCCTGCCCGGCGATCGCGTCGCGCAGGCCACGGGCGAGCGCGTGCTGGGGGATGTGCAGCGGAGCCGCCGGGCCGGCGTCGTCACTCTCCGTACCGCCGAGACCGAGGCTCAGCTCGATGTGCCTCATCTGTTGCTTCCGGCGCAGAGAGCGCCAACCGACCCAGCGGACTCCCTCGTCACGCAGCGTGGCGCAGCCCAGCCGCTCCACCATCGCGGCCATGTCGGCACGGAGCACGACGGTCCGTGCGGGGCGTGGCTCGTCCTTGCCGGGGCCCTCGTCGAGCACGACGGAGGGGACGCCCTGCGAGGCCAGGGCAAGGGAGAGCGCGAGGCCCACGGGCCCCGCGCCGACGATGATCACCGGGTCCACGGCGCGGCTCCTGAAGGCCGTTCGGTCATGCGGGTAGCACAGCGAAGTGTGGCGCGAGCCCGGTGCGTGATCACAGAACGTATGCAACCCATTGCGGGTGCTTGCGTCAAGCGACGGGGGCAGCGGCGCGACCGCCACTGCCCCCGGATGATGTCACATACTGTCAGTTCTTCGTGATGCCAGGACGGTCGGGACCGGCGTCCACGCCACCGCCGCCGCCCGCGGGGTCGCTGCTCAGCACGATCGCCTCCGCCCTGGCGGCAGGGATGGCGATCCCCGTCTTGGCCCGACGGCCCCGCTTCTCGATCCAGGTGGCGAGCGCGGAGAGCGCCAGACACAGCGCGATGTAGATGGCGCCGAAGACCACGATCGTGGAGACGTACGGGTACTGGCCGTTGACCTGCGTGTTGGAGGCGATCAGCCGGGCCGAGTAGAGCAGCTCGGGGTAGAGGATGACGAAGCCGAGGGAGGTGTCCTTCAGGGTGACCACCAGCTGGCTGATGATCGTCGGCAGCATCGCCCGGACGGCCTGCGGCATCAGGACCGTCGTCATGACCTGCGTCTTGCTCATGCCCAGGGCGTACGCGGCCTCCCGCTGCCCCTTCGGCACGGCGTTCACGCCGGCGCGCAGGACCTCGGCCTGGACACAGCCGTTGTAGATCGACAGGCCGATGGCCAGCGCCCACATCGAGTAGTCGGTGAGGAACGCGACCCAGACGGCGTAGATCGTGATCAGCAGCGGGATCGAGCGGAAGAGCTCGATGAATCCGGTGGCCACCAGGCGGACCGGGGCGTGGTCGGAGAGCCGGGCGACGGCGAGCAGGACACCGAGGACGAGCGAGCCGACCGCCGCGAGGCCGAAGGCCTTGAGGGTGGCGACGAGGGCGTCGGCGATGTTCTGCCGGATACCCGCGTAGTTGAAGATGTCCCACATCGCGGGGTCGAGGTGACCCTTGTCGGCCAGCCGGAGCACGCTCACGGCGAGCAGCGCGACGATGACGAGGGTGCCCACGACGGCGAAGATCCGGTTGCGGACGCGCGCCTTGGGGCCGGGGGAGTCGTAGAGAACGCTGGCACTCATCGGGCGACCTCCATGCGGCGCTCAAGGAGACGGAAGATCCCGCTGATGGTGAAGGTGACGACCAGGTACGCGGCGGCCACCCAGGCGAAGATGGGGCCGATGGCGTAACCCTGCTCGCTCATCAGCGTCTGCCAGCCGAAGAGTTCGGTGACGCTGAACGCGCCCGCGATGGCCGAGTTCTTGGTGAGCGCGATGAAGATCGAGCTCAGCGGCGGCAGTACGGTCCGGGTGGCCTGCGGCAGCACGATCATCCGCAGGGTCTGCGAGAAGGTCATGCCCAGCGAACGGGCGGCCTCCGCCTGGCCGAGCGGCACCGTGCTGATGCCGGAGCGGACGGCCTCGCAGACGAACGCCGAGGTGTAGAAGCCCAGCGCGAGCGAGCCGAGCACGAAGGGGCTCATACCCGGGAAGAGGATCTCGGGGACGACGAAGAACGAGACGAGGAAGAGCAGCGTCAGCGGGGTGTTGCGCAGGAGCGTGACCCAGGCGGTCCCGAAGAAGCGCAGCGGCGGGACGGGCGACACCCGGAAGCCGGCGACGACGACGCCGAGGACCAGCGCGATGACCGAGCTGACGGCGGTGATCGACACGGTTCCTATGAAGCCGTCGCGGAACTCCGGGAAATGGTCGAGCAGTACGTTCATGAGGTCTCCGCGTCGGCTGTCAGCGGCTTACGGGCAGGAGGAGCGGCGCCCCGTACTCCCGTACGGGGCGCTCGACTTCAGGTGAGGATCAGTAGCGGACGAGCGCCGGCGGCTCGACGTACGTGGAGCCGGAGAGACCCAGGGTCGCCTCGTAGATCTTCTTGTACGTGCCGTCCTTGGTGTACTTCTCGAGGATGTCGCTGATCTTGTCGCGCAGGACCTTGTCGTCCTTGTTCATGCCGACGCCGTAGGGCTCCTCGGTGAACGGCTTGCCGACGACCTTGAGCTTGCCGGCGTTGGCGGCGGCGTAGCCCTTGAGGATCGCGTCGTCGGTGGTGACCGCGTCGACCTGCTTGGTGAGCAGCTGCTGCACGCAGTCGGAGTACTTCGCCAGCTCGGTGGTCTGGGCGCCGTACTGCGGCTTCTTGATCTCCTGCAGCGGGGTCGAGCCCGTGATGGAGCAGACCTTCTTGCCCTTGAGGGTCTCCGGACCGGTGATCGCGGTCTCGTCCTTGCGGACCAGGAGGTCGGCGCCGGCCTTGTAGTACGGACCCGCGAAGCCGACCTGCGCCTTGCGCTTGTCGTTGATCGTGTACGTGCCGACGTAGTAGTCGACCTGGCCCGTCGAGATCGCCGTCTCACGGAGCTTGGAGTCGACGGTCTTCCACTCGATCTTGTCCTCGGTGAAGCCCAGGTCGGCCGCGATCATCTTCGCGATCTCGACGTCGAAGCCGGACCGCTCCTTGGTGGCCTGGTCCTCGAAGCCGAGGTACGGCTGGTCGGCCTTGGAGCCGATGATCAGCTTGCCGCGCTTCTGCGCCTCCTTGAAGGTGGGCGACTCCAGCTTCACGTCGGTGGCGACGATGTACTTGGGGAGCTGCGGGGCGCTCGAGTCGCCGGGCTTCACGGCGGGCTTGTCGCCGGCGGAGCCCTCCTTGCCCCCACAGGCGGTCGCGGTGAGCGCGAGCACGGCGACGGCCACGGCCGCGGACTTGCGGAGCTTCATGGTGAACATCCCTTGGTTCGTGGGTTGTTGGTCAGCAGGGTGAATGATGAAGGCTGACCGTCGTCAGTGGTGGAGGATTTTCGAGAGGAAGTCCTTCGCCCGGTCGCTGCGCGGGTTGCTGAAGAACTGGTCCGGCGTGGCCTGTTCGACGATCTTGCCGTCCGCCATGAACACCACGCGGTTGGCGGCCGAACGCGCGAAACCCATCTCGTGGGTGACGACGACCATCGTCATGCCGTCGCGCGCCAGCTGCTGCATGACCTCGAGGACCTCGTTGATCATCTCGGGGTCGAGGGCCGACGTCGGCTCGTCGAACAGCATCACCTTCGGCTCCATCGCCAACGCACGCGCGATCGCGACACGCTGCTGCTGACCTCCGGAGAGCTGCGCCGGGTACTTGTCCGCCTGGGTGCCGACACCCACCCGGTCGAGCAGGGTGCGGGCCGTGGACTCGGCGTGCGCCTTCGTCGTCTTGCGGACCTTGATCTGGCCCAGCATCACGTTCTCGAGCACGGTCTTGTGTGCGAAGAGATTGAAGGACTGGAACACCATGCCGACGTCGGCGCGCAGCCGGGCCAGCTCCTTGCCCTCCTGGGGCAGTGGCCGGTTGTCGATCGTGATGGTGCCGGAGTCGATCGTCTCCAGGCGGTTGATGGTGCGACACAGTGTGGACTTACCGGACCCCGAAGGCCCGATGACGACCACGACTTCGCCCCGGGCGATCGTCAGGTCGATGTCCTGGAGCACATGCAGCGCGCCGAAGTGCTTGTTCACGTTGGACAGTACGACCAGGTCGCCCGCCGCCGTACCGGCGTCTTCCGAGCCCTTGGTCACTGACACTCCGCTCATCGGCTTTTGCTCCGTCCTCCTCGGTTGGGGAGGACACTAGGCACGCGGTGCGACGAGCGTCATTACATCTGAGCGGAAATTGAGGATAACGATAAGGCCTCGGCCGGACACAGTGCGTGAACGGGGCGCGCGACGGCGTACCGGGTGCATAACGGAAACCCGGTCGCCACAGGGGGACACTTGACTGTGACACCGACCATCGGCGTTCATGCCCTGGTAGACCGAAAGCCATCACACGATCACGAAGCCACCGGAGGGGGGCCATGAGACTCCTGCTCGTCGAAGACGACGATCATGTCGCCGCGGCCCTGTCCGCGGTCCTGGCGAAGCACGGCTTCGCGGTCACGCACGCCCGGAACGGCGAGGAGGCGCTCCAGGCCGTGCTGCCCGCCGTGCACGGCGAGCGCCCCTCGTACGGTGTGATCCTGCTCGACCTGGGCCTGCCCGACCAGGACGGCTACCAGGTCTGCGGCCGGATCCGTAAGCTCACCACGACCCCCGTGATCATGGTGACGGCGCGCGCCGACGTACGGTCCCGGATACACGGCCTCAACCTCGGGGCCGACGACTACGTGGTCAAGCCGTACGACACCGGGGAACTGCTCGCCCGTATCCACGCCGTCAGCCGGCGCAACGCGGGCGGCGACGAGGGCGGCGCGGCCGGCGACGACGCCGCGCTGCGGCTCGGCTCCGTCGTCATCGAGCTGCCCACCCGCCGCGTCAGCGTCGACGGCGCGCCCGTCCAGCTCACCCGCAAGGAGTTCGACCTGCTGGCCCTGCTCGCCGGACGGCCCGGTGTGGTCTTCCGGCGCGAGCAGATCATCAGCGAGGTCTGGCGCACCAACTGGGAGGGGACCGGCCGCACGCTCGAGGTGCACGTCGCCTCGCTCCGCTCCAAGCTGGCCATGCCCGCCCTGATCGAGACCGTGCGCGGCGTCGGCTACCGCCTGGTCGCCCCGGCCGCGTAGCCGCCCGGGCCCCACGTGCGCACGCGTCTTCTCCCGCTCCTCCTCGCCCTGATGGCCGGGGTGCTGCTCGCCCTCGGCTTCCCGCTCGCCGCCAGCCTCGCCGCGGCCGAGCAGCAGCGCGTCGTCGTCGACCGGCTCGACGACGCGGCGCGGTTCGCCGCGCTCGCCCAGTTCGTCAGCGAGTCCGAGCCCACGGTCGACGAGCGCCGCACCACCCTCAGGGGTGAACTCGCCAGCTACCACGACGTGTACGGCATCAGGACCGGCATCTTCTACCGCGACAACCGGGCCATGGCAGCCGCGCCGCAGGACTGGGTCGTCCCCTACGAGGGAGAGGGCCGCCGCGCCTTCAACGAGGCGCTGCTCGGGCGCCGCAGCCACGACCCGCCGCAGGTGTGGCCGTGGCAGCCGGACGCCCGTCTGACGATCGCCTCCCCGGTCGTGCGGGACGGGGACGTCGTCGCCGTCGTGGTGACCGACTCGCCCACCGGGCAGCTGCGTTCGCGCATCCTCACCGGCTGGCTGATCATCGTGGCCGGGGAGTCGGCCGCGATGCTGCTCGCCGTCGGCGCCGCCTTCCGGCTCACCGGCTGGGTGCTGCGGCCCGTCCGCGTCCTGGACGCGGCCACCCACGACATCGCCACCGGCCGTATGAAGTCCCGGGTCGCCGAGGCCGGCGGACCGCCCGAACTGCGCCGTCTGGCGCGCGCGTTCAACGAGATGGCCGACAACGTCGAAGACGTCCTGGAACAGCAGCGGGCCTTCGTCGCCGACGCCTCGCACCAGCTGCGCAACCCGCTCTCGGCGCTGCTGCTCCGCATCGAGCTGCTCGCTCTGGAACTCCCCGAGGGCAACGAGGAGATCGCCTCCGTCCGTACCGAGGGCAAGCGGCTCGCCCAGGTCCTCGACGATCTGCTGGGCCTGGCGCTCGCCGAGCACGCCGCCGCCGACCTGCGCCTGACCGACATCGGGGAGCTCGCGGCCGAGCGGGTCGCCGCGTGGCGCCCGCTCGCCGAGGAGAAGGGCGTACGGCTCGGGGGCGAGCGGCGCGCGGTCACGGCCTGGGCGGACCCGGTGGCGCTCTCCAGCGCGCTCGACGCGGTGATCGACAACGCGCTGAAGTTCACCCCGGAGGGGGAGCAGGTCACGGTCGCCGTGGCGTCCGAGGGCGACACCTGCACGGTGGTGGTGGCGGACGCGGGCCCGGGGCTCACGCCGGAGGAGCTCGACCGGGTCGGCGACCGCTTCTGGCGCAGCAACCGCCACCAGAACATCAAGGGCTCGGGGCTCGGTCTGTCGATCGCCCACGTCCTGCTCGGGGCGGGCGGCGGCTCGATCGCCTACGCGCCGAACGAGCCGCACGGGCTGCGTGTGACGGTCACGGTGCCGAGGACGGGGCCGCAGGGGCGCTGAGGGGGCCGCCCGCTCACCGGGTGGGCCGCGGCCCCGCGGAGCGGCGGTGCGCGGTGGTCACGGCTTCACGGAGCGGTAGTAGCGGCGCGCGCCCTCGTGCAGGGACAGCGGCTCCGTGTAGATCGCGGTGCGCAGGTCCACCAGCTGGGCGGGGTGGACCTGGCCGCCGATCCGGTCCCGGCTTCTGATCACGGTACGGGTCAAACCCTCCACCAGTGCCGAATTCGCCGTGTCCGTCGTCACGAGCAGGTTCGCCACGGCCACGGTCTCCACCGGCTGTCCGTCCTGAGCCCGCTTGTAGGCGTCCGCGGGGATGACCGCGGAGCGGTAGTGGCGCGTCGACTCGCCCGCGTCGTGCAGCGTGTCCACCAGGGCCGCCTCAAGCGAGACCAGCCGCACAGGCATGCGCTCGGACAGCGCCTGGACGGCCTGTGTGGGCAGACCGCCGGACCAGAAGAACGCGTCCAGTCTCCCGCTCTCGAGCAGGCCCGGCATCGTGTCGATGCCGGCCGAGACCGGCTTGATGTCGGTGTCGGGGGCGAGTCCGCCCGCCGCGAGGACCCGATCGGCGATGAGCCGGACACCGGAACCCTCCTGGCCGACTCCGACACGGAGCCCGCGCAGATCGGCGACGGACCGGACGGGCGAATCCTTGGGGACGACGAGCTGGACGTAGTCGTCGTAGAGGCGCGCGGAGCCCCGGAGCCTCTCGAACCCGGGCTTCCGGTCGCGCTGGTACTGGGCCACGGCGTCGGCCGTCGCGATGGTGAAGTCCGCCTCGCCCGAGGCCAGGCGCGCGAGGTTCTGCTGGGAGCCCTCGCTGTCCTTGAGCGCTATCGAGACATCCGGCAGATCGGTGGCGAGTGCCTGCCGCAGGAGTTCGCCGTACCGCTGGTAGACGCCGGTCGGAACGCCCGTACTGAAGGTGACCCGGCCACTCGGGTCCGACGGACCGAAAGGAACCAGCCACCACACCAGCAGCCCGCACACCACCAGAAGCGCCGCCGACACCTGGAGCAGGCGGCGACGGACGACACGGGAGAGCGAGGCGAGCATGGCGCGATCCTGCCAGTTCCCTCCCCGCTCTGGCCAGGGCCGGCGTGCGAGCTGCCGGTCGTCGGCCTGCACGCGCGCGTGCCCGTGCCGTCCGCACGGGGGGTACGGGGGGTTTCGTCGTCAGAGACCGGTCGCCTGGGCGCGCAGCCACGCGAGCAGCGCGGCGATGCGCTCGTCCCGCTCGGGCGGCTGCGGGCTGAGCAGGTGGTATCCCGTGCCGTCCTCGACCAGGCCGAAGGGCGCCACCAGCTGGCCGCGCACGAGGTCGTCGTGGACCAGCGCGTACGGGCCGATGGCCATGCCCACGCCGGCGACGGCCGCCTGGAGCGCCAGGTAGAAGTGCTCGAAGGTCTGCTCACCGTCGGGTTCGACGCGTCGACGCGTGAGGCGCTGCCAGTCGGCCCATGCTCCCGGCCGCGTGCTCGCGTGCAGGATCGTCACACCGGCGACCCCGGTCCCGCCTGTGCCCGCGACCCCGGTCCCGCCGGCGCCCACGCCCCCGCCCGCGATCCCGCCCGTGCCCGCGAACCCGTGCCCGTCGCGGAGACGCTCGGCCAGGTCCGGGCTGCAGACCGGACCGATCCGCTCCAGAAAGAGGGGGGACCGGCACACGTCCGGCGGTACGGGAAAGTCGTCGCGCCGCAGGGCGACGTCGACGGGGTCCCGGTCGAAGGAGACGGGCCCGCCGCCCGCCGACAGATGCACCGTGAGGCCCGGCACCTGGCTCGCGAGGTCCGGCAGCCGGGGAATGAGCCAGCGCATCAGGAGCGTCGGCTCGCAGGACAGGGCGAGTGGACCACCGCGCTCACGTCGTGCCACCTCCCGGGCCGCGGTGTCGACCTGGTCGAGCGCGTCGCGTACGGCGGCGGCGAGGCGGCGGGCCTGAGCGGTCGGCCGCAGGGAGCGGGTCGCGCGCTCGAAGAGCGTGACGCCCAGGGACTTCTCCAGATTCTGGATCTGGCGGCTGACCGCGCCATGGGTCACGTGAAGCTCCTCGGCGGCCCGGGTCATGCTCGCGTGCCGCACGGTCGCCTCGAACGGGAGCAGCGAGTTCAGCGGGGGAAGGTCGGGCCAGCGCATGCGTGAAATCTACTCACAGGTGGAGTGAGAAGGAATCGCTTGTCCAGCGGCTTTCCGCCCGCCAGGGTTGACGTCGGTGGCGATCGCGTCACGCGGGCGACGGGCCGTTGCGGGAGCGGTCGTCGCACCGGGTCCGGCGGTACGAATCGAAGGAGGACGAGGCATGAGGCGGGAACCCCCGGCAGAGCTCGTGACGAGCGTCGCGGTCCTCGCGGACGACCTCACGAGCGCGGGCGACGGCGCGGCGCCGTTCCGCGGGGCGGGGCATCGGGCTCAGGTCCTGTTGTCGCGAGACGGCGTGATCGGCGCGGCCCGTGAGGGAGTCGTCGCCGTCGACCTCGCCAGCCGCACGCTCGACGAGGCGACGGCCGTGGCCGTGACCTGGCGGGCCGCGGGCGCCTTCGCGGGCGCCGATCTGCTGATCAAGACCGTCGACTCCACGCTCCGGGGCCATCTGGCGGACGAGATCCGCGCCGCCCACTCCGGATCGGGCCGCCAGGCCGTCGTCGTCGCACCGGCCTTCCCCGCCGAGGGCCGGACGACGGTCGGAGGGATCCAGCACGTCCAGGGTGTTCCGGTGCACGAGACGGAATTCGCGCACGACCCGACACACCCCGTCCGCACCGCGGACCTGGCCCGCCTGCTGCCCGAAGCGGAACTCCTCGAACCCGAACAGTTCGCGAAGCTGCCGGAGCTCATCGACTCCGGGGGAGTGTTCGTCTGCTCCGCGGTCACCGACGCCGACCTCGACCTTCTGGTCTCCTCCGTGCCCCGACCGCACGACGTCCTGTGGGTCGGTTCCCCGGGCCTCGCCGCGGCGCTGGCGACCCACCACTCCCGTACCCCCGCCGTGCCCGCGCTCGCACCGCCCGTGTCCCGGCGCCCGTTGGTGGTGGTCGGCAGCGCGCACCCGGCCTCACGCCGTCAGCTGGACCGGCTGCGTACGCGCGGAGACGTGGGCGCGGCCGAAGCCGGAGACGACCCGGCCGCGGCCGTCGAGTCCCTGCGCCGATCCGGCGCGCCCGTGCTCGCCGTCCACACCCCCGACGCGCGCCGTGCGTCCTCCGACGCCCTGACGGGGGACCTCGCCGCCGCCGTGGGCGCATCGGTGGCGGAAGGGCTGGTCGACGGGCTCGTACTGACCGGCGGAGAGACGGCGGCGACGGTACTGGAAGCCCTCGGCGCCGGCGGTATCGACCTGGTCGACGAGCCGGAACCGGGAGTGGCACGGGGCGTACTGCTCGGCTCTCGACGCCTCCCCGTCCTGATCAAGGCCGGCGGCTTCGGCGACGACGACACGCTCGACCGCCTCCGCCGCATCCTCGCGGAAGGGTCGCCGGTCTCATGACGCGACCCATCGCCCTCACCATGGGCGACCCGTGCGGCATCGGCCCCGAGATCACCGTCAAGGCGTACGCCGACCCCCGGCGCCGCCCTCCGGTCGTCGTCATAGGCGACCTGGACACCCTGGCCCGGGCCTGCCGGGTCACCGGCACCGGGCTGACCCTCCGACCGATCTCCTCCGTCACGGAAGCGGCCCACAGCCCCGGGGTGATGGACGTCCTCCCCGTAGGGGCGCTCCCCGCGGACCTGCCGCTCGGCACGGTTGACGCCCGCGCCGGCGCCGCCTCGTTCCACTACGTACGCCGAGGAGTGGAGCTCGCCCTCCAGGGCGAGATCCGGGCGCTGACCACCGCCCCGATCAACAAGGAGGCACTCGGACACGCGGGTCTGCCCTACCCCGGCCACACCGAGATCCTCGCCGAGCTCTCGGGCACCGGCGACTACGCCATGATGATGGCCAACGGCGAGCTGCGGGTCGTCCTGGTCACCGTCCACCAGTCCCTGCGCACGGCGGTCGACTCCCTCACCCCCACCCGTGAGCTGGAGATCATCCGGCTCACCCACCGCACGCTCCTGTCCGTACGCGGGGAGGGCGACCGTCCCCGAATCGCCGTCGCCGCACTCAACCCGCACGCCGGTGAGCACGGGCTCTTCGGCCGCGAAGACCTCGACATCATCGAACCGGCCGTGCGCGCCGCTCGCCGGGAGGGCATCGACGCCAGCGGCCCCTGGCCCGCCGACACGGTCTTCATGCGCGCCCGCGCGGGCGAGTTCGACGTCGTCGTGGCGCAGTACCACGACCAGGGGCTCATACCGGTCAAGTACCTGGGCCTGGAGCACGGCGTCAACATCACCATCGGACTGCCCTTCGTACGGACCAGCGTCGACCACGGCACGGCCTTCGACCTCGCCGGTCGCGGCACCGCCGACCACAGCAGCCTGCTCACCGCCCTGCACCACGCGGACGAGCTGGCACCACCATCCGCATCCGAGCCGGAGGACCCCCGTGGACTTCATCTTCATGCTCACCCGTGAGGACAGGACCGTCACGGACTGCCTCGACGTACTCGACACCGTCCGCGGCCTCGGCATCGGCCACATCGGGTTCAAGGACGTCGGGGTCGACGCCTCCACCCTCGACCGGCTCCACCGGCAGATCAAGGACATCGGGGCCACCAGCTACCTCGAAGTCGTCAGCACCACCCGCGAGGAGGCCCTCACCTCCGTCCGGCAGGCCGTCGACCTGGGAGTCGACCGGCTCATGGGAGGCACCTGGATCGAGGAGACGCTGGCCCTCCTCGACGGCACCGCCATCGAGTACCTCCCCTTCGCGGGTGAACCGGTGGACCACCCCACCCGCCTCGCGGGCGGCCCCGAGCGGGTCGCCCAGGACTGCCGCCGGGCCGAGGCCGCAGGCTGCGCGGGCGTCGACCTCCTCGCCTACCGGGCGACCGACGCGGACCCGCTCGACCTCGTCCGCGCAGCACGGGCGGCCACCACCGGGCGCCTGGTCGTCGCGGGCGGCATCAGCGGCAGGGAGCGCATACGGGACCTGGCAGCCGCCGGAGCCGACGCCTTCACCATCGGTTCGGCCGCCTTCGACGGCTCCCTGCGCCCCGACGCGGGCACCCTCGCCGCCCAGCTCACAGAGGCCCTCGACGCCGCCGGGAGCGTCCCCGTGCCGTCGTAGCGGCAGCGAGGGCCGGGGCTGTCCCCGGCACCGCATACCCTTGTTCCATGACCAGCAGCGACCGGAGCCAGGCAGTGGACGTCCAGCGAACCTACGAAGTGCGCACCTACGGGTGCCAGATGAACGTCCACGACTCCGAGCGGCTCTCCGGTCTGCTGGAGGACGCCGGCTACGTCCGCGCCCCCGAGGGCTCGGACGGCGATGCCGACGTCGTCGTCTTCAACACCTGCGCGGTCCGTGAGAACGCCGACAACAAGCTCTACGGCAACCTCGGCCGGCTCGCCCCCAGGAAGACCTCGCGCCCTGGCATGCAGATCGCCGTCGGCGGCTGTCTCGCCCAGAAGGACCGCGACACCATCGTCAAGAAGGCCCCCTGGGTCGACGTCGTCTTCGGCACGCACAACATCGGCAAGCTGCCGGTCCTCCTGGAGCGAGCCCGCGTCCAGGAGGAGGCCCAGATCGAGATCGCGGAGTCGCTGGAGGCCTTCCCCTCCACGCTGCCGACCCGCCGCGAGTCCGCCTACGCCGCCTGGGTCTCGATCTCCGTCGGCTGCAACAACACCTGTACGTTCTGCATCGTCCCCGCGCTGCGCGGCAAGGAGGAGGACCGCCGCCCCGGCGACATCCTCGCCGAGATCGAGGCCCTGGTGGCCGAGGGCGTCTCGGAGATCACCCTCCTCGGCCAGAACGTCAACGCGTACGGCTCCGACCTGGGCGACCGCGAGGCCTTCTCCAAGCTGCTGCGCGCCTGCGGCGAGATCGAGGGCCTGGAGCGGGTCCGCTTCACCTCGCCGCACCCCCGCGACTTCACGGACGACGTCATCGCCGCGATGGCCGAGACCCCGAACGTGATGCCGCAGCTCCACATGCCGCTGCAGTCCGGCTCGGACACGGTCCTCAGGGCCATGCGCCGCTCCTACCGGCAGGAGCGTTTCCTCGGCATCATCGAGAAGGTGCGCGCCGCCATCCCGCACGCCGCCATCTCCACCGACATCATCGTGGGCTTCCCCGGCGAGACGGAGGAGGACTTCGAGCAGACGATGCACACGGTCCGCGAGGCCCGTTTCGCCAACGCCTTCACCTTCCAGTACTCCAAGCGGCCCGGGACGCCCGCGGCCGAGATGGACGGGCAGATCCCGAAGGACGTCGTGCAGGCGCGCTACGAGCGCCTCGTCGCGCTCCAGGAGGAGATCTCCTGGGAGGAGAACAAGAAGCAGGTCGGCCGGACGCTGGAGGTCATGGTCGCCGAGGGCGAGGGCCGCAAGGACGGCACCACCCACCGCCTCTCCGGCCGCGCCCCCGACAACCGGCTCGTCCACTTCACGAAGCCGGACGAGGAGGTCCGCCCGGGCGACGTCGTGACCGTCGAGATCACCTACGCCGCCCCGCACCACCTCCTCGCCGAGGGCCCGACCACCGCCGTCCGCCGGACCCGCGCCGGCGACGCCTGGGAGAAGCGCACCACCGAGGCCGCCGCGAAGCCCGCGGGCGTCCTGCTCGGACTTCCGAAGATCGGTGTGCCGGACCCGCTCCCGGCGGCTGCGGCACCCGCCTGCGGAAGCCACTGACACCGACATCCGAAGAATCCACAACGGGGGGCCGTGATGGGGAAGTGGGTCGTCGTCGCGCAGCGCGGCAGCAACGGGGACACGTACCGCAGCGAGGTGGTGCGGAGAGTCACCGGGTCGAAGGAGGACGCGCGGGAGGCGATGCGTGCCGCCTCGCTCACCTTCTACCAGCCGTGGAAGGAGAAGTCGCGTGAGGTGTACCGGTACCCCAGCGGTGACGGCTGTCTGCTGATCGTCAGAGGGCTGATGTCGGAGACGTTGATCACGCTCACCATCGCCGAACTCGTCCACGACTCGGCCGACCCCGACCCCGGTGCCGCCGACAACCCCTGCGCGGCCCCCGACCCCGGCGTCGACCCCGAACCGCCGACGCCGGAACCGCAGGACAGCGTCCCGCCCATGTGACGGAGTCCGTCGCAGTAGGCTGCGGATCATGCTTGTCGCCGCAGCCGTCTGTCCCTGTCCTCCCCTGCTCGTGCCCGAGGTGGCCGCAGGGGCCGCCGGTGAACTCGACGGAGCCCGGACGGCCTGCGCCGACGCCCTCGGGCTGCTCGCCGCGTCCCGGCCCGATCGGCTCTATGTCGTCGGTCCCGCCGACGAGGGGGCCCGCGGAACCTTCCCCGCCGGCTCGACCGGCAGCTTCGCGGGCTTCGGCGTCGACCTCTCCGTACAGCTCGGGGCCGGGCCCGCGGCGGAGCGTCCGCTGCCCACCTCCCTCGCCGTCGCCGCGTGGCTGCTGCAGCGCGCCGACTGGGCCGACGCGCCTGTCGAAGGCCTCGGCGTCGGGGAGCCCCTCGAGGCCGAGCGGTGCGTCTCGACCGGCCGTCAGCTGGCCGCAGCGGCCGACCGCGTGGCACTGCTCGTGATGGGGGACGGCAGCGCCTGCCGGACCCTCAAGGCGCCCGGCTACCTGGACGAGCGCGCCGTCGCCTTCGACGCCGCGGCCTCGAGCGCGCTGGGCACGGCGGACGTCGACGCCCTCCTCGGCCTGGACGAGAGCCTGGCGTACGAGCTGAAGGCGGCCGGCCGCGCCCCCTGGCAGGTCCTCGCGGGCGCGGCCGAGGGCGCGGGCCTCGACGGCAGGCTGCTCTACGAGGACGCTCCGTACGGCGTCGGCTACTTCGTCGCGGCCTGGTCGTAGCACCGCCCTGGCAGGTCGGGACAGAACGGCGGACGGCCGCGGAGCATCGTGCTCCGCGGCCGTCCGCCGTGCGGGAGGGACCGTCGGGTGAACCCGGGCGGCCGCGCCGGTCGGGATACCGGGCGGTGGTGCCAGGCGGTCGGTGCCAGGCAGTCGTGCCGAGCGGCGGTGCCGGGCGTGGAGGCGTCAGGCGGCCGGAGGGGTGGGCGGCGTCGGCGGGGTGGGACCCTGGCCGTCTCCCTGAACCGTGCCCGGACCCGTGGTGCCGCCGTCGTCCTTGTGGGCGATCCGCCCCAGGGCGTCCTTGGCCTTGCCGGTGCCCGACTCGATCTTGGCGCTGTACTTGCCCTTGGTCTTGTCGTCGATCACCTTCGCGGCCCGCTCCAGGCCGTGGTCGATCTTGGCCTCATGCTGCTGCGCGAGGTCCGAGACCTTGTCCTTCGCCGGGGCGAGCTTGGCCTTCAGTGAATCCAGGAGACCCATGGGTCACCTTCCCTCCGGTGAGTCCGTCTGGCAGGCCCTGTCGCCAGGTACCTCTACTTCCGAGCGCCTTCTCCGGCCTCGTTGTCCGCGGCCTCCTCCGCCGACTGCTGCTTCGGAATCTCCACGGCCTCGACGGCCTCGGCGACCTCCGCCACGGCTTCCCCGTCGCCCGCCTCCGACACGTCGGCCGCCGGCGCGGTCGAGCCCGCCTCGGCACCGTCCTTCGTCCCGGCCTCGGTGGCCTCGTCGCCCGGCGCTCCGGCCTCCGCCACGTCCGGCGTGTCCGTCACGACGACAGCCTGGGCCTCCTCCGTCGACGCCTCGGCAGCTTCCTTGCCCTTCCGCCGAAACAATGCAAAAACGCCCATTTCAACTCCATAGCGTACTCGTGTGGGAAAGCCCCGCGGCGCCCGGGGCGCCCTGTTGCGCCACCCGGTGCAGCCGGTACGGAAACCGGCGGTCGGAACCTCGCAACTGGCAACGAACCCGGTTGCCGGCCGTCACGTCGCTCGTTCGGGGACCGGTCGGGAGGTTTGCGAGACTGTGACGGTGAGAAGTGCAGCTCCCGCCTCGCGGGTCATCGCCGTCGTCGGTCCCACAGCGGCCGGAAAGTCCGATCTGGGCGTATTCCTCGCCCGGCAACTGGGCGGCGAGGTCGTCAACGCCGACTCGATGCAGCTCTACCGGGGGATGGACATCGGGACCGCCAAGCTGACGCTCGAGGAGCGCGGCGGTGTCCCGCACCACCTCCTCGACATCTGGGAGGTGACGGAGGCCGCCAGCGTCGCCGAGTACCAGCGCCTCGCGCGCGCCGAGATCGACCGGCTGCTCGCCGAAGGCCGTACCCCCGTCCTGGTCGGCGGCTCCGGACTGTACGTACGCGGCGCCATCGACGCGCTCGAGTTCCCCGGCACCGATCCGGCCCTCAGGGCCCGCCTGGAGGCCGAACTGGAGGAGCGGGGCTCCGGTGTCCTGCACGCCCGCCTCGCCGAGGCCGACCCCGAGGCCGCCCGCGCGATCCTGCCCAGCAACGGCCGCCGCATCGTCCGGGCCCTGGAGGTCATCGAGATCACCGGCAAGCCCTTCACGGCCAACCTGCCCGGCCCGGACTCGGTCTACGACACCGTGCAGATCGGCGTCGACGTGGCCCGCCCCGAGCTCGACGACCGCATCACCACGCGCGTGGACCGGATGTGGGAGGCCGGACTCGTGGACGAGGTGCGCACCCTGGAGGCGCGGGGACTGCGGGAGGGGCGCACCGCCGCCCGCGCCCTCGGCTACCAGCAGGTGCTCGCGGCGCTCGCGGGGGAGTGCACGGAGGACGAGGCGCGCGCGGAGACCGTACGCGCCACCAAGCGCTTCGCGCGCCGCCAGGACTCGTGGTTCCGGCGCGACCCCCGGGTCCACTGGCTGAGCGGAGCGGCGGAAGACCGCGGGGAACTCCCGCGAGAGGCGCTGACGTTGGTCGAACGAGCGGTCACAGCCTGATCACGTGATGGCATCGGGACGCCATGCCCGTCATTCCGGGGGTCTCTGGCGTGCCATCATCGAGCATCGATCGACCAAGTGGAGTCCGAGTGGGAGGGCGCGTGGCGATGGAGGCCGGCCCTCGCGACAGAGAACAGCACGAAGCGGTCACGGACGAAGCTCCGGGTGACGCGCCCGGTTTGAGCCCGGACGGACCGGACGACGCCGAAGGCACGTCCGTCGAGGTCGACCCCGACGAGGTCGAGGTCGAGCTCCGGCCGCAACGCCGTCTCCGGATCTGGCAGCTCGCGCCCATCGTGGGCCTCGCCGCCCTCGGCTCGCTGATGTTCGCCTTCCCCCTCGCCTTCGGGTCCGGCGACGGCGGCGCCGTCGTCGCCATGCTCGGTCTGCTGATCAGCTCCTGCGCGGCCGGCTGGGGCATGATGGCCGCCCGCCGGGTCGGCTCCGCCTGGCCGGGGCTCCCGGCCCGCGGTTCCGGCGAGCGGCCGAACTGGCGCGTGATCGCCCTCTACGTGTTCTTCAGCGCGCTCCTGGTCGCCCTGGCCGTCTGGCGCGTCGCCCGCCTCCGCTGAGGCCACCTCGCCCGAGGGGTGGATCTTCGGGCGGCTGTCGGACCCGCCCCGTAGAGTTGATCCCGTGACCAGCACACAGACCTCAGCCATCGCGTTCCTCAAGGGCCACGGGACCGAGAACGACTTCGTGATCATCCCGGACGCCGACAACGCCCTCGACCTTCCGGCCGCCGCCGTCGCGCGGATCTGCGACCGGCGGGCCGGAATCGGCGGCGACGGTGTGCTGCGCGTGGTCCGCAGCGCGGCCCACCCCGAGGCCCGCGCCATGGCCGACGAGGCCGAGTGGTTCATGGACTACCGCAACGCGGACGGCTCGGTCGCCGAGATGTGCGGCAACGGAGTCCGGGTCTTCGCCCGCTATCTGGAGCACGCCGGACACGTCACGGCCGGCGAGGTCGCCATCGCCACCCGCAGCGGGGTGAAGCGCACCCACCTGGACAAGGACGGCTCCGTCACCGTCGCCATGGGCCGAGCCCGGCTCCCCGAGGACGGCGTCACCGTCACCGTCGACGGCCGCAGCTGGCCGGCCCGCAACGTGAACATGGGCAATCCGCACGCCGTCGCGTTCGTCGAGTCCCTCGACCACGCGGGCGACCTGTTCACCGAGCCCCCCTACGCGCCGGCCGAGGTCTTCCCCGACGGGGTGAACATCGAGTTCGTCGCCGACCGGGGCGCGCGCCACGTGGCCATGCGCGTCCACGAGCGAGGCGCCGCCGAGACCCGTTCCTGCGGCACGGGCGCCTGCGCCGTCGCCGTGGCCGCGGCCCGCCGGGACGGCGTCGACCCCGCCGTGAGCGGTGAGCCCGTCGCGTACACCGTGGACGTCCTGGGTGGCACGCTGATCATCACCGAGCACCCCGACGGCGAGGTGGAGATGACCGGTCCGGCCGTCATCGTCGCCGAAGGCACGATCGACCCGGCCTGGCTCGCCGGCCACTGAGACACCTCGGTACCGAGCTCGCCATCGGTAAGCACCAAACGCACCCGACGGACACATTCGAAACAGTCAACGACTGATCCTTCGCTCGATTGGGTGATCCGTTTCACGCTGAGCGAGAGCGGCACTGCGCCACGTGGTGGGGTCGGTAGCATCAAGCACCGGCCCCGCGGGCACGCCTTGCCCGTCCACCGCCGGTCGACGTCGCCGGAGGTGCCCCATGAGTGCAGAGGCCACCAACCCTGTGAGCGCAGCGGAGGCCATGGGTCCCGACGCTCCCAGTCGCAGCCGCGGCCGAGCGGCGCGCGCGAGGCTCGACCTCCGCCGGCTCGGCCGCGCGGCCCTGGCCGGCCCCACCACCAGGGACCGTCTGCCGGACGCCATCGGTCATGTGGCCGAGGCCCATCGGGCCCACCACCCGAACGCCGACCTGGCCGTGCTGCGCCGCGCGTACGTCCTGGCCGAGTCCTCGCACCGCGGACAGTTCCGCAAGAGCGGTGAGCCGTACATCACCCATCCGCTCGCGGTCACCCTCATCCTCGCCGAACTGGGCGCGGAGACGACGACGTTGACCGCCGCGCTGCTCCACGACACGGTGGAGGACACGGAGGTGACGCTCGATCAGGTACGGGAGCAGTTCGGCGCCGAGGTCGCCTACCTCGTCGACGGCGTCACCAAACTGGAGAAGGTCGACTACGGCGCCGCCGCGGAACCCGAGACCTTCCGCAAGATGCTCGTCGCCACCGGCAACGACGTCCGCGTGATGTCGATCAAACTCGCCGACCGGCTCCACAACATGCGCACCCTCGGGGTGATGCGCCCCGAGAAACAGGTCCGGATCGCCAAGGTGACCCGTGACGTCCTCATCCCACTCGCCGAACGGCTCGGCGTCCAGGCGCTGAAGACGGAGCTCGAGGACCTCGTCTTCGCCATCCTCCATCCCCAGGAGTACGAGAACACCCGCGCCCTCATCGCCGGGAACACCGGCGCCGGCGATGTCCTGGCCACCGTCGCCGACAGCGTCGCCGCGGCCCTGCGCGAGGCGGACATCGGCGCCGAAGTACTCGTCCGCCCACGGCACTTCGTCTCCGTCCACCGCGTCCGGCTCAAGCGCGGCGAGCTGCGGGGAAGCGACTTCGGGCGGCTTCTCGTGCTGGTGGCCGAGGACGCCGACTGTTACGCCGTCCTCGGCGAACTCCACACCTGCTTCACCCCGGTGATCTCCGAGTTCAAGGACTTCATCGCGGCCCCCAAGTTCAACCTGTACCAGTCGCTGCACACCGCCGTCGCCGCCCCCGACGGGGCCGTCGCCGAAGTCCTCATCCGTACGCACCAGATGCACAAGGTCGCCGAGGCCGGGGTCGTCGCGCTGGGCAACCCCTACACACCCCCGGCGGGCGGTGACGGCGCCGAACCCGCCGACGACGGCGAGCGCGCCGACCCCACCCGGCCCGGCTGGCTCTCCCGGCTCCTCGACTGGCAGCAGTCCACCCCCGATCCCGACACCTTCTGGACCTCGCTGCGCGCCGACCTCGCCGAGGACCAGGAGATCACCGTCTTCCGCGCCGACGGCGGCGCCCTCGGCCTGCCCGCCGGGGCGAGCTGCGTCGACGCCGCGTACGCCCAGCACGGAGCCGCCGCCCACGGCTGCCTGGGCGCGCGCGTCAACGGCAGCCTGGCGACGCTCAGCACGGTCCTGAACGACGGCGACACCGTCCAGCTGCTCCTCACCCAGGACAGCGGCTCGGGGCCGTCCCCCGAGTGGCTCGAGCACGCCCGTACACCCGCAGCGCGGATCGCGATCACCGCCTGGCTCCAGGCCCACCCGGAAGCCGTCCGTGCGCCCGAGGCCGACCCGAGGCCACCGGTCTCCGTCACGGCCGACCGGCGCTCGGGCGCCAAGCTCCACGCCGACCTTCCCGGCGCGCCGACCGCCGCCGCCCGGCCGGCGGGCTGCTGCACCCCGGTACCCCCCGACGCGATCACCGGCTTCCAGGTGCGGGGCGGCTCCGTCACCGTGCACCGCATCGGCTGCGCGGCCGTCGGCACGATGAGACGGCTGGGACGGGCACCCGTCAGCGTCCGCTGGGGCGACACCGCCGAGTGCCGCGTCACGCTCGTCGCCGAGGCCTTCGGCAGGCCCCGTCTCCTCGCGGACCTCACCGAGGCCATCGCCGGCGAGGGAGTCGCCGTCGTCTCGGCGACCGTCGAGCCCCCGAGCGAACAGCGCGTCCGGCACACGTACACCCTGCAACTCCCGGACGCGGCCGGACTGCCCGCCCTGATGAGGGCCATGCGTGACGTCGCGGGCGTGTACGACGTGAGCCGCGCCCGCCACCCCGCCACGCACGACGAGTGAGGCCGGGCCGAGCGTGACAGGCCCCGTCAGCACGGGGTGACGTCACTACGGGGTGACGTCAGCACGTCGGTGACCCCTTCGGGTGGCGGGTGAGCGCGCCGTCCGGGGGAGGGGTGGCGGCACTGGTAGCCGTAGCCCATGCCGCTCACACCCCGAAACCCCTCCCCACGCGCGCGGTGGACGCGCGCCGCCGTCCTCGTCGCCGCGTCGGCCGGGCTTGTCGCCGCCGCCCTCCCCGCGCCGACGCCGCTCGGCATCGGAGACCCGCTCTTCCCCCACCTCGGCAACCCCGGCTACGACGTCCTCTCGTACGACATCTCCCTCACGTATCCGGGGAAGAACACCGAACCGCTTGCCGCCGTGACCCGGATCGAGGCAACGGCCACGGCCGACCTGGAGCGCATCAACCTGGACTTCACGCACGGGACGGTCCGGTCCGTCACCGTCGACGGGGCTCCGGCGGCCTTCCAGTCCAGCGGCGAGGACCTGGTGATCACCCCCGTCACGGCGACGGAGAGCGGCGACGAGATCACCATCGCCGTCACCCACACCAGCGACCCCACCGGCCCCGCCGACGCCGGGGGCTGGATCCGCACCGGCGACGGCCTCGCCATGGCCAACCAGGCCGACGCCGCCCACCGCGTCTTCCCCTCCAACGACCACCCCGCCGACAAGGCCTTCTTCACCTTCCGGATCACCGCCCCCAGCACGCTGACGGCCGTCGCCAACGGCCTTCCGACGGGCCGGACCACGGACGGTCCCAGCACGACCTGGACGTACCGCACGGCCCACCCCATGGCCACCGAACTCGCCCAGGTGTCCATCGGCCGCACGACCGTCGTCCACCGGGCGGGCCCGCACGAACTGCCGCTGCGCGACGTCGTCCGGACGGCCGACCGGGACCTCCTGGAGCCCTGGCTCAAGCGCACCCCCGCCCACATGGAGTGGATGGAGAGCCAGGTCGGCCCCTACCCCTTCGAGACGTACGGGCTGCTGGTCGCCGACGCGGCCACGGGCTTCGAGCTGGAGACCCAGACCCTCTCTCTCTTCGAGAGAAGGCTCTTCACCGAGCCCGGGTTCCCGGAGTGGTACGTCGACTCGATCATGGTCCATGAGCTGGCGCACCAGTGGTTCGGCAACAGCGTCTCGCCCCGTACCTGGTCCGACCTCTGGCTCAACGAGGGGCACGCCAGCTGGTACGAGGCGCTGTACGCCGAGGAGACGGCCGGACAGTCCATGGAGCGGCGCATGAAGGCCGCCTACGCCGCATCCGACGCCTGGCGCGCGGACGGCGGACCGCCGGCCTCCCCCGCACCTCCCACGCCCGGCAAGAAGATCAGCCTCTTCCGTCCCGTCGTGTACGACGGGAGCGCCCTCGTCCTCTACGCCCTGCGCGAGGAGATCGGGACCGAGGCCTTCCGGACACTGGAGCGCCGCTGGGTGAGCGAGCACCTGGACGCCACGGCCACCACCGCCGACTTCACCGCGCTGGCCTCCGACGTCGCGGGGCGTGACCTCACGTCCTTCTTCGCCGGCTGGCTGTACGCCGAGAAGACCCCGCCGATGCCCGGGCACCCGGACTGGCGCTCGCGCCCGGCGGGCGAGGTACGCGGCGCCGCGAAGTCCAGGTGAAACCCGGATGACGGGTCCGGGCCGACCGTGTCACCATCGTCAGGTCGACGACGCGGCCGGCCCGGGAATCTTTCCGTGCCGTCACACGTTGTGATCGACGCAACGACTTTCCATCGACGTAAGGATCAAATGACCTCCTCTTCATCCCCTTCCCAGGACGAGCAGAGCTTCGCGGACACGAACCGCACCGAGAGCCTTCGGGCCGATGCCCTGATGGAAGAGGACGTCGCCTGGAGCCACGAGATCGACGGAGAGCGGGACGGCGATCAGTTCGACCGCTCCGAGCGCGCGGCCCTGCGGCGCGTGGCGGGCCTCTCCACCGAGCTCGAGGACGTCACCGAGGTCGAGTACCGGCAGCTGCGCCTGGAGCGCGTCGTGCTGGTCGGCGTATGGACCTCGGGGACCGTGCAGGACGCGGAGAACTCCCTCGCTGAGCTCGCGGCCCTCGCCGAGACGGCGGGCGCCCTCGTGCTCGACGGCGTGATCCAGCGCCGTGACAAGCCGGACCCGGCGACCTTCATCGGCTCCGGCAAGGCTCGAGAGCTGCGGGACATCGTGCTCGAGTCCGGCGCCGACACCGTCGTCTGTGACGGCGAACTCAGCCCCGGCCAGCTCATCGCCCTCGAAGACGTCGTCAAGGTGAAGGTGGTCGACCGGACCGCCCTGATCCTCGACATCTTCGCCCAGCACGCCAAGTCCCGAGAGGGCAAGGCGCAGGTCGCGCTCGCGCAGATGCAGTACATGCTGCCGCGACTGCGAGGCTGGGGTCAGTCGCTCTCCCGTCAGATGGGTGGCGGCGGCGGTGGCGGAATGGCCACCCGTGGTCCCGGTGAGACCAAGATCGAGACCGACCGGCGTCGGATCCGCGAGAAGATGGCGAAGATGCGCCGGGAGATCGCGGAGATGAAGACCGGCCGTGACATCAAGCGGCAGGAGCGCCGCCGTCACAAGGTGCCCTCGGTCGCCATCGCCGGCTACACCAACGCGGGCAAGTCCTCCCTGCTCAACCGGCTGACCGGCGCGGGCGTCCTGGTGGAGAACGCGCTGTTCGCCACCCTCGACCCGACCGTGCGCCGGGCCGAGACGCCGAGCGGCCGGGTGTACACCCTGGCCGACACCGTCGGGTTCGTACGGCACCTGCCGCACCACCTCGTCGAGGCGTTCCGCTCCACGATGGAGGAGGTCGGGGACTCCGACCTGATCCTTCACGTGGTGGACGGCTCGCACCCGGCTCCGGAGGAGCAGCTCGCGGCCGTACGCGAGGTGTTCCGCGACGTCGGCGCGGTGAACGTGCCGGAGGTCGTGGTCGTCAACAAGGCGGACGCGGCCGACCCCCTCGTCCTGCAGCGGCTGCTGCGGGTCGAGCGGCACGCGATCGCCGTCTCCGCCCGCACGGGCGAGGGCATCGAGGAGCTGCTCGCGCTCATCGACGCCGAGCTGCCGCGGCCGCAGGTCGAGATCGAGGCACTCGTGCCGTACACGGAAGGCGGTCTCGTCTCCCGGGTGCACACCGAGGGCGAGCTGCTCTCCGAGGAGCACACGCCCGAGGGCACGCTGCTCAAGGCGCGTGTGCACGAGGAGCTGGCGGCGTTCCTGACGCCGTACGTCCCGGCCGCTCACTGACCGGTTCGCCACGGACCGGCCTGCTCACCGACCGGCCGGCTCCCTGACCGGTTCGTCCACGCGACAGACGGAAGGCCCCGCCCCCCATGGGGGGCGGGGCCTTCCGTCTGTGTGCGCCGGGTACGGCCCCGGGCGTCAGGCGCGCCGGGTCAGCGGGCGAACTTCTTGCTCACCATGTCGTGCGCGTTCTTCGCACCCCGGCCGAGCTGCGGTCCCGCCAGCCAGCCGTTGCCGCCGGCCGGGCCGATCGAGGTGTTCGACACCAGCGCGGTCGTCCCGTTCGGCAGTGCGCGGAACCAGCCGCCGCCGGACGAGCCACCGGTCATGGTGCACCCGATGCGGTACATGGTCGGCGTGGCCGGTGACGTGGTGTACCGCTTCGCCCGGTCGAGGCACTTGTGCATGATCAGACCGTTGTACGGCGGCGCCGCCGGGTAGCCCCAGGCGCCCACCGTTCCGGCCTGCGCCGCCGTCGGCGCCGAGAAGTCGACCGGCAGCGCGGCGCCGACGGTCTCCTCCAGGGACTTCCTGCCCTGCGCCGGCTTCACGTGCAGGACGGCGTAGTCGTACGGCCAGGCGGCGTTCGTCCCACCGCGCTGGATCCACTCGCCCGAGGTCACCGCCCAGTCGGCCCAGTACTGGCCGTAGGGCGCCTCCTCGTGCGGCTTCGCGTTGCGCAGCGCGGACGGCGACTTGCCGAGGTCGTTGTAGGCCGGGACGAAGGTGATGTTGCGGTACCAGCCGCCCCGCTGGCCCGCGTGGACGCAGTGGCCCGCGGTCCACACCATGTTGGACTTCCCGGGCCGGCGCGGGTCCTTCACGATGGTGCCCGAGCAGACCATGTGGCCCTGGGGCGAGTCGAAGAAGATCTTGCCGACCGGCGCCGCGTTGCGGTGGTAGGGAGTCTTCTCCCGCTGGGCCCGTACGGGCCGCGGTACGGGGTCGCTGCCCCCGGAGCCGGCCGCCGTGGTCACCGTCTGGTCCGGGCTCTTGGCGGACTGCATCCGCTGGGAGTCCCAGAGCCCCTCGATCACCGGGTTGACGAAGTCCTCGGCCTCACGGAGCCAGGTGTCCTTGTTCCAGTTCTTCCACTCGCCGTTCTTCCACTTGTCCGGGTCGACGCCGTGCTTCTTCAGCTTGTCGGCGAGATCCTGCGGAAGCGCGGAGTCTCCGCCTCCGGTGGCGGGGGCGCTCGTCTCCGCCGCGGGCTTGTCGGCCGCCGGTGTCTCGGTCGGGCCGCAGGCGGTGGCGGTCAGGGCGAGCGCCGATGCCAGCGCGGCGAACGTCGGTATGAGTCGTGCGGAACGCATGCGTGGAGATTCCCCCAGTTGATGTTTCCCGCGTCCGGGCAAGGCCACGGACCGAATGCCACGGTCACGTTGCCATGGACGCGTCACTTGTGGTGCGGAGTATGCCCGTAGGCAGGGGCGGGACCCCGCAGGGTCCCGCCCCTCGGACACCGGCTGCCTAGCGGCCGGCGTACTTCTTGCTGACCTCGTCGTAGATGCCCTTCGCCTCGGCGCCCAGGCGCGGACCGGCAAGCCAGCCCGCCGTCACCGGGCCGATCGAGGTGTTGGACACCAGGGCCGGCCGGCCGTCCTTACCCGTGGCCACCCAGCCGCCGCCGGACGAGCCACCGGTCATGGTGCAGCCGATGCGGTGCATCGTCGGCTGATCGGCCTTCACCGAGAGACGGCCCGGCTTGTCCTTGCACTGGTACATCTTCTGGCCGTCGAACGGCGGGCCCGCCGGGTAGCCGGTCGCCTCCATGTTCGCGATCTTCGACACCGCGGGAGCGTTGAACTCCACCGGGAGGGCCGAACCGACCGTCTCCTCCAGCGACTTGCCCGTGCCGCCCTTCTCCGGCGTCACGTGGATCACCGCGAAGTCGTACGGAGCACCCTGACCGCCGGTCGCCGCACCCTCGGAGATCCACTGCTCGGAGGTCTGCGCCCAGTCGCCCCACCACACGCCGTACGGCGCGACCTGCTCGCGGGTCGCGTTCTCCAGCTGCGAGGTCGGCAGAGCCTTGTCGTTGTACGAGGGCACGAAGGCGATGTTGCGGTACCAGCCGCCCTTCTTGCCGGCGTGCACGCAGTGGCCCGCCGTCCAGACCATGTTGGACTTGCCGGGGTTGGCCGGGTCCTTCACGACCGTGGCCGAGCAGACCATCGACCCCTCGGGGCCGTCGAAGAACACCTTGCCCGCCTCAGGGGCGTTGGAGTGGTACGCCGCCGGGACACCCTTCGCCCTGACCGGCACGGGGGTCGGGTCGGTCACGCCCTTGTCGCCGGAGATGTCCTCCTCCTCGACCGGCTTGTCGGGCCGCTGCGCGTCCCGCATCCGGTCCGGGTCCCAGAGGTCCTCGATGATCGGGTTGACGTAGTCCTTGGCCTCACGCAGCCACTTGTCGCGGTCCCAGTTCTTCCACTCGCCGTTCCTCCACTTGTCCAGATCGATCCCGTGCTCCTTGAGCCGGTCCTTGAGGTCGTCCGGAATCGTGATCTTGTCGCCGGTGGACGGGCTCGCGGGAGCGCTGGGCTTGTCGCCCGCGTTCTCCTCGGTCGGGCCGCAGGCCGTCGCCGTCAGCGTCAACGCCGCGACGGCGGCTGCCGCGGCCAGCAGCGGACGAATCGATCGCATCTCGTGATCCCCCTGGGACTACGTCAACTTGTGCATGAGTGAACAGTGGTGGCGCCTGACCGGCGCCGAAGTGCGGCCCCCACTATGCCGGTGCCGGAGGGGACGGTACCCGGCAGGTCCACGGTTCCGGCCCTCGTACGGTCGTTGCCGGGCCGTGATCCCCACCACGCCAAGGATCTTGAGATTCGCCCGTGATCCTTGGCAGTTCCCGTCGTTGGTACGTACGGGGGACACAGAGGAGGCGCTCCGCGCTGCCCTTCGCAGGGCGGAGCAACGTACCGATGTGCAACGCAACTGTTACAGCGGGAGGACACCGAGTCGTGGCCGTGACCGAACCAGCTCCGGCCGTACCATCGGCCGCGCAGGCGCACCAGGGTGAACGGAAGACCGGAGAGGCGGGTGCTCTCGAAGGCATCCTGCGCCGACAGTCGTTGCGCGAATCGGCGGCGCGCACCTACGCGCGCTCCTTGCCGATCGTTCCCGTGCGGGCCAGAGGACTCACCATCGAGGGAGCCGACGGACGGCGTTATCTGGACTGCCTCTCCGGCGCCGGGACCCTGGCCCTCGGGCACAACCATCCGGTGGTCCTCGAAGCCATCAAGAAGGTGCTCGACTCCGGCGCCCCGCTCCATGTCCTCGACCTCGCCACCCCGGTCAAGGACGCCTTCACCACTGAGCTGTTCGCCACGCTGCCCGCCGGACTCGCCGACGACGCGCGCATCCAGTTCTGCGGACCGGCCGGCACGGACGCGGTCGAGGCAGCCCTCAAACTCGTCCGCACGGCCACCGGCCGCAGCGGGCTGCTGAGTTTCACCGGCGCCTACCACGGCATGACGGCCGGCGCTCTGGACGCCTCGGGGGGAGCGACGGACGTACGGGTCGCCCGGCTGCCCTACCCGCAGAACTACCGCTGTCCCTTCGGCGTCGGCGGCGAGCGCGGCGCCGAACTGGCCGCGCGCTGGACCGAGAACCTCATCGACGACCCCAAGAGCGGGGTCACGCATCCGGCCGCGATGATCCTCGAACCGGTGCAGGGGGAGGGCGGCGTCATCCCCGCCCCCGACGACTGGATGCGCCGCATGCGGGAGATCACCGCGTCCCGGTCCATCCCGCTCATCGCCGACGAGGTCCAGACGGGCGTCGGCCGCACCGGTGCCTTCTGGGCCGTCGAGCACAGCGGCATCGTCCCCGACGTGATGGTCCTCTCCAAGGCCATCGGCGGCTCCCTCCCGCTCGCGGTCATCGTCTACCGGGCGGAACTCGACGCCTGGGAGCCCGGCGCACACGCGGGCACGTTCCGCGGAAACCAGCTCGCCATGGCCGCGGGCGCCGCCACCCTCGCGTACGTACGGGAGAACCGGCTCGCCGACCGCGCCGCCACCCTCGGCGCCCGGATGCTCGGCCGCCTCCAGGGACTCGCCGCCGCGCACCCCAGCATCGGCGACGTCCGGGGCCGCGGGCTCATGATCGGCGTCGAACTCGTCGACCCGCACAGCCCCGGCGACGACGCCGGCGCCCCACCGGTCGACCAGGCCCTCGCCGTTGCCGTGCAGCAGGAGTGCCTGCACCGAGGCCTCATCGTCGAACTCGGCGGCCGTCACTCGGGTGTCGTCCGCCTCCTGCCCCCGCTCACCCTCACGGACGAGCAGGCCGAGGCCGTCCTCGACCGCTTCGCCGACGCCCTGGCCGCCGCCGAACGCGCCCACCGCCCGCGCCCGCAAGCCACCCCCCTCCGGAACGCCACAGGAACCACAGGAACCACAGGAACCACAGGAACCACCAGAACCACCGGAACCACCGGCCAGGCCGCGCCGACCGGGCCGTCCCACTGACCCGGACCGATCCCGGACACCCTCACAAGGAAGCCCCCTCCGTGAACGCCAGCCACGCCTCCGAAGCGTCCGACACCGGCAGCGCCGCCCGCGGACCGCTCACCGTCGAGCAGAGCCCCGTCGAGCAGGCCACCGTCCCACGCCAGCACTCCGGCCCGTACGACCCCCAGCCCTCGACCTCGGTCACCGCCACGGGCGGTGCAGACACCCGTCAGGACCCGCTCGACGACCCGGACCCGCTGCGCGCCGCCGACGCGGCGACCATCGAGAACCTGCTGCGCTGCTGGGTACGGGAGAAGAACCTGCCCGCCCCCGGCTCCACGACCCTGCGCATCCCCCTCGAAGCCAGCGGCACCGCCCTCCTCGTTCCCGTCCTCTACTGGTCGCCCACGGGATGGCACCGCTTCGGCCCGCCCGCGCTGGAGGGGCTGCACCCCACCGCCCCCCGCGCCGACGCCGTCACCGTCGCCGCCCTGATCAGCCGCGAGACCGGCCGCCCGGAAGGCACCGAACTCGTCGGCCGCGTCGCCGACTCCGCCCGCCGCACCGCCGACTTCATCACCGACCGCCGACGCCGCCCCACCCCCGGCCCCGAAGCCGACCTCTTCCTCACCGCCGAGCAGTCCCTGCTGCTCGGCCACCCGCTCCACCCCACCTCCAAGAGCCGCGAGGGACTCTCCGACGGCGAGGCCCGGCTCTACTCACCCGAGCTGTACGGCTCCTTCCCGCTGCACTGGATGGCCGTGGACCACTCGGTCCTCACCTCCGACTCCGCCTGGACCGAACAGGGCCGCGCCGTGACCGCCGCCCAGCTCGCCACCGGCCTCGCCGACGGGATCGACCTGCCTCCGGGTACCGTCCCGTTGCCCCTGCACCCCTGGCAGGCACGCGAACTGCCGCACCGCCCCGCCGTCGCCGCCCTGCTCGCATCCGGCCTCCTCCACGACCTCGGCCCCTCCGGAGCCGCCTGGCACCCCACCTCCTCCGTCCGCACCGTGCACCGGCCCGGAGCGCGGACCATGCTCAAGCTCTCCCTCGCTGTCCGCATCACCAACTCCCGCCGGGAGAACCTCCGTAAGGAACTCCACCGCGGCGTCGAGGTCCACCGGCTCCTGCGCACCGGCCTCGTCGACCAGTGGCAGGCCGCCCACCCGGGCTTCGACATCGTCCGCGACCCCGCCTGGCTCGCGGTCGACACCCCGGACGGCGAACCCGTCCCCGGGCTCGACGTGATGATCCGCCACAACCCCTTCACCGCCGGGGACGACGCCGTCTGCATCGCCGCCCTCACCGCTCCGCGCCCCTGGCCCGGCACGACGCGGATGCGATCCCGCCTCGCCGACATCGTGACCCGGCTTGCCGCCCGCACCGGCCGGCCCACCACGGCCGTCGCCGCCGAGTGGTTCCTGCGCTACCTCGACCAGGTCGTCCGCCCCGTACTCTGGCTCGACGGAGTGGCCGGCGTCGCCCTGGAGGCCCACCAGCAGAACACTCTCGTGCTCCTCGACCCCGACGGCTGGCCCATCGGCGGTCGCTACCGGGACAACCAGGGCTACTACTTCCGCGAGTCACGCCGCGACGAGCTGGAGAGCCGCCTCCCCGGCATCGGGTCGATCAGCGACACCTTCGTCTCCGACCAGGTCACCGACGAGCGCTTCGCCTACTACCTCGGGATCAACAACGTCCTGGGACTCATCGGAGCCTTCGGCGCCCAGCATCTCGCCGACGAACGTGTCCTGCTCGCCGCGTTCCGCCAGTTCCTCACCTCCGCCACCGGCCTCGGCTCCCCGCTGCCGCACCGGCTGCTGGAGGCCGCGACGCTGCGCTGCAAGGCCAACCTCCTCACCCGGCTGCACGGCCTCGACGAACTCGTCGGCCCTGTCGACACCCAATCCGTCTACGTCGCCATCACCAACCCCCTCCGACCCTGAGAACCACACCCCACCCGACCGTGCGGCCGAGGCCCGCCGGCCGAAACCACCACCCGACCGAACCCGCCGAGAGGAGACCACCACCGTGCCTCCCACCGATGCGCGTCCCGGCACCGACACGAGTCCCGATACCGGCACCGACACAGGTCGCGACACCGGCCCGGGTCCGGATCCCGGCCTCGGCCTCGGAGCAGGCACCCGTATCCGCCCCGACGCCGGTACGCGCCCCGTCGCCGCGACCGACTCCCTGCACGCGTCCGGCACGGGCAGCGAGGACACGCTGGACCTGCACCTCTCGGACGAACTGATCTCGCTCATCGCGGCCGGCGAGGGCACGGCGACCACCCAGGGCGACCTCCTCGACACGGTCGCCACCTGGGGACCCGCCACCACCCCCGTCGGCACGTTCCGCCTCGTGCCCGTCCGGCTGGAGCGCGACCTGCCCCTCGTCACGCGGTGGATGAACGACCCGGCCGTCGCCGCCTTCTGGGAACTCTCCGGACCCGAGACCGTCACGGCCGCCCACATCGGCGCGCAACTCGACGGCGACGGCCGCAGCGTGCCCTGCCTCGGAGTGCTCGACTCCACCCCGATGAGCTACTTCGAGATCTACCGCGCCGACCTCGACCCGCTCGCCCGGCACTATCCCGCCCGCCCGCACGACACCGGTATCCACCTGCTCCTCGGCGGCGTCGCCGACCGAGGCCGAGGGGTCGGCACCGCGCTCCTCCGCGCCGTAGCCGATCTCGTACTCGACCACCGTCCGCGCAGCACGCGTGTCATCGCCGAACCCGACCTGCGCAACACCCCCTCCGTCTCAGCCTTCTTGAGCGCCGGCTTCCGCTTCTCGGCGGAAGTCGACCTTCCCGACAAGCGAGCCGCCCTCATGGTCCGCGACCGGGCCCTTCGTCACGTCCTGTGAACGCCTCCCTGCCTTACTTACACCGCTCGACCCACAGCGGTTCCCACCCCGAGGAGTCCCCGTGCCGACGTCCCCTGCCACCCATGACTCCGCACTGCTCTCACCCGCCGAGCTGACCCCCGAGGCCTGGACGCGCGCTGCCTCGCGCCTGCTCGCCAAGACCATCGCCGAGTTCGCCTACGAGGAGATCGTCGAGCCCGTACCCGCGCCCGGCACGGAGCCCCGCCCCGACGGCACCCCCGGCCCCGACGGCACCCCGGACGCCCTCAGCGCCCCCGGCGACGCGAGCGCGGCGCATGGCCCTCGGCCGTACCTCCTCCGCCTCGACGACGGCTCCGCGCTGACCTTCACGGCCCGCCGCGGTGCCTACGGAAGCTGGCGTCTCGACCCCGACTCCCTGGCGCGGGACGGACAGCCGCTGGCCGACCCGCTCGACTTCCTCGTCCGGGCCCGCCGGCTCCTGAACCTCGACGGTGCCACCCTCGGCCATCTGATCCGCGAGCTCACCACCACGCTCGCCGCCGACGCACGCCTCGACAGGACGGCGCTCACCGCCGACCGACTCGCCGATCTCGGGTACGCCGAGCTCGAAGGACACCAGACCGGTCACCCCTGGCTCGTCCTCAACAAGGGCAGGATCGGCTTCTCCGCCACCGATGCCGCCCGCTGGGCCCCCGAAGCCCGCCGCCCGGCCCGGCTCCCCTGGATCGCCGTCATCACCGACCTCGCGGCCTACCGCGGAGTCCCGGGCCTCGACACCCCCGATCAGCTCTACGCCCGCGAGCTGGACGCCGAGGTCCGTGAGGCATTCCGGGCGGAGCTCAGGGGCCGCGGGCTCGACGCCGACCGGTATCTCCTCCTGCCCGTCCACCCCTGGCAGTGGGACGAGGTGATCCTCCCGCTCTACGCCCCCGCCGTCGCCGCGGGCGCGATCGTGCCCCTTCCCGCCGACGGCGACCTGCGCCTGCCGCAGCAGTCCATCCGTACCTTCCTCAACACGAGCAGGCCCGACCGGCACACCGTGAAGCTGCCGCTCTCCGTGCTCAACACCCTTGTCTGGCGCGGCCTCCCCACGGAGCGGACCCTCGCCGCCCCCGCCGTCACCTCCTGGGTCCACGGGCTGCGGGACGGCGACCCGTTCCTGCGTGACGAGTGCGGCGTGATCCTCCTCGGCGAGGTCGCCTCGGTCACCGTCGAGCACCCTCTCTACGACCGGCTGCCCGAGGTCCCCTACCAGTACAAGGAACTCCTCGGCGCGATCTGGCGCGAACCCCTCAGGCTCCCGGCCGGCGAACACGCCCGGACCCTGGCCGCCCTGCTGCACACCGACCCGGAAGGGCGCGCCTTCGTCGCCGAACTCGTCGAGCGGTCCGGACTGGCCCCCGCCGTCTGGCTTCAGCGGCTCTTCGCCGCTCTGCTGCCTCCGCTGCTGCACTTCCTCTACCGGTACGGCACCGTCTTCTCCCCGCACGGAGAGAACGCCATCGTCGTCTACGACGACCAGGACGTGCCCGTCCGGCTGGCGATCAAGGACTTCGTCGACGACGTCAACATCAGCGCGCACCCGTTGCCCGAGCACGAGCCGATGCCGGACGACGTCCGGGCCGTCCTGCTCACCGAGGAGCCCGGATTCCTCACCCAGTTCATCCATTCAGGGCTGTTCGTCGGTGTCTTCCGCTATCTGGCGCCACTCTGCGAAGAACAACTCGCCGTGTCGGAGAACGACTTCTGGGCGCTCCTGCGTGCCGAGATCCTGCGTCATCAGGCACGCTTCCCGGAGCTGAAGGAACGGTTCGAGCTCTTCGATCTCCTCACACCTCGGATCGAGCGACTCTGTCTCAACCGCAACCGTCTGCATCTGGACGGCTACCGCGACCGCCCCGAGCGGCCGCACGCCGCCGTCCACGGGACGGTCGCGAACCCGCTCGCGTGATCCGACTGTCAGTGCAGCGCCGTAGGGTGGACGCGCTATGACGAAGCCATCCCTCCCCGACCTCCTGCACGCCGCCGTCACCGCCGTCGGCGGTATGGAGCGGCCCGGCCAGGTCACCATGGCCGAGGCTGTTGCCGAGGCCATCGACGACAGCTCCCACCTGCTGGTCCAGGCCGGTACCGGCACCGGAAAGTCCCTCGGCTATCTGGTGCCGGCCCTGGCGCACGGTGAGCGCGTGGTGGTCGCCACGGCCACGCTGGCGCTCCAGCGCCAGCTGGTGGAGCGCGACCTTCCGCGGACGGTCGACGCCCTGCACCCGCAGCTTCGGCGGCGCCCGGAGTTCGCGATGCTCAAGGGAAGGTCGAACTACCTCTGCCTCCACCGCCTTCACGAGGGCGTGCCCCAGGACGAGGAGGAGGGTCTCTTCGACCCCTTCGAGGCCGCCGCGCCCACGAGCAAGCTGGGGCAGGACCTGATGCGGCTCCGCGACTGGTCGGACGAGACGGAGACGGGTGACCGGGACGATCTGACGCCCGGCGTCTCCGACCGGGCCTGGGCCCAGGTGTCGGTCTCCTCGCGGGAGTGCCTGGGCGCGAGCAAGTGCGCGTACGGAGCGGAGTGCTTCGCCGAGGCGGCGCGTGAGAGGGCCAAGCTGGCCGAGGTCGTCGTCACCAACCACGCGCTGCTGGCCATCGACGCGATCGAAGGCGCCCCGGTGCTGCCTCAGCACGAAGTGCTGATCGTCGACGAGGCCCATGAGCTGGTCTCCCGGGTCACGGGCGTCGCCACGGGCGAACTCACCCCCGGCCAGGTGAACCGCGCGGTCCGCCGCTCCGCGAAGCTGGTCGACGAGAAGGTCGCCGACCAGCTGCAGACCGCCGCGGAGGGCTTCGAGCGGCTGATGGAGCTGGCGCTCCCCGGCCGTCTGGAAGAGATCCCGGAGGACCTGGGCTATGCCCTCATGGCGCTGCGCGACGCCTCGCGCGCGGTGATCTCGGCGCTCGGCTCCACCCGCGACAAGTCCGTCCAGGACGAGGACGCCGTCCGCAAGCAGGCCCTGGCCTCCGTGGAGACCGTGCACGGAGTCGCCGAGCGGATCACCCAGGGCTCCGAGTACGACGTCGTCTGGTACGAACGCCACGACCGATTCGGGGCCTCGCTGAGGGTCGCCCCGCTCTCCGTGTCCGGGCTCCTGCGCGAGAAGCTCTTCGCGGACCGGTCGGTCGTCCTCACCTCGGCGACGCTGAAGCTGGGCGGTGACTTCAACGGCGTCGGAGCCTCGCTGGGCCTGGCCCCCGAAGGAGCCCAGGGCGATGACATGCCGGTGTGGAAGGGCATCGACGTCGGCTCGCCGTTCGACTACCCCAAGCAGGGCATCCTCTACGTCGCCAAGCACTTGGCCCGCCCCGCGCGGGACGGCGACCGTACGGACATGCTCGACGAGCTCACGGAGCTCGTGCAGGCGGCGGGCGGCAGGACGCTCGGTCTGTTCTCGTCGATGCGCGCCGCCCAGCTGGCCGCCGAGGAGCTGCGTTCCCGCATCCCCGAGTTCCCGATCCTGCTCCAGGGCGAGGACACGCTGGGTGAGCTGATCAAGAACTTCTCCGCCGACCCGCAGACGTGCCTCTTCGGGACGCTCTCCCTCTGGCAGGGGGTCGACGTCCCGGGCGCCAGCTGCCAGCTCGTCGTCATGGACAAGATCCCGTTCCCGCGCCCCGACGACCCGCTGATGAGCGCCCGCCAGAAGGCGGTCGAGGACGCGGGGGGCAATGGCTTCATGGCCGTCGCCGCCACGCACGCGGCCCTGCTGATGGCCCAGGGCGCGGGACGTCTCGTACGGGCCACCGGCGACCGTGGCGTCGTCGCCGTACTCGACCCCCGGCTGGCCACGGCGCGCTACGGCAGCTATCTGAAGGCTTCGCTGCCCGACTTCTGGTACACGACGGACCGTAACCAGGTGCGGAAGTCGCTGGCGGCGATCGACGCCGCATCGAAGGCAGCCGGGGTCTGACGCGGAAGGGGGCCCGGCCAGGAACAGGCCGGACCCCATGCCGCGTCACGTCCACACGGGACCGCGGGCGGCCGGCACGGGCCTGCCGCGGAACAGAGCAGGGCCCCGGAACCGGCGCAGTGGGTTCCGGGGCCCGGTCAGAGCCGACGAGGTGGTGTCACACCCGTCGCAGCACCGCCACGACCTTGCCGAGGATGGTGGCCTCGTCGCCGGGGATCGGCTGGTACGCCGCGTTGTGCGGCAGCAGCCAGACGTGGCCGTCCTCGCGCTTGAAGCGCTTGACCGTGGCTTCGCCGTCGAGCATGGCGGCGACGATGTCGCCGTTCTCCGCGACCGGCTGCCGACGGACGGTGACCCAGTCGCCGTCGCAGATCGCGGCCTCGATCATGGAGTCGCCGACGACCTTCAGGACGAAGAGCTCACCGTCGCCGACGAGCTGCCGGGGGAGCGGGAAGACGTCCTCGACCGACTCCTCGGCGAGGATCGGGCCACCGGCCGCGATCCGGCCGACGAGGGGCACATACGAGGCGGCCGGCTTGCCGGTGGTGTCCGTCGGCTGGGTGCTCGGCTGGTCGGAGCCACGGACCTCGTACGCCCTGGGGCGGTGCGGGTCGCGGCGCAGGAAGCCCTTGCGCTCCAGCGCCATCAGCTGGTGTGCCACGGAGGAGGTGCTGGAGAGGCCGACCGCCTGACCGATCTCCCGCATCGACGGCGGGTACCCCCGCCGCTGGACCGAGTCACGGATGACCTCGATCACCCTGCGCTGCCGGTCCGTGAGGCCGGAGCTGTCGGCCCTGATGCCTGGAGGTCGTCCGGGCAGTGAGCGCGCAGGTCGACCCGGCTCCCCGTCCCCGTTCATGGCTGCGTCATTCATGGCATGCACCGCCTCGAGTCGGCCCTGGGAGCGGTCCTGGGCAGTGATGGTGGCACTGTCTGCGGTGGTGGTCACGTCGGCGGCCCCTCTCGAATGGTCTCCCTGGCTGGCACAACGGTAGTGGCTTTCGAAAGGTTGCGCCAAACACACGTTCGAGTGAAAAACCGCAGATTGTCTTACGTCTATGCGCTGGTGGGTGTATACGCAGGCCCGGGCGCCGGTAGCAATTCGGTCATTACGGTACCGTTCGGCGTCGGCCCGCATGCGGGCGGGGGTGCCCTTCCAGTCTCGCACTCGCGGGCCCCGGATCGGTGGCGCCGCGCGCTTCCCGTACTCTCGTGGCCGGTCCTCGATGCCAGGCCCGCGCGACACGCGCGAAGTGCCGGAAATCGGGCCCAACACCAGATCTAGTGGTTGGATTGCATCAGCCACCTAGAAGTTGTGGTCCCCCGTCTATCGGGGGCGCCTGCATCGCCTATGCTGGTGGTCGCTTCGAGGGGCCTTGACGGGCTCGGCGAGGCTATTCAGTCGTGCCGTGAGGGAGGGTCGGAACCATGCATTGCCCCTTCTGCAGGCACCCCGACAGCCGTGTCGTCGACAGTCGCACCACCGACGACGGGACGTCGATCCGACGCCGCCGCCAGTGCCCCGACTGCTCCCGTCGTTTCACGACGGTGGAGACGTGCTCGCTCATGGTGGTGAAGCGCTCCGGAGTCACGGAACCCTTCAGCCGCACCAAGGTCATCTCCGGCGTGCGCAAGGCGTGCCAGGGGCGGCCCGTGACGGAGGACGCCCTCGCCAAGCTCGGCCAGCGGGTCGAGGAGGCGGTGCGCGCCACCGGAAGCGCCGAGCTGACCACCCACGACGTGGGCCTGGCCATCCTCGGCCCCCTGCAGGAGCTCGACCTCGTCGCGTACCTGCGCTTCGCATCCGTTTACAAGGCTTTCGACAGCCTCGACGACTTCGAGGCCGCCATCGCGGAACTCCGTGAGCAGCGGCCTCCCGCAGTGGACTGCGGGACCGGAGCGACCCCCGAGGTCCCCGTTCCCGCCACCGCCGCCGACTGACCGGTCGGCCGGACCGTCGGTCCGGCCGAGGCCGGCCGCGCGCGGCCGAGAAAGACGTGTCACGGGCGCCCCGAGCGGTGCTCGCGACAGCAGACAAGAAGACAGTGCCCTGGGACTATCTGGGCATTTATAGGTGTTTTGCCCGTATATGGGAGGCGGCATGACAGAGACGGCGAGCGGTCCGGCACGAGGTTCCCGAGCCAAGGGAGCCAAGGCGAGCAAGGGCCTGCGTATCGAGCGCATCCACACCACCCCGGGCGTGCACCCGTACGACGAGGTGGTCTGGGAGCGCCGTGACGTCGTCATGACCAACTGGCGCGACGGCTCGGTCAACTTCGAGCAGCGTGGCGTCGAGTTCCCCGACTTCTGGTCGGTGAACGCGGTCAACATCGTCACCAGCAAGTACTTCCGCGGGGCGGTCGGCACCCCGCAGCGCGAGACCGGCCTGAAGCAGCTGATCGACCGGATCGTGAAGACCTACACGAAGGCCGGCGAGGAGTACGGCTACTTCGCCTCGCCCGCCGACACCGAGATCTTCGAGCACGAGCTGGCGTACGCCCTCCTGCACCAGATCTTCAGCTTCAACTCGCCGGTCTGGTTCAACGTCGGCACGCCCCAGCCGCAGCAGGTCTCCGCCTGCTTCATCCTGTCCGTCGACGACTCCATGGAGTCGATCCTCGACTGGTACAAGGAAGAGGGCATGATCTTCAAGGGCGGCTCCGGCGCCGGCCTGAACCTCTCCCGCATCCGCTCCTCCAAGGAGCTCCTCTCCTCCGGCGGCAACGCCTCCGGCCCGGTCTCCTTCATGCGCGGCGCCGACGCGTCCGCAGGAACGATCAAGTCGGGCGGCGCCACCCGTCGCGCGGCCAAGATGGTCATCCTCGACGTCGACCACCCCGACATCGAGAACTTCATCGAGACCAAGGTCAAGGAGGAGGAGAAGATCCGCGCCCTCCGTGACGCGGGCTTCGACATGGACCTGGGCGGCGACGACATCACGTCCGTCCAGTACCAGAACGCCAACAACTCGGTCCGCGTGAACGACACGTTCATGAAGGCGGTCGAGTCGGGCGGCACGTTCGGCCTGACCTCCCGTATGACCGGCGAGGTCATCGAAGAGGTCGACGCCAAGTCGCTCTTCCGCAAGATGGCCGAGGCGGCCTGGGCCTGCGCCGACCCGGGCATCCAGTACGACGACACGATCAACCACTGGCACACCTGCCCCGAGTCCGGCCGCATCAACGGCTCGAACCCGTGCAGCGAGTACATGCACCTGGACAACACGTCCTGCAACCTCGCCTCGCTGAACCTGATGAAGTTCCTCAAGGACGACGGCAAGGGCAACCAGTCGTTCGACTCCGAGCGCTTCGCCAAGGTCGTCGAGCTCGTCATCACCGCGATGGACATCTCCATCTGCTTCGCCGACTTCCCCACCCAGAAGATCGGCGAGAACACCCGCGCCTTCCGTCAGCTGGGCATCGGCTACGCCAACCTCGGCGCCCTGCTCATGGCCACCGGCCACGCGTACGACTCCGACGGCGGCCGCGCCCTGGCCGGCGCCATCACCTCGCTGATGACCGGAACCTCGTACAAGCGCTCCGCCGAGCTCGCCGCGGTCGTCGGCCCGTACGACGGCTACGCCCGCAACGCCGAGCCGCACCAGCGCGTCATGAAGCAGCACGCCGACGCCAACACGGTGGCCGTCCGCATGGACGACCTCGACTCGCCGATCTGGGCCGCGGCCACCGAGGCCTGGCAGGACGTCCTGCGCCTGGGTGCCAAGAACGGCTTCCGCAACGCGCAGGCGTCGGTCATCGCCCCGACCGGCACCATCGGTCTCGCGATGTCCTGCGACACCACCGGCCTCGAGCCCGACCTCGCCCTGGTCAAGTTCAAGAAGCTGGTCGGCGGCGGCTCGATGCAGATCGTCAACGGCACCGTCCCGCAGGCCCTGCGCCGCCTGGGTTACCAGGAGGAGCAGATCGAGGCGATCGTCGCCCACATCTCCGAGCACGGCAACGTGATCGGTGCCCCCGGTCTGAAGACCGAGCACTACGAGGTCTTCGACTGCGCCATGGGCGAGCGTTCCATCTCCGCGATGGGCCACGTCCGCATGATGGCCGCGATCCAGCCGTGGATCTCCGGCGCCCTCTCCAAGACCGTGAACCTGCCGGAGACGGCCACGGTCGAGGACGTCGAGGAGGTCTACTTCGAGGCCTGGAAGATGGGCGTCAAGGCGCTCGCCATCTACCGCGACAACTGCAAGGTCGGCCAGCCCCTCTCCGCGAAGAAGAAGGAGCAGGAGAAGGCCGAGGTCACCGCGAAGTCCGAGGCGACGATCCGCGAGGCCGTCGAGAAGGTCGTCGAGTACCGCCCGGTCCGCAAGCGTCTGCCCAAGGGCCGCCCGGGGATCACCACCTCGTTCACGGTCGGTGGCGCCGAGGGCTACATGACCGCCAACTCCTACCCGGACGACGGTCTCGGCGAGGTCTTCCTGAAGATGTCCAAGCAGGGTTCGACGCTCGCCGGAATGATGGACGCGTTCTCCATCGCCGTCTCCGTCGGTCTGCAGTACGGCGTCCCGCTGGAGACCTACGTCTCGAAGTTCACCAACATGCGCTTCGAGCCGGCCGGCATGACGGACGACCCGGACGTGCGGATGGCCCAGTCGATCGTCGACTACATCTTCCGCCGTCTCGCGCTGGACTTCCTGCCCTTCGAGACCCGCTCCGCGCTCGGCATCCACTCCGCCGAGGAGCGTCAGCGTCACCTGGAGACGGGTTCCTACGAGGCCGCCGACGACGAGATGGACGTCGAGGGCCTGGCCCAGTCGGCTCCGCGTCAGACGGAGACCCTGAAGGCCGTCGCGACGCCGCCGAAGGTGGAGGTCCCGGCCCCGAAGCAGGCGCACACCTCCGCCGAGCTCGTCGAGATGCAGCTGGGCATCAGCGCGGACGCCCCGCTCTGCTTCTCCTGCGGTACGAAGATGCAGCGGGCCGGCTCCTGCTACATCTGCGAGGGCTGCGGTTCGACCAGCGGTTGCAGCTGACCCCACGGGGTCGGCTGACGGCTGAAGTTGCCGCATGAGGGCGGTGGGGCCGATTCTTCGGCGCCACCGCCCTTGGCGTTCGTGGGCCTGGTCGGGGCTTGTGCCGGACGGCGGGCGGTGACAGGGTTCTGGGCATGATCAAGAGAGTCGAGTCGTCCGCCCGCCTGTGAGCGAGACGCCTGGGGCAGGACTGCCCGGAACCCCGATCACACTGTTCGACCACGCCCTCCGGCTGCATCGCCTGACGCCGGACGCGCCTCTCTTCCGAGGTGGAGCACCGTTTCCGGGCGCGGACCGGCGCGGGCGCGGAGCGGAAGGAAAGTCTCCACCCGACCGCACCCTGGGCGGGGCGGACGCCGTGAGCGTCCTCAACGCGTACGCCGACGACGCAACCGCCACTCCGCGCGAACTGGCCCAGAGACTTCGGGGACTTCCAGTGTCGACACGCCACGACGACCGCATCACCGACGCTGCTCGGAGGACGCCGGCCGTCAGGGCCCGGGAAACCGGCCGGTGGCTGGTACGCCACGGAACCGACACCGGCTCCGTCGCCGTCGGGCTGGTCCTGCTCGCCGAGGCCGGCACGGTGGCCGACATCGGCAGGATCCAGACCATCGGCCTCCTCTCCAACGCCTTCGGCCCGCTCGCGGCACGGGCGCTGGAACGCCTTCCGGGTGGTGTCGACGCCCTGATCTGGCTGGCGGAACGGGCCACTGAGTGGGGCCGGGTGCATGCGGTGGAGACCCTGTGCGGTCACGTGGACGACCACCCGGCCGTACGCCCCTGGCTGCTGCGGAACGCCGCCGCCGACGGGGAGTTCCTCAACAGCTACGTCGTCTCGGACGTCGCGCGCCTGACCGGCCTCCACGACGTCATCGTGGAGCCCGGGCCCGATGCCGCCGTGGTGGACCAGACAGGGCGGATCCTCCACACCATGACGTACTGCGAGGGCATGGGGACATCACTTCGCCACTACCCGCACGCGCTCACGGTGCTGGAGGCGCACGTCCGCCACATCGCGGACCTGGGGCCGACGGCCGAGCGCTACTGCGACGCCACGACGGTCGCCCGCTATCTGGGCGCAGAGGCGCCCGCCTGGTCGGACGAGGCGGGTCTCAAGGCACGGTGGGGCGACGTCAGGAGGTCGTATCTCGACCTGCTCGGCCGTACGGAGTGGCGCGACACGGCGAGGGAGGGCCTGGCGGGGGGCCATGAAAGGCTGACGTGGCTCGTGGACTCCGCCGCACCTGAACTCGATCTACGGGCCGCCCCGGCGGCCGAGGGGGACCGGCCCTGGGCCGGTCCCCTCTCGGATGCGTGACGCTCCCCGCGCCGGGCACGGGGCAGGCGGCAAGAGTGCCTGGGTGCTTGGGCGGTCAGGTGGTCAGGCGGTCGGGCGGTCGGGCGGTCAGGTGGTCAGGCGGTCGGCGGTCGGCCGTCAGGCGGTTCTGGCGCCCATCTCCGCGGCGAAGGTCTGCGGGTCCGTGTCGAAGCCGCGGCGGATCGACCGGTAGGACCAGCCGTCCGGAGCGTCGCGGGTGAACTCCACGACCGTCGCCGCCGTGGCTCCGGCGACGTCCTCGAAGCCGTGAACGGCGAGCTCGGTGTAGCCCTCACGCACTCGTACGCCGGTGTTGGCGATGGCGCCGAACGTCAGCCTGCCGGAGCCCTGCTGAATGGCCACTCCCACCACCACGCGCGCGTAGCGGGGCGCGAGGCGGTCCAGTTCGAGGATCATCGCCTCGTCGTAGCCGAACCCCTGGCCCGTACGGCTGTCCCGGCTGAGCGTGATCGTCCCGTCGGGGGAGCGGCTGTCGAAGTGCACCAGATACGCGGGCGAGCCGTACGGATCGTCCACCGTGTAGACCCCGGCGATGATGTCGAGATCATGCGCCGCGGCGCCGATCGGACTCGGGTCCCACTTGAGCGTCACCTCGACTTTGCCGACCCCCTTGTTGAGTCCGCTCACCGTGAATCCCCTCTCTGTGTACGACTGATAACCCCTGGGCCAGGTCAACTGCCCATGGTCCCGGACCGGTTGCTCATGGTGTCATGCGCACTCCGTGCGAGAACGGGGTGGCGGAAGGTGAATGCCCCGTACGATGGCGCCGTGCTGGTCAAGTGGATTCGCTGCACCGTGGTGGACCGTCGCGGGTTCGAGCGGGGGCAGCGGAAATGGGCGGGTCTGCTCGGTGAGCCGGGATTCCGGGGCCAGGGCGGTGGATGGAGCCGGGCGCGGCCCGATGTCGCCCATGTCTTCTCGTTCTGGGAGAGCCGCGCGTTCTACGACTCCTTCATGGCGCGCTCGCACGACCGGCTGGCGGCGACGCAGTCCGGCTCGTTCAAGGACAGCCAGGTCAAGCTCTTCGACCACCGCTTCGACGTGAAGACCGGCTTCGAGCCGAAGTTCGCGGACGCCGATGTGGCCAGGGTGGCGCACTGCAGGGTCCACGAAGGCCGGGTCGAGCACTTCGCGCTGATGCAGGAGAAGGTGTGGAACCCGGCGATGGCCGGCTCCCCGGGCATGCTGCGCGGGGTCTTCGGCGAGGCGCCCGGGAACGAGTTCGTGGTGCTGTCGATGTGGCGGTCCGCCGCCGAACACGGCAAGTACCGGGTGGAGCGGGTCGAACGGCTCGGGCTGCGTGCCCAGACGGAGGCGGATGTGGCAGCGCTCAGCGGGGACGTGGTGCAGCTCGAGCCGTCCTGGACGGTCTGATCACCCCTCGCCTGGACCGGCTGGACCGGCTGGACCGGCTGGACCGGTGGTGTCGCCGGGGCTGGCAGGGCCGGTGGGATCGGCTGGGCCGGTGAGGTCGGGCCGGCTGCCGCGCTCGGCTGGTTCGGCAGGGTTGAACGGGGTGAGGTAGGCCCCCGCAGCGACGGCGGCCGCAGTCGCCCGGGCCGACTGGTCGGCCATCGCCGTGTCGACCGGCTCACGGGTGACGAAGAGGCGCAGGAACAGGGGCGCCGAGACGGCGCGTACGACAGCGCCCGCGTCGGTCCCCTCCGGCGCTTCGCCGCGGGCCACGGCCCGCTCGACGACCGCCTCGCAGCGGGTGAAGCGCTCCGTGTAGAAGTCCCGCAGCGCGTCCGCGGCGCGCTCCGACTGGAAGGCGGCGCCCACGAACGCGGTGGGAGCCGCTGCTGCCGCGGGGTCGGAGAAGGAGTCGACCACCTCGCGGGCAAGCGCCCGCAGGTCCAGCTCCAGGCGTCCGGTGTCCGGCGGA
Source organism: Streptomyces sp. NPDC013317 (assembly GCF_055563155.1). Taxonomy (NCBI): domain Bacteria; kingdom Bacillati; phylum Actinomycetota; class Actinomycetes; order Kitasatosporales; family Streptomycetaceae; genus Streptomyces; species Streptomyces sp. NPDC013317. Next base: position 83,404 of record NZ_JBVHDX010000001.1, read on the forward strand.
GACCAGCTGTCCTCGCCGGCGAGGGCCAAGGCGTCCGCGAGGAGCCCTTCGAGGCTGCCCCAGCGGCGGTAGAGCGTCGTCTTGTGCACGCCGGAATGCTCCGCCACGTACTCGACGGTCAGGGCCGGATAACCGTGTTCGGCCAGCCCTGTCAGCACGGCGTCGCGCACGGCCGCCCGGGTGCGTGCGGTGCGGCCGCCGGGACGGCGGCTACCGGGCGGGGGTGTCCGGTCACTTTCCATCGACGCGTTCAATTGCGACTCCCGTTGCATTAGTGGGTCGAGTCTGCCATGGTTCTGGTAATGCCACTTCCGTCGCGTTAGCGGAGGGAGGTGGGCTTTCCCCTGTCGATCGAAGCCGGAGGCGCCCTTGCCTACACAGATCTCTCTCTCTCTGCATGACGTGACCGTGTCCCGCGGCGAACGCCTCCTGCTCGACCGGATCTCGCTCACGGTGCGCCCGGGTGAGCGCATAGGGATCGTGGGGGAGAACGGGGCGGGGAAGTCCACCCTTCTCCGTCTGCTCGCCGGTCTCGAAGCGCCCGACGAGGGGGAGGTCACGACCCTCGTCGAGGGCGGCACGGGAATGCTCGCGCAGACCCCCCGCCTCTCGGGCGGCCACACCGTGGGCGACGCGATCGACGATGCCCTGGCCGAACTGCGCACCATGGAACGCCGGCTCCGCGAGAGAGAGGCGACCCTCGCCACGGCCGGAGCGAGGGAACTCGACGCTTATGGAGAGCTGCTCACGGTCTTCGAGCTGCGCGGTGGCTACGAAGCGGACGCACGCGTCGACAAGGCCATGCACGGTCTCGGACTCGCCTCGGTAGGTCGACAGCGCCTGCTCGGCAGCCTGTCGGGCGGCGAGCAGGCCCGGCTCGGCATCGCCTGCGCCGTTGCCGCCGCGCCCGAGGTGCTCCTGCTGGACGAGCCCACCAACCATCTCGACGAACAGGCCCTGGACTGGCTGGAGGAGGCGCTGCTGGCCCACCGCGGCACGGTCGTGGCCGTCTCTCACGACCGCGTCTTCCTCGAACGGGTTGTCACGTCCGTCCTGGAGGTCGATGCCGACCGGCGCACGGTCGTCCGGTACGGGAACGGGTACGCCGGCTTCCGCGCCGAGCGTGAGGCCGCCCGGCAGCGCTGGGAGCAGGAGTACGAGGCCTGGCACGAGGAGACGGCCCGACTCGAGGCCTACGCCACCACCGCCGCCCACGGAGTGGCTCTGGGGCGCTCGATCAGGGACAACAACAAGATGGCGTACGACCGGGCGGGCGGCCGCGTCCAGGCATCGGTCTCCGGCCGGGTCCGCAACGCCCAGGAGCGGCTGCGCCGACTCCGCGCCGAACCGGTCGCCAAGCCCCCGCGACCGCTCGCCTTCGCCGCGCGACCGGTCGCAGGAGGCGCCGAAGGGGAGCTGATCTCGCTGACCGGGGTGCGTGTCGCGGACCGGCTGGCCGTCGACCGGCTGACCGTCCGGGCGGGGGAGAAGCTCCTGATTCACGGCGGCAACGGGGCGGGCAAGTCCACGTTGCTCCGGGTCATGGCGGGGCTCATGAAGCCGGACGGCGGGGAAGTCCGGCGCAGTGGGCGGATCGGGTTCCTCGCCCAGGAGATACCGACCCATCGGCCCGCGGAGCGTGTCCTCGCCGCCTTCGGCCGCGGGCTAGGGCTCACGGACGACGAGCAGCGGGAGCTGCTCCTCTCGTACGGACTGTTCCGGCCGAGTGACCTCCACGTACCGGTCGGCAGCCTCTCCGCCGGGCAGCGCCGCAGGCTCGCCCTCGCCCGCCTGCTGGCCCGGCCCGTCGACCTGCTGCTGCTCGACGAGCCCGCCAACCACCTGGCCCTCGGCCTTGTGGAGGAGCTGGAGGAGGCGCTGCAGCAGTGGGCGGGAGCCCTGGTCGTGGTCTCGCACGACCGTCAGCTGCGCCGCCGGTTCACCGGCGCCATACGCCGGATGGACGCCGGACGCCTCCCCGGCCGAGCCCGCCCGGGGGCGGCCATCTAGGGTCATGACATGGCACGACCGCGGCGCATCGTCCTCGTACGGCACGGAGAGTCCGAAGGAAACGCCGACGACACGGTGTACGAGCGGGAGCCCGACCACGCGCTCAGACTCACCGAAACCGGTCTGCGGCAGGCGCGCGAGACGGGGGAGCGGCTGCGGGACCTGTTCGGGGAGGAGCAGGTCAGCGTGTACGTCTCTCCGTACCGCCGCACCCACCAGACGTTCCGGGAGTTCCGGCTCGCCCCCCGGCAGGTCCGGGTGAGGGAGGAGCCGCGGCTGAGGGAGCAGGACTGGGGGAACTGGCAGGACCGGGACGACGTACGCCTCCAGAAGGCCTACCGCGACGCGTACGGGCACTTCTTCTACCGCTTCGCGCAGGGCGAGTCGGGAGCGGACGTGTACGACCGGGTCGGCGCGTTCCTGGAGAGCCTCTACCGCAGTTTCGAGGCGCCCGACCATCCCCCGAACGTCCTGCTCGTCACCCATGGACTGACGATGCGGCTGTTCTGTATGCGCTGGTTCCACTGGACCGTCGCCGAGTTCGAGTCGCTGTCCAACCCGGGCAACGGCGAGACGCGGACGCTGCTGCTCGGCGAGGACGGCCGATACAGCCTGGACCGGCCGTTCGAGCACTGGCGTACCCCGGAACCGTACGGCCACACCGGATAGAGTGGTTCAGCGATGACCGCTGACTCCTCTCTCGACCGGCGCTTCGAACGCGCCCTGGCCAGCCTTCGAGGGCTGGCCGTGGGAGACGCCCTGGGCTCCCAGTTCTTCGTTCCCGCCAACTATCCGCTGCTCAAACGACGCGAACTGCCGTCGGGGACCTGGCAGTGGACCGATGACACCGAGATGGCCTGCTCGGTCCTGGCCGTGCTCGCCCGGCACGACCGGATCGACCAGGACGCGCTCGCTCAGTCGTTCGCCGAGCATCACGACTTCGACCGGGGCTACGGTCCCGCGGTCAACCGGATGCTCCGGCTCATCCGGGAGGGCGGCGACTGGCGTGAACTGGCCGCCGCGCTCTTCAACGGACAGGGTTCCTGGGGCAACGGTGCCGCGATGAGGATCGCCCCGCTCGGCGCCTGGTACGCGGACGACCCGGAGCAGGCGACCCATCAGGCCGAGATCTCGGCGTACACCACGCACCAGCACCGCGAAGCCGTCGTGGGGGCGATGGCCGTGGCTGCCGCCGCCGCGCTCGTGGCGAATCCCGCGGGTCCGCCGAAGCCCACGGAGCTGCTGGACGGAGTCGTCGCCCTCGTGCCGCGCAGCGCCGTCGGCGCGGGGCTGCGCCGCGCACGCGACATGCTCGACTACGGCGACGCCGCCACGGTCGCGGCGGTGCTCGGCAGTGGGCGCCGCACCAGCGCCCACGACACCGTTCCGTTCGCACTCTGGTCGGCGGCCCGGGCCCTCGGCGACTACGAGCAGGTGTTCTGGACGACCGCCCAGGTCGGTGGGGACGTCGACACCACCTGCGCGATCGCCGGTGGTGTCGTGGCCTCCAGTACGGCCGGTGCGCCGCCGGCTTCGTGGCTGGAGCGGACCGAGGCCCTGCCGGAGTGGCTGCCGACGGCCGTCCGTCCCTGAGGTCGACGTCGGCCCGTACCCCTCGGACGGGCCGGCGAGTGTCACGGTCCTGACACAGCGCCGCCCCGCTGGGTACCACGGGCCGGACCGGCGTTAGAGTCGGCCACTCCGCAGCGCTGATCATGACGAGAGCGCGCCGACGCGACACCCGGACCGCTCCCTTCCGCCGCCACGGCGCCGAACGCGACCGGGTAGGGAGGGGGTCCCGTGTCCGACATGCCGTCCGAACCGCCACCGCAGGACAGAGCTGAGGCGAAGCCTGTCTCCGAGCCGCAGCGCCCCGCAGGTCCGACGCCGCCCAGTGCCGCACCGACTGCGCAGCCGCAGCCGCAGCCGCAGCCGCAGCCGCAGCCGCAGCCGCAGCCCCAGCCGCAGCCCCAGTCGCAGCCCCAGCACCTGCCGCAGCAGGCGCGGGCCGTGGCGGCTGCCGGGGGGCCTGGCGGCAGGCCGGCGTACCCCTGGGCGCCACCCGTGCCTCCGAGCGAGCCCTGGCTCGAGCGACTGCGCCCCGCCGCCCCGGGCCCGGTGACGGCCCCGACACTCTGGGCCGTCCTGGCGACCGCGCTGCTCAGTGCTCTGCTCCTCGACGAGGGCCTCGGGCTCAATCTGATGATCGTGGCCGCACCCGCGGTCCTCGCCGCCGCCTTCGCCGCTCGGGCTGCCGGTCGCCGACTGCGGCCCTGGACGCTGGTCTGGGCGATCGGCGGCCTCGCCCTTCTCGCCGTACCCGCGCTGCGGGACGCCGGCTGGCCGACCTTCCTCGCGATCATCACCGCCCTCGGGGTGACGGCCCTGGCTCTGCACGGTGGCCGAGGCTGGCCGAGCGTCCTGCTTTCGCCCGTCGGACTCTTCGACTCCTTCGGCTCCGGCGCCGTCTGGATCTGGCAGGGCGTGCGTGAACGGGCCGACGGCTCACGCGGCCGGTGGGGGCCGGTCGTACGGACCGTCGCGGTGGCCGTCGTTCTGCTCGTCGTCTTCGGCGCGCTGTTCGCCGGCGCCGACGCCGCCTTCGCCGATCTGCTCGGCGCGCTCATCCCCGACATCTCGCTGGAGCAGGCGCCCTGGCGGCTCTCCTTCTTCCTGCTCGGTCTGTTCGGCGGCATCGCCGTCGCCCGTACCGCCGCCGCACCTCTGCGCTGGGATCGGATGGCCGTCCGCCCCGGCAAGGCACGGGCCCGTCTGGAGTGGGCGCTGCCCCTCATCGTGCTGAACCTGCTCTTCGCGGCGTTCAACGCGGTCCAACTCGCCGTCCTCTTCGGCGGATACGACAAGGTCCTCCAGGAGACCGACCTGACCTACTCGGAGTACGCCCGGCAGGGCTTCTGGCAGCTCCTGACGGCGACCCTGCTCACCCTCGTGGTGATCGGCCTCGCCCTGCGCTGGGCGCCGCGTTCGACCGCGGGGGACCGCACGCTCGTACGCTCCGTCCTGGGCACCCTGTGCCTCCTCACCCTGGTCGTGGTCGCTTCGGCACTGCGCAGGATGGACCTGTACGTGGACGCGTACGGGCTCACGCGGCTGCGGATCTCGGTGGCCGCCATGGAGATGTGGCTGGGCCTGGTCATCCTGCTGATCATGGCCGCGGGGATCTTCGGTGCCCGTCTTCTGCCCCGCGCGGTGGCCGTGAGCGCCGCCGCGGGCATGCTCCTCTTCGGGCTGGCCTCCCCTGACGCCATCGTCGCCGAACAGAACGTCGAGCGGTTCAGCAGCTCCGAGAAGATCGACGTCCCCTATCTCGCAGGCCTCTCGGCCGACGCCGTACCCGCGCTCGACCGCCTTCCCGAGCCACAGCGCTCCTGCGCGCTCCTCGACATCGAGGAGCGCCTGCGTGAGGACGAGGGCAGCTGGTACGCCACCAGCTGGTCGGAGGCGCGGGCACGCTCGATCCTGGCGGAGCGTGGGATCGACCGGACTCCTGCCGAATGCGGGAGGCCGAGCAGGGAGGACGAGTACGACCCGTACGCGGAGGGCGACTGGTACGGCGATTCGTACGGCTCCCCCTGAACCTGGACGTGAGCATCCGTCCGTTCGTACATGTGGACCTGTGTTCCTCCCCGTCTCGGGGAGGAACACAGGTCCGCGTCCGATCGTCACGATGATCGATCGGAACGCGCCGCAACGGGGTCGCCGAGAGCTTCTTCCAGCCGCTTCGGACGTCCGATGGGAATCCGGGTATCGCGGGGGGTCCCGATCGGCGTAATCTGTCTGGCGCCATGCCCTACGAACCACCCACTCACACCGTCGAGCGCTCGCTCCGAGCCACCACCGGCGCCAAGATCATCGCCGGGGTCGATGAGGTCGGACGCGGGGCATGGGCCGGTCCCGTCACGGTCTGCGCGGCCATCACCGGTCTGCGACGGCCTCCCGAGGGACTCACGGACTCCAAGCTGATCACCCCCAAGCGCCGTACCGCCTTGGCCGCGGAGCTGGAGAAGTGGGTCACCGCCTACGCCCTCGGCGACGCGTCACCCGAGGAGATCGACGAACTCGGCATGACCGCCGCGCTCCGGCTGGCCGCCGTGCGCGCGCTGGAGGCCCTGCCCGTACGCCCCGACGCGGTGATCCTCGACGGCAAGCACGACTACCTCGGCAGCCCTTGGCAGGTCCGCACGGTGATCAAGGGTGACCAGTCCTGCGTCGCCGTGGCGGCGGCCTCGGTCATCGCCAAGGTGCGACGCGACGCGATGATGGCCGAGCTGGAGACCGAGGCGCAGGAGTGTGTCGCGTTCGGCTTCGGTGACAACGCGGGCTACCCCTCGCCGGTCCACAAGGCAGCGCTGCGAGAGCTGGGACCCACGGCGTACCACCGTCTCTCCTGGGCGTACCTCGACGCGCTGCCTCAGTGGAGCCACCTCAAGAAGGTCCGGATCTCCCCCGAGGCGGTCGCACTGGAAAGCGGGGGCCAACTCGGCTTCGACTTCTGAACTTCCCGGCAGGCCCACGCCGACAGCCGGGTCGCACGATTGTGCCCACCCGCCGGAGCGTCGCGCACCGGCGTTTGATAGACATCCACCTATGCCTCTCATCCCCGAGGAGCCTCAGATTCACGAGAGTGCCCAGGGTCCCCGCGGCACGGCCGCAGGCCACCCCGCGCCGACCCCCCGTCCCGTACCCGGTCCGCGTTCCGCGGCTTCGCCGCGTCCCGGGCGTCCCGGTCCTGGACCGGCTCGCCCCGCGCCGCCGGTACCGCGCCCGCACCCCGGTGCCGGGCAGTCCCCGTCGTCTCGCGCGGAGAATCGTTCCGGACCGCAGATCCAGCTGATCCCGGCCCCGGTCGACGGCGCGCTCGACGCCGCCGAAGAGGCCGTCGATCTGCTCCTGGACAGCGGCCGCGCCCCCGGCGACATCCTCGTGCTCACCACCGGTGAGCAGCACCCGTGGGCGGCGCACGAGCTGTCCTTCGGCGAGGCGTCCTACTGGGCGCAGCAGGACGCCGGTGACGACGTGTTCTTCGCCGACGCCTCGGTCGCGGAGCGTGCCGCGGCACGGCCCGTCGTCGTCGTGGCGGTCAACGGTCCGAGCGACGAGGTCGCCGCTCGGACGCTGCCCCTGGCGATGGGACGCGCGACCACGCTGCTCATCGTCTGCGGCGACCCGCAGCGCATCAACGCCGTGCTCGGCGCGGGTGTCTGAACCGGAGAGCCATCCGCGGTCCTGACCCGGCCGCCCCTCACGGGCGGCCGGGCCGTGGTCCCGCACACAGGCGGTCCGCCTCAGCGGGCCGCGGTCCGGCGCAGTGGTTCGGCGGCGCCGCCCGCCGTGCGCGGCGCGAAGACGCCCCGTTCGGAGGCGGCATCGCCGAGCGCATCGGGACGTGAGCCCAGGCTCGGGTGGCGGCCGCCGCGGCCCTCGCCCAGCACCTGCCAACCATTGCGGGTGAGCGCGATGTACGCACCGCAGCGCAGTCCGTGGAGCGTGCAGGCGTCCCGCAACCCCCACATCCAGGCGCCGTCCTCCTCCGTCCAACGCTCGTCGCCTTCACGGCAGTAGAGCAGCACGGCAGTCCGTACCGGCGTACGCCGGCGCAGGTCGTGCGGGATCACACGTCGCAGATGGGCCAGGAGCGCGTTACGGAACTCCCAGCCGTCCGCGACGACCGGGCGACGCGTGAACGACGCGCTGGCGATGAGCCGTTCTTCGTGGTCGAGCACCGCGACCACCGCCGTCGCGGGCGTCGGCCGATGGCGTGTGTGCAGCCCGCCGACGACCTCACGGGGGTTGCGGAGCAGCGGGATTCCGGCGGCCGCCCACTCGGCGGGCTCCAGTATCCGAGCGAGGCGGCTGGCGGACTCGGACGAGGCGATCGAGGTGGCTGCGGACGGAGCAAATCCGAAGGTCACGGTCCTCCCTTCGGATACGCGCCCGTTGGGCGGGCAGGGGCGAGTGAGGGCGCACCACGGCACAGTCCTTCCGGACCGCGTACGGGGCCATGCCGGGCGGTTTCCCAATTCTTGCGGGCCTGTGCGCGGGCGGCAACGAGCAATTGAGGCCGCTGACTGGAATGGGTTGGTATGGCACTCATATCCCTGCCCAGACACCCACTGTTCACTCCCCGTTTCACGCTTGGACGGCCAACACCAGGGGATACACCCCCTCGGCACCCGACCGGCGCAGCAGCCGGGCCGCCACGGCGAGCGTCCAACCACTGTCCGACAGATCGTCAACAAGCAGCAGGGGACCCCCCGCCGAGCCCAGTCGCTCCGCCACGGCGGGAGGCACCGTCAAGGCCTGGTGCAGCCCGACCACCCGCTGGGCGCTGTTGGTCCGGGAGATCCGCAGTTCCTCGGCCTCCGGCGCGTACTCGACGGTCCCCAGCAGCGGCATCCGTCCGATCTCCGCGATCCGCTGCCCGAGCGAGCCGACCAGCTGCGGCCTGCTGCGCGAGGCCACCGTCACCACGCCGACAGGCCGGGCGGGAGCGTCCGGGGCGCCGGACGCCCAACCCCCGGGCCCCTTCGCCCAGTCGGCGAGCACCTGAACCACCGCCTGCACGACATCGTCCGGCACCGGACCGTCCGAAGCCCGTTCGGACAGCAACGGACGCAGCCGGTTTCCCCAGCCGATGTCCGAGAGCCGCCCCAGCGCCCGCCCGCCGTACGACTGCTCGCCCGCGGGGATACGGCCCTTCAGATCGACGCCCACCGCCGCGAGTCCGGTCGGCCACATCTTGCGAGGCTCGACCTCCACACCGGGACGGCCCAGCTCCCCCTTGGCGGCATCGAGCGCCGCCTCGCTCACCTTCGGGTCGAACCGGGAGCCCGCGCAGTTGTCGCAACGGCCGCACGGCGCGGCCTCCTCGTCGTCCAGCTGGCGCCGCAGGAACTCCATCCGGCAGCCCGTCCCCGCCGCGTACTCGCGCATCGCCTGCTGCTCCGTCGCCCGCTGCCGCGCCACCCAGGCATAGCGCTCGGAGTCGTACACCCAGGGTCGTCCCGTACTCGTCCAGCCACCCTTCACCCGGTGTACGGCGCCATCCACGTCGAGCACCTTGAGCATCGTCTCCAGCCGGGTCCGCCTCAGCTCCACGAGCGGCTCCAGGGCGGGGAGCGACAGCGGACGGTCCGCCTGCGCCAGGACGTCGAGGGTGCGGCGCACCTGCTCCTCGGGCGGGAAGGCCACCGACGCGAAGTACTGCCAGATCGCCTCGTCCTCCTTGCCCGGCAGCAGCAGCACCTCGGCATGCTCCACACCGCGCCCCGCCCGGCCCACCTGCTGGTAGTACGCGATGGGGGAGGACGGCGAACCGAGGTGCACCACGAAACCCAGGTCCGGCTTGTCGAAACCCATGCCCAGAGCCGAGGTCGCCACCAGGGCCTTGACCCGATTGGCCTGCAGGTCCTCCTCGGCCTGCTGCCGGTCCGCGTTCTCGGTGCGGCCGGTGTACGACGAGACCGTGTGGCCGCACTGGCGCAGGTATGCGGTGACCTCCTCGGCGGCGGCCACCGTGAGCGTGTAGATGATTCCCGAACCGGGCAGCTCGCCGAGGTGATCGGCCAGCCAGGCCAGCCGGTGCGCGGCATCAGGGAGCCGCACGACACCGAGGCTCAGGCTCTCCCGGTCCAACGGGCCACGCAGCACCAGGGCGTCGGTCCCCGCGCCCGTACCGAGCTGCTCGGCGACGTCGGCCGTCACCCGGGCGTTGGCCGTGGCCGTCGTGGCGAGCACCGGAACACCCGCCGGCAGTTCGGCCAGCATCGTCCGCAGACGGCGGTAGTCGGGCCGGAAGTCATGGCCCCAGTCGGAGATGCAGTGGGCCTCGTCGACCACGAGCAGGCCCGTGGCGGCGGCAAGGCGGGGAAGGACCTCGTCGCGGAAGCCAGGGTTGTTGAGCCGCTCGGGACTGACCAGCAGAACGTCGACCTCGCCCGCCGCAACCTCCTCCTGGACCGTCTCCCACTCCTCCGTGTTCGACGAATTGATCGTGCGGGCGCGGATGCCCGCACGGGCAGCCGCCTCCACCTGGTTGCGCATCAGCGCCAGCAGGGGAGAGACGATCACGGTGGGGCCGCTGCCGGACTCGCGCAGCAGCGACGTCGCGACGAAGTACACCGCGGACTTGCCCCACCCCGTCCGCTGCACGACCAGCGCACGCCGCTTGTCCGCGACAAGCGCCTCGATGGCACGCCACTGGTCCTCGCGCAGTCTCGCCGTGCCCGTGGGATCGCCGACAAGGCGGGCGAGTACGGCGTCGGCGGTGGCTCGGAGGGCCGCGCGGTCGGGGAGGCGCTCTGCGTTGGTCATGCCCCCATGCAACCCGATGACTCGGACAATGCGCGAACGAGCCTCGAAACCTGTGGAAAACCTGGTGAGGGCCGCGCGGCAGAGTTATCCACAGGGCTTTCGGAGTCGGCCCGCCTCGCGAGACCGTCGTGACCATGAACACGAACCCGCACGAATTCCGTGGAACGACCGAAACCCAGCAGATCACCCTGCGCGGCCCCGCCGAGCTGGCCGACGCCCTGCCTTTCATGCTCGGCTTCCATCCCAGCGACTCCGTCGTCCTCGTCGCCCTCCACGGCGAGCTCGGACGATTCGGCGGCCGGGTCAGGCTCGGCATTCCACGGTCGTCGAAGGAATGGGCCTCGACGGCGGAACAACTCGCCGAGTGCCTCGTCGACGGCTGCACCCGCCGTGGCACCCGCCCGGACGGCATCGTCGTCTTCCTCTGCCAGGACCCCGCACCGGGTGAGACGGGCCGGCACGTCATGGAGCGGCTGCGCCCCTTCTCGCAGCGCCTGCGCACCGCCTGCGGCGCACTCGACATTCCCGTCTACGAAGCCCTCTGCATCTCCGACGGCCTGTACTTCTCCTACTGCTGCCCCGACACCCGCTGCTGCCCGCCCGACGGCACACCCATGGCGCTCACCGGAACGTCGGTGATGGCGGCCTCGGCCGCCTACGCCGGAATCCAGGTCCGCGGATCCCTGCGGGACATGGAGGCACGACTGAAGCCGCATCCCTCGTGGCCCGGCGAGGAGCAGCAGCGCAAGGCGCTGAACGCGGGCTCGACCCTGATCGTCCCCAAGATCTTCGACGGCCCGCCCGGCGCAGGGCGGACCGAGGTCAGGGAGGCGACGCTCAAGCTCGCCCGGGACGTGCTCACGCGGTTCGGCGTCCCGTCCGACGAAACCGACGCCGCGGTGAGCACACCCGTGTCGAGCTCCGGACGCCGCGACGGTACGGCCGAACAGGACGCGGCGGACGACGCGTCGATCGGGGCCGACGAGGCCGCGGCCCTCATTCTCGGCCTTCAGGACAGGGACACGCGGGACCAGGCCGCCGAGTGGATGGAGGGCCGCGAGGGCGCCGCAGCCCTGCGCCTGTGGCGCGCGCTGGCCCGACGCTGCGTCGCCCCCTTCGACGAGCACGCGGCGGCCCCGCTCGCCCTCGCCGGCTGGGTCGCCTGGTCCACCGGGGACGAGCCGGCGGCCCGCGCCGCCCTGGGCCTCGCGCTGGACGCCGACCCCGAATACGTCTTCGCCCGACTGCTGCACCAGGCCTGCAACGAGGGGCTCGATCCCGAGTCGCTGCGCAGCTGCCTGAGGCACGAACGGGAATCGAGGGCGACCGCCGCCGTGGAGGGCCGCGTCGCGGCCCGACCGGCCGGCTCCCAGGACGCCCTTCCGCCGGCGGTCGACGTGGAACCGGAGGAGAGGACCGTCAAGCGGCCCAGGCCGGTGAAGGTGGCCGATCCGGCCAAGGCCGTCAGGCAGGGCCGGAGGGGTGCCGGAACCCGGCCCGGCAAGATCGCGCCCAGGCCGCCGCGGGATGCTGCGGCGCGGCGTGGCGCGCGGCGCGGGACGAGGAGGGGGTGATGACGCCCGTGACCCGGCCGCCCACAGCAGCGTTCACGTCAGTGGCGGAGCCCGACGACCCGTGCCGCCGACCCCTCCTCGGCAGTCCGGATCGCACAGAGAGCACCGCACACCACCCATGGCCACCCGTCCCGCCCCCGCCCCCGGACTCCCGGCCGGACAAGCACCCGCCACCGGGCCCAGGCCCCCTGGAGCCGTACGACCGCCGGAGCTCCCGTCGGTGCACGACGCGCTCCTCTGCGTCGCCCTGCCCGCCCTCGCCGTCTGCTCCGAGCACGGACAGCTCACCGGACACGGTCTCGAAGGGGTCTACGCCTCGGGACGCCGTCTCCTCTCCCGCTGCGTGCTGCGGGTGGCCGGCCGTGAGCCGCTCGCCCTCGCGGGCCGCCAGGACGCCGCGGACCGTGCCGTCTTCCTCTCCGTCGTCCGTACGGCGGGCGACTCCGGACCCGACCCCGGACTCAGCGTCGAGCGCTCCCGGAGCGCCGACGGAACCGAGCGGATCACGCTGCGCAGCTTCGCCGGCAGGCCGCTCAGGCTCCCGGTGGAAATCTCTCTGGGGACGGATCTGGCGGATCTGGGCGCCGTCGCGGCCGGGAGAGCGGGACCCGAGATCGTCGCGAGCGTCCACGGCACGGGGATGCGCTGGACCGCCGCCGACGGCCGTTGCGCCTCCGTCAGTGCCGACCCGCCGCCGACGGACGCCCTGGCGGCTGCGGGGCTCCTGCGCTGGGAGGTCGATCTCGCTCCCGGATCCGCCCGGACCATCGAGCTCAGAGTGCGGGGCGACCGCCCCCACGGACTCCCCGGTCCCTCCGGGACGGGTGCCGGCCGCCCCGGAGGCGTCGGACTCGCGCAGGCCCGCGCGGAAGGGGACGACCCTCGGGTCGGCGAACTGCTGCGGGTCGCCGTCGACGACCTGCGGGCGCTCCTCCAACGCGACCAGGAACACCCGGCCGACGTCCATCTCGCCGCCGGGGTGCCCTGGCGCTGTGGACCGGTCACCGCCGAGGCCCTCTGGGCCGCGCGGATGGCGCTCCCGCTCGGGACTCGGCTCGCCGTCACGACGCTCCGGGCCATGGCCCGCACCCAGCTCGACGGACCCGGGCCGACGGCCGGGCGCATTCCCGGCCCGCTCAGAGACGCGGGCCCCTACCTTCCGCCTCGCTGCACGGGAGTCGAGGCGACTCTCGCCTTCCCCACGGTCCTCGCGGAGGCCAGGCGCTGGGGCCTGCCGGAGCAGGACCTCGCGGACCTCCTTCCCGTGGCGGAGAGGTGCCTCAGCTGGCTCCGTAGCGCGGCCGGCCCCCACGGATTCGTCCCGGACCCGGGGCCCGCCGGGCCGTGGCGGGCCGAGACGCAGGCCCACGCCCACCGCGCGGCCGTGCTCGGCGCCGATCTGCTCGACGCCTGCGGCCGGCCCGGGGGAGACGGCTGGCGGGACTGGGCCCGCACGCTGCGCGAGCGGTTCAGGGCGGAGTTCTGGATCGACGACCGGTCAGGAGGTCGGCCCGCCGCAGCCTTGGCACCGGGCGGCCGGCCGTGGACACAGCTCGGCGGCTGGGCGGCGCACCTCCTCGACACCGGGCTTCTGGGCGGTGGCCGGTACGCGCCCGGCCTGCTGGACGGGTCCGCGACCGACCAGCTGGCGCGGCTACTGGGCACTCCCGTGCTGGACTCGGGATGGGGTCTGCGCAGCCTCGGTACCAAGGAGCCGGGCCACAACCCGTTCGGTCACCGGGCGGGAGCGGTCAGGGTCCACGAGACGGTCGTGGCCGTGGCCGGTCTCGCCGCGGAGGGCTACGAGAGGGAGGCGGCGTCGTTGCTCAAGGGCACCCTCGACGCGGCGGAGGCCTTCGGCTACCGCCTGCCCGAGATGTACGCGGGCAGCGCGCGGACGGCAGGCGCGGTCCCGGTTCCGCATCCGGCGGCCTGTCGCCCCGCCGCGGTCGCCGCCGCCGGCGCCGTCCACCTCATGACGGCACTCGTGGGGATCCGGCCCGACGCGCCGGGGGGCACGGTCGCCCTCCACCCCGTCCGGTCGGTTCCACTCGGCGCGGTCCGCCTGTCGGACGTCCGGGTCGCCGGTGAGCCGTTCTCGGCGCGGGTGAGCCGTCTCGGTCTCGGCATGGTCGAGGAGGCCGCCGACGGCCTCCAGCTGGGAGGCTGATCGGATGCCGCTCGACATGGCGAGGGACGCCACGGGGAAGCGCGAAGAAGTCGTCGTGGATGCACGGCAGGGGCGTGTTTATCGTCAGGAAGACGACTATGATCACGGCATGCCTCCCTACGACCCGTCGGCCTTTCCGCCCTTTGCCGTCACCGTCGATCTGGTCGTGCTCACCGTGCGGCGCCACGCCCTGTGCGCCCTCATGGTGCGACGGGGAGAAACGCCGTTCCAGGGCAGGTGGGCGCTGCCCGGCGGCTTCGTCCGGGCCGACGAGGACCTCGGCGCGGCTGCCGCGCGTGAACTGGTGGAGGAGACCGGGCTCTGCGTCCACGACCCGGGCACCCCGGCACCCGTGCCGGGCAACGGCGCGCACCTGGAGCAGTTGGCCACCTACGGCGACCCGCAGCGCGACCCCCGGATGCGGGTGGTCAGCGTGGCTCATCTGGCTCTCGCCCCGGATCTGCCCGCCCCGCGCGCGGGCGGCGACGCTAACAGTGCACGCTGGGCACCGGTGGAGGAGGTGCTCGGCAAGGACGGTTCGGCGGAGGGCGAGGGGCAGGCCGAGCCGCTCGCCTTCGACCACGCGCGGATCCTCGCCGACGGTGTGGAACGGGCCCGATCGAAGATCGAGTACTCATCCCTGGCAACGGCGTTCTGTCCGCCGGAGTTCACGGTGGGCGAGCTCCGCAGGGTCTACGAGGCGGTGTGGGGTGTGGCGCTCGACCCGCGCAACTTCCACCGGAAGGTGACCGGCACACCCGGGTTCCTGGTTCCGGCGGGCGGGACCACGACCCGTCAGGGAGGGCGCCCCGCACAGCTGTTCAGGGCCGGTGGCGCGACGCTGCTCAACCCGCCCATGCTCCGCCCCGAAGTCTGATCGCGTCGATCCGTCCCGACCCCGGCGACCCGGAGTCCCAGCCATGCACCAAAAGTCCGAAATGTAGCGTTATCTTGCTTGGGTAGCCGCCCTGCCGCGGAGCGGTCTCACCTACCGCGAGAGAAGCGATGCTCCAGGCCATCGGACTCACCAGCAGCCCCCGCCGTGACCTCCCGCCCGCCGTGGACGATCTCACCTTCGACGCCCACCCGGGTCAGGTCACCGCCCTTCTCGGCCCCGCCGGATCCGGCAAGACCACGGCCCTGCGGCTGATGCTCGAACTCGAGCCGGGACGAGGCGTCACCTACTTCCGCGGACGTCCGCTGCAGCGCATCGCGCACCCTGGCGGCGAGGTCGGGGTGCTCTTCGGCGACGTGCCCGGACACCCCTCGCGGACGCTGCGCAGTCAGCTGCGGATGCTGTGCGCCGCGGCCGGGGTCCCCGGATCCAGGGCCGACGACATGCTCGAGTTCGTGGGACTCTCCGGCCTCCATGACCAGCGCATCGGCAGGCTGGCCCGCGGCATGGACCGCCGACTCGGCCTCGCCTCGGCTCTGTTGGGCGATCCGCACACGCTGGTGCTCGACGAGCCGGGGGCCGGGATCTCGGCTCGCGAGAGGGCCTGGCTGCACCACCTCCTGCGCGCTCACGCCGCCGACGGCGGCACCGTCCTCTACACCACCGCGGACCCCAAGGACGCGGCCCGCAACGCCGACCGGGTCGTCACGCTCGACAAGGGGCGGCTCGTCGCGGCACAGGACGCGGCCGACTTCGCCCGTACCCGCCTTCGCCCCCGCGTTGCCGTGCGGACGCCCCACGCTGCGCGGCTCGCCGCCGCGGTCGCCCAGGAGGCGCGCGCGGCCCGGCGTACCGTCGAAGTGATCGCCGAGCGAGGAAACCGTCTCTCCGTCTACGGCAGCGACTGCGCCACGATCGGCGAGACGGCCTTCCGGCACGGAGTCCTCATCCACCAACTGGCCGACGAGGTGGGCCACACCGGCCCGCTGGACACGCGGGACCCCGTCGGTCCGGCCCCTGAGTCCGAAGAACGCCGGACGGCACCCTCCTCCGAGCCCGGACCGCGAAGGGCCCGGCGGCCGGCGCGTTCGCCCCTGAGGCCGCTGCGGTACGAGATCCGCAGGCTGCTCGGCGTACCGACGACTCCGCTCGTCGCGGCCGCCGTCCTCGTCGCCTCCGTGGTGATCTCGGTGCTTCTCGCGCGCAGCGGCCGGACACCTCTGCCCACGGTGCTCGCAGGCTGGCCCGCGCTGTCACCGCTGCCACCCGCCGCCCTGGGCGCCGGACTGCTCGGTGCCTTCTCGTTCGGCGACGAGTACCGGTACCCGGCACTCACCACGGGGCGCGGCGTCGTGCCGCGCAGACTCGGGCTGCTGCTCGCCAAGCTGACGGTCTCGGCCGCCGTGGCCCTGGTCCTCGCCGTGCTCGTCGTGGTGGCCGACCTGGAGGTGCTCCGCCTCGTCTACGGCGGAGAGTTGGTTCCCGTACCCGAAAACTGGCCGACACTCTGTGCGAGTTGGCTGGGTCTGATCGTCGGCTGCGCCTGGGCAGGGGTACTCGGGGCGGGCGTCTTCCGGGTCGCCACGGCGGGAGTGGCGGCGGTGCTCTCGGTGCCCGTCGTCGTGGCCCCCCTGCTGCGGCTGGTGAGCTGGGAGCCGGCGGGCCGGTCCCTCACCGGACTCCCGGGTCGGCTGCGGGAATTCGCCAGCGTGCAGTGGCCGGTGGCGGCCGACCGCTGGCTGCTGGGGGCGCTGCGCGTGGTGGCGCAGCCCGTGGGGGTGGCGCTGGCAGTGGCGTTGACCGCTCTGCTCTGCGCGTATCTGATCACCGGCCTTCATCGCAGAGCGCGTTGGTGATCACTCCAAGATCGGAAGTTTCCGCTTCCTCGGCAACTCTCTTGAAAATGCCCCTTTATGTCCGATTAATCGTCAATTGTGTAGCGAGTGCCGATCACCCTTTCGTGTGCTTTTCACCAAAGACCTCAAGGGTCACCGGGGCAACGCCGACAAAGGATGCGTGAGTACCCTTGCGCACACCATGATGACCGCCGCCCGCCCCGTCGATTCCGGCCTCGGCGCCCCGGGCGATCTCGATCGCTACCCGTACGCGGAGGCGCCCGTCGCCGAGCGCGTGGGTCCGCCCTCCTGGGAGGGGGTGGAGACGGACCTCGGCCGGGTCGGGCGCCGCAGCGCCGGCAGCCGCGGCCGAGGCCTGCACGGCCAGCTCGTCCAGCAGCTCGGTCAGATGATCGTCTCCGGCGACCTCGGCGCCGACCGTCCGCTCGTCCCGGAGGAGATCGGGCAGCGCTTCGAGGTCTCGCGCACCGTCGTGCGCGAGTCGCTGCGTGTGCTGGAGGCCAAGGGCCTGGTCAGTGCCCGTCCCAACGTCGGCACCCGGGTCAGGCCCGTCAGCGACTGGAACCTGCTCGACCCCGACATCATCGAGTGGCGCGCCTTCGGGCCACAGCGCGACGACCAGCGTCGCGAGCTGAACGAGCTGCGCTGGACGATCGAGCCCCTCGCCGCCCGGCTCGCCGCGGGCCACGGCCGCGAGGACGTCCAGCAGCGACTGTCCGACATGGTCGAGATCATGGGCCATGCCTACGCCCAGGGTGACGGCATCACCTTCACCCGCGCCGACGCCGAGTTCCACTCCCTCCTGATCCAGCTCGCCGGCAACCGCATGCTGGAGCACCTCTCGGGCATCGTCGCCGCCGCTCTGCAGGTCTCCGGTGGCCCGGCCACCGGCTGTGACCGCCCCGGCGAGTCCAGCCTGGGGCACCACGCGCGTATCGCCGACTGCCTCGCGGCCGGCGACGCCCAGGGGGCCGAAGCGGCCATGCGCCAGCTGCTCACGGTCCACCCGGAGGTGGAGCGCGTCGTGCCCGCTCCACGCGAGCACTGACCCCGGCTGTGGCAGGGTGGGCGGACGTGCGCGCATCGCGTGTCGCCGGACCCGCGCGGAACCCGGGGATCATGGTGTGATCCCCGGGGCCGCGGGGGTTCCGGCGGCGCGAATGCGCCACGAACACCCGTTCTGACCGATTAGTCGTACATGGGGTGTGACTCGGGCCACGCGGATTGGGCGTAACACTCTTCGAAGTCGTGCGATGACCTAAGAGGTGACAGCCGAGGAAGGAATACAGCAGCCGTGTCAGGCGCTGTGCAGTTCCCCGGTCCAGCCCGCGCCGTCGGCACATTCCCCGTCGACGGTCGTCGGCTCCGGCCCGATCATGGGCGGGGCCGGAAGCCGTTTTCCATCGTTCCGAGAGGTTGTTCGTGTCGGCCAGCACATCCCGTACGCTCCCGCCGGAGATCGCCGAGTCCGAGTCTGTGATGGCGCTCATCGAGCGGGGAAAGGCTGATGGGCAGATCGCCGGCGATGACGTGCGTCGGGCCTTCGAGGCTGACCAGATTCCGCCAACCCAGTGGAAGAATGTTCTGCGCAGCCTCAACCAGATCCTCGAGGAAGAGGGTGTGACGCTGATGGTCAGTGCAGCGGAGTCGCCGAAGCGCGCCCGCAAGAGCGTCGCAGCGAAGAGCCCGGCCAAGCGCACCGCCACCAAGACCGTCACCGCCAAGACGACCGTGACGAAGACCGTCTCGGCCGCCGCGGCGGCTCCGGCGGCAGAGGGCGCGGACCCGGCCGACGAGGCCGGAACCCCGGCCAAGAAGGCGGCCGCCAAGAAGACCGCGGCCAAGAAGACGGTGGCCAAGAAGACGGCCGCCAAGAAGACCACGGCCAAGAAGACCGCCTCCAAGAAGGACGCCGACGAGGTCGTCGAGGGCGAGGAGCTCCTCGAGGACGTCGCGCCCGGCAAGGGTGAGGACGAGGAGGCCGAGGGCGAGAACAAGGGCTTCGTCCTGTCCGACGAGGACGAGGACGACGCTCCGGCGCAGCAGGTCGCCGTCGCCGGTGCCACCGCCGACCCGGTCAAGGACTACCTCAAGCAGATCGGCAAGGTCCCGCTGCTCAACGCCGAGCAGGAGGTCGAGCTCGCCAAGCGCATCGAGGCCGGTCTGTTCGCCGAGGACAAGCTGGCGAACTCCGACAAGCTGGCGCCCAAGCTCAAGCGTGAGCTGGAGATCATCGCCGAGGACGGCCGCCGCGCCAAGAACCACCTGCTGGAGGCCAACCTCCGACTCGTGGTCTCGCTGGCCAAGCGCTACACCGGCCGCGGCATGCTCTTCCTGGACCTGATCCAGGAAGGCAACCTGGGTCTGATCCGTGCGGTCGAGAAGTTCGACTACACCAAGGGCTACAAGTTCTCCACGTACGCCACCTGGTGGATCCGCCAGGCGATCACCCGCGCCATGGCCGACCAGGCCCGCACCATCCGTATCCCGGTGCACATGGTCGAGGTCATCAACAAGCTGGCGCGCGTCCAGCGCCAGATGCTCCAGGACCTGGGCCGCGAGCCCACCCCGGAGGAGCTGGCCAAGGAACTCGACATGACCCCGGAGAAGGTCATCGAGGTCCAGAAGTACGGCCGCGAGCCGATCTCCCTCCACACTCCGCTGGGTGAGGACGGAGACAGCGAGTTCGGTGACCTGATCGAGGACTCCGAGGCGGTCGTCCCGGCCGACGCGGTCAGCTTCACACTCCTCCAGGAGCAGCTGCACTCCGTCCTCGACACGCTCTCCGAGCGTGAGGCGGGCGTGGTCTCCATGCGCTTCGGCCTCACCGACGGCCAGCCGAAGACGCTGGACGAGATCGGCAAGGTCTACGGCGTGACGCGTGAGCGCATCCGCCAGATCGAGTCGAAGACCATGTCGAAGCTGCGCCACCCGTCCCGTTCGCAGGTGCTGCGCGACTACCTCGACTGATCCGCGGTCGTACGAGCCGAAGGGCCCGGTTCCCCGAGAGGGAACCGGGCCCTTCGGCCTTGCGAGGTGCACTGCGCGGGTCTCTGCACGACGCTGGGTTAACCGACATCATCGGAGAGTCAGGAGGCTCTATGCGTCGCCCCATCGCCCGAGCAGTCACCGCTGCACTGGGCCTGATCTCGACGGCGGCCGGGCCGTTCGCCGCCGCCGCTCCCGCGGCCGCCGACAGTGTCGTGGTGGGCGGGCAGCCCGCCCAGATCGCGGACGCGCCCTGGGCCGTGGCCCTCTCCAGCCGTGACCGGTTCGGAGGTACGCGGGCGGGTCAGTTCTGCGGGGGAGCGGTCGTGGCGCCCACGCGGGTGCTGACAGCCGCCCACTGCCTGGGCCGGGACGTCCTGGGCGGCGAGCCCTGGGAGCTCGCCGACTTCAAGGTCATCGCGGGCCGCAGCGCCCTCGGCGGCACGGGCGGGCGGGAGGTCCGGGTCACCGGCACCTGGATCAGCCCTGACTACGACCCGACGGCCAACGCCAACGACCTGGCCGTACTGACGCTGGCGACCCCACTTCCCGACTCGTACGTGATCACACCGGCCCGCGCCGGTGACGCGGCCGAGGCGCCGGGGACGGCTGCGGACGTGTACGGATGGGGGGACACCACCGGGAACGGGACCTACGCCTCCGCGCTCCGTGCGGCGCGTGTCCAGGTCCTGCCCGACACCGCGTGCGAGCGTGCCTACCCCAGCGGCTTCGGGACCGCTTACCGCGCCGACACGATGCTGTGCGCGGGTGACCCGCAGGGTGGCAAGGACGCCTGCCAGGGCGACAGCGGCGGGCCGCTGGTGGCCGGAGGGCGGCTCATCGGCCTGGTGTCCTGGGGCAGCGGCTGTGGTCAGGCCGAGAACCCGGGTGTCTACACCCGCGTCTCGACCGTGCTGCCGGCGAACTTCTGAGCCTCGGGGCGGCGCGAGAACGGGCGGCCACCCCCCTGAACGCGGGGGTGGCCGCCCGTCGTCCGGTCAGCGACCGGCCCATGGCTCGTCGTGAATGCGAGGCGTCAGCGGTCCTCGTCTACTGCCTTGGCCGGCACGTCGGTGAGCCGGTCCGTCTCATCCTGTATTTCCGCGGCGATCTTCTTGAGTTCCGGCTCGAACTTGCGCCCGTGGTGGGCACAGAAGAGCAAGTCACCACCGCTGGTCAGGACGACGCGCAGGTACGCCTGGGCGCCGCAGCGGTCGCAGCGGTCAGCGGCCGTCAGGGGGCTCGCGGGGGTCAGAACAGTAGTCACGTCGCCTCTTCTCTAGCTCGACGAGCTGTCGTACCAGGGTCAACATCCAACCAGGCCGAAAACGTTCCCGCTCGTGGCTTTTCCTCGAAACTTCTTCCCGAGGTGGCTGCTGCTGCCGGTTGGCGGCGAATGAGCCGTATTGCGTCGCTCTACGGATTTCGCATTGCTTGTCTCGGTTTCGTCCTCCCGGCTGGGTTGCCGGTTGTTCATGAGGACGTGCCCGGAGCCTAAATGGTTCATGCGCGGAAGGGAACGTGATGTTCACGTCACCCCATCGAGGGATCGAACACCCATGCGACTCTGCACTAGCATGAGAAATCAGGAGGGTGGCGTGACAACGGCTCTACCAGGCATCGGTACCCTCTGACCGGTGACCGACGCCGGGCCTTACCCCACCGGGCCAGTTTTCAAATTCAGCGAGGAGCGAACCGCGTGACCGCCGAAACGTCCGTGCCGTCCAGTGCGCTGCTGACCGCAGACCGTGACGGTTCCAACTACACCGCGCGGCACCTGCTCGTACTCGAAGGGCTCGAAGCGGTCCGCAAGCGCCCTGGCATGTACATCGGGTCCACCGACAGCCGCGGCCTGATGCACTGCCTCTGGGAGATCATCGACAACTCGGTCGACGAGGCTCTCGGCGGCTACTGCGACCACATCGACGTGATCCTCCACGACGACGGCTCCGTCGAGGTGCGCGACAACGGCCGGGGCATCCCGGTCGACGTCGAGCCCAAGACCGGGCTGTCCGGCGTCGAGGTCGTCATGACCAAGCTGCACGCCGGCGGAAAGTTCGGCGGCGGCTCGTACGCGGCCTCCGGCGGTCTGCACGGCGTGGGCGCCTCCGTGGTGAACGCGCTGTCGGCCAGGCTCGACGTCGAGGTGGACCGCAACAGCTCCACCCACTCGATCAGCTTCCGCCGCGGTGTCCCGGGCATCTTCACCGAGCAGGGCCCCGACAGCCCCTTCGACCCGGGCAACGGGCTGCTGAAGGGCAAGCGCGTCCCCAAGACCCGCACCGGTACCCGCGTGCGGTACTGGGCGGACCGCCAGATCTTCCTCAAGGACGCCAAGCTCTCCCTGGACCACCTCCACCAGCGCGCCCGCCAGACCGCCTTCCTGGTGCCGGGCCTGACCATCGTGGTCAGGGACGAGCGGGACCTGGAGGGTGTCGGAAAGAGCGAGGAGACGTTCCGCTTCGACGGCGGCATCAGCGAGTTCTGCGAGTTCCTCGCGCAGGACAAGGCCGTGTGCGACGTGCTGCGGCTGACGGGTCAGGGCACCTTCAAGGAGACCGTCCCGGTCCTCGACGACCGGGGGCACATGACCCCCACCGAGGTCACCCGCGAGCTGGGCGTCGACGTGGCCCTGCGCTGGGGCACCGGTTACGACACGACGGTCAGGTCGTTCGTCAACATCATCGCCACCCCCAAGGGTGGCACCCACGTCTCCGGCTTCGAGCAGGCCATCACCAAGACGGTGAACGAGGTCCTGCGCTCCGCCAAGATGCTGCGCGTCGCCGAGGACGACATCGTCAAGGACGACGCCCTGGAAGGCCTCACGGCCGTCGTGACGGTCCGGCTCGCCGAGCCGCAGTTCGAGGGGCAGACCAAGGAGGTCCTCGGCACCTCGGCCGCCCGCCGGATCGTCGCCACCGTGGTCGCCCGGGAGCTGAAGGCCTTCCTGACCTCGACCAAGCGTGACGCCAAGGCGCAGGCCCGCGCCGTCCTGGAGAAGGCCGTCGCGGCCGCCAGGACGCGCATCGCGGCCCGCCAGCACAAGGAGGCACAGCGCAGGAAGACCGCGCTGGAGTCCTCCTCGCTCCCCGCCAAGCTCGCCGACTGCCGCAGCGACGACGTGGAGCGCAGCGAGCTCTTCATCGTCGAGGGAGACTCCGCGCTCGGCACCGCCAAGCTCGCCCGCAACAGCGAGTTCCAGGCGCTCCTGCCGATCCGGGGCAAGATCCTCAACGTCCAGAAGTCCTCCGTCTCGGACATGCTCAAGAACGCCGAGTGCGGAGCGATCATCCAGGTCATAGGAGCCGGCTCGGGCCGCACCTTCGACATCGACGCCGCCCGCTACGGCAAGATCGTGCTCCTCGTCGACGCCGACGTCGACGGCGCGCACATCCGCTGCCTGCTGCTGACCCTCTTCCAGCGCTACATGCGCCCGATGGTCGAGGCGGGCCGGGTCTTCGCCGCGGTTCCGCCGTTGCACCGCATCGAGCTCGTCCAGCCCAAGAAGGGCCAGGACAAGTACGTCTACACCTACTCGGACAACGAGCTGCGGCAGACCCTGCTCGAGTACCAGCGCAAGGGCGTCCGCTACAAGGACGCCATCCAGCGCTACAAGGGCCTCGGCGAGATGGACGCCGACCAGCTGGCGGAGACCACGATGGACCCGCGCCACCGGACCCTGCGCCGGATCAACATCGGCGACCTCGACTCGGCCGAGCAGATCTTCGACCTGCTCATGGGCAACGACGTGGCGCCCCGCAAGGAGTTCATCACCAGCTCCGCGGCGACGCTCGACCGCTCGCGGATCGACGCCTAGCCGACTGTCCACCCAGGGGTGGAGCCACCAGGCTCCACCCCTGAGCCGATCACAGCCGCCCTCCCGCTCCGTAGCATCGAAGCGACGGAGGGGGACGGACGTGAAAAGCAACAAGTCGACAGCCCGCTGGCTCGCATGGCCCGCGCCGGAAGCGCTGACCCGGGTCGGCGTGCCACGGGGCCGCCTCGTGCTCGACGGACTGCTGCTCGCCGCGATCAGCGGCGGGATCGTGGTCAGCGCCTTTCGGTCGGGCGCCTTCCCCGGCTGGTACGGAGCGATGGTCCCACCGGGGCTTGTCCTCGCGGCGGCCCTGATCGCCGCCTACCATCGGGCGACCCTCGCCAACCGGCTCGCAGGCTCCCTCGGGCTGCTGGCCGCCGTCGCCGGCCTCGGCCTCGCGGCGCATGTCGCCGGAGCCGACGTGGCAGCCACCCTGCTCTGGATCGTCGTCTCCGTGACCGCCATGGAGCGGCTGCCGCTGCTCGTCGCCTTCGTCACCGTGCTCGTCCTCTCGGGGGGATTCGTGGACGCGGACGAGACCGGGGTCCTGGGGGCCGGAGTCACCACCGCCGCCGTACTGCTCACCGGGTACTCCCTCCGCCTGGACGGCGAGGCCCGCAGCGCCGGGTTCCGGCTGCTGGCCCAGGAGCGCGCGGCACGCGAGGCCGAGGCGGCCTCCGCGGCCCTGGCCGAGCGGGCCAGAATCGCCCGCGAGATCCATGACGTCCTGGCGCACAGCCTCTCCGCGCAGATGGTCCACCTGGAGGCGGCCAGGCTGCAGATAGAGGCGGGCGCCGAGCGGGAGACGATCCTGGAACGGGTGGTGGCCGCCCGCTCGATGGCCCGGGAAGGGTTCGCCGAGACCCGGCAGGCGCTCTCCGCGCTGCGCGGCGACATGGTGCCGGTGGAGGACTATCTGCTGGAGCTGGCGCGCGAGGACAGGGCCGAGGTCAAGGTGATCGGCGCCCGCAGACACCTTCCGGCGGAAGCCTCGCAAGCGGTACGGCGAGTGGCACAGGAAGCCCTCACCAACGTTCGCAAACACGCACCCGGGGCCAGGACACGGTTGCTGCTCACCTACGAGAAGGGGGAGGTCGCCTTGGAGATACGGGATTCGGGGGCACCAGTCGCCCCTGACAGGCCCGGGACGACGCCTGGCGTGGTCGGTGTGGCCGGCGCGGCCGGGGCGGCGGGGCTCGGCACCTCCGGCTCGGGATACGGACTGCTCGGCATGCGGGAGCGCGCCGAACTGCTGGGCGGGACGCTGGACGCGGGGCCCGAAGGCAGCGGCTTCGCGGTACGGCTGCGAGTGCCGGCATGAGCGCCCCTGAGGAGCGGTACGGCGACCGCAAGGTGGCGCGGGTGATCGTGGCCGACGACCAGTCCATGGTGAGGGAGGGCATCGTGCTCGTCCTGGGGCTGCTGCCCGGCATCGAGGTCGTCGGGGCCGCCAGGGACGGCGAGGAGGCCGTCGCCCTGACCGCCGAACTGGCGCCCGATGTGGTGCTGATGGACCTTCGGATGCCTCGCTGCGACGGCGTGGAGGCGACCCGGCGGATCCGCGCCGAACACCCGGACACCGAGATCGTCGTCCTCACCACGTACGCCGACGACGATTCGCTCTTCCCGGCCCTCCGGGCGGGAGCGCGCGGTTATCTCACCAAGGACGCCGGAGGGGAGGAGATCGTACGGGCCGTGCACGACGTGCTCGACGGACGGGCCGGACTCGCGCCTTCCGTCCAACGGCGCCTCCTGGAACAGCTGATGACCCAGCCCGAGAGAGGAGGACGACCTTCCCGCGACCTGTCCAGCGGCTCACGGCGGCGGGCGGATCCGCTGCCCGACGGGCTCACCGACCGCGAGGCCGAGGTGCTCGCCCTGGTCGCGGACGGCCTCTCCAACCAGGAGATCGGCGCCCGATTGAGCATCTCCACCGCCACCGTGAAGACGCACATCAACAATCTTTTCGCCAAAGCGGGGGTGCGGGACAGGGCGCAGGCGGTCCGGTACGCATATCAGCACGGGCTCGGCGCACCACCTGGGAGAACCATCACCTGATGGGGTGAAGTGAGGAGGGAGAAGAGTCCGGGATCTTCCCGCTCTGTCCATCCTTGGGCACGCGGCCGAAACGGTTCGCTGACAAGGAGAGTTCAGCGGTGGAGAAGGACGAAGAGCCGGGCGCCCCCGCGGTGCGGATCGACGACCCCTGGTACGACGCGCTCGCTTCCGGCTGGGGCGAGTCGGCCGACACGGAGACGCCCGCCGCCGAGGCAGAACCTGGCGCGGCGCCGACCGGGGCAGTACCGCGCCAGCAGCAGGGTCGCCACGCGGCCGCCGACATCTACCTGGAGGTCCAGCGCAGCCCCGCCTTCCAGGAAGTGCGCAGCCGCTACCGGCGGTTCGTGATCCCGGCGGCCCTCGCCTTTCTCATCTGGTACCTCGCCTATGTCGTGGCGGCGACGGCGGCACCCGGACTGATGGCCCGGCCCGTCCTCGGGATGGTGAACGTCGCGATGCTCGCCGGGCTCGGGCAGTTCCTCACCACCTTCCTGCTGACCTGGGCCTATGCCCGGCATGCCCGGCTGCGGCGGGACCGCGCCGCCTTGGAGCTGCGCTGGACGGTGTTCGACGAGACGCGGGCACAGGAGATGACACGGGGAGGCCGAGGGTGAACGGCGACCACCAGACACTCGCGCTGCTGCTGTTCAGCGTGTTCATCGCGGTGACGCTCGGGATCACCACCGGGGTGAGCCGCAACCGGCGCGGTTCGGCCGAGGAGTTCTACGCGGGCGGCAGGCTCTTCTCCCCACTGGAGAACGGTTTCGCCATCGCCGGCGACTACATGTCCGCCGCCTCCTTCCTCGGCATCTCCGGACTGATCGCCCTCTTCGGCTACGACGGCATGCTCTACTCCGTCGGATTCCTCGTCGCCTGGCTGGTGGTGCTGCTCCTCGTCGCCGAACTGGTCCGGAACTGCGGCCGGTTCACCCTCGCCGACGTCGTCGCGGCCCGGATGGCCGAGCGCCCCGTCCGGATCGCCGCCGGCACCTCCTCCGTCACGGTCTCCGTGCTCTATCTCGTCGCCCAGATGGTCGGCGCCGGGAGTCTGGTCGCCCTGCTCCTCGGGGGCACCAGCGAAGCCGCCCGTTCCTGGACCGTGATCGGCGTCGGCGCCCTGATGGTGATCTACGTGTCGCTCGGCGGGATGCGGGCCACCACCTGGATCCAGATCGTCAAGGCCGTCCTGCTGATGGCCGGCACGATCACCCTCACCGTGCTCGTCCTGCTCCGCTTCCACGGGGACTTCAACCACCTGCTCGCCACCGCCGCCGAACGCAGCGGCCACGGACGGGACTTCCTCGCCCCCGGCCTGCGCTACGGCGGTGAGTGGACCGCACGGCTCGACTTCATCAGCCTCGGTGTCGCCCTCGTGCTCGGCACCGCGGGCCTCCCGCACATCCTGTCCCGGTTCTACACGGTGCCGACCGCGCGGGCCGCCCGACGTTCCGTCGTCTGGGCCATCGGGCTCATCGGCGGCTTCTACCTGATGACGATCGTCCTCGGCTTCGGCGCGGCCGCGATCATCGGCCCCGACGCCGTCCGCGCCTCCAACGCGGCCGGGAACACCGCCGTACCGCTGCTCGCCCTCGATCTCGGCGGGGGAGCGGGTTCGACCGGAGGCACGGTGCTCTTCGCGATCGTCGCCGCCGTCGCCTTCGCGACCATCCTGGCCGTCGTCGCCGGCATCACCCTCGCCTCCTCCGCCTCCGTCGCCCACGACCTGTACGCCTCACTGCGCCGCCGGGGGAGGCGCGCGAAGCCGTACAGCGAGGTGACCGTGGCGCGGCTCGCCGCGGCCGGCATCGGCGCGGCGGCGATCGGACTCGGCCTGCTCGCCCGCGACCTCAACGTGGCGTTCCTGGTCGGTCTCGCCTTCGCGGTCGCCGCGTCCGCCAACCTGCCCGTACTGCTGTACTCGCTGTTCTGGCGGAACTTCACCACACGAGGCGCCGTGTGGTCGGTGTACGGGGGGCTTGTCCCGGCGGTACTGCTCGTCGTGCTCTCGCCCGTCGTCTCCGGGAGCCCCGACGCGCTCTTCCCAGGGGTCGACTTCCAGGTGTTCCCGCTCCAGAACCCGGGGGTGGTCTCCATCCCGCTCGGCTTCCTGGCCGGCTGGATCGGGACCGTCACCTCCTCGGAGCCCCCGGACGTCGCCAGGCACGCGGAGACGGAGGTCAGGGCGCTGACCGGCGCCGGGGCGGTGTGAACTGTTGGTGTGAACCGGTGGTGTGAACTGTTGGTGTGAACTGGCGGTGTGGGGCCGGTGGTCTGAACTGGCGGTACGGACGCTACGGGCTCAGCCGGTGGACTTCGCCCAGACGTATGCTCGGGGCGGCCCGTCTCGCCGTACTTCAGCGAGAGCCGCACCCGGCCGGTCCGTTCGAGCAGCTTGAGATAGCGCTGGGCGGTCTGCCGGCTGACACCCGCCCGCTCGGCGATCTCCTGCGCCGACAGGCCTCCGTCGGCGGCGAGCAGCACCTGCCGCACCAGCTCTGCGGTGGTGGGGGAGTGCCCCTTGGGAAGGTCGGGCGCCACCGCGCCCGCCGAGAGGGCGCCGAAGATGCGGTCGACCTCGGCCTGTTCCGCCTCGCCGCCGCCGTCGAGGGTGTCGCGCAGCGCCGCGTACGCCTCCAGCTTGGCGCGCAGTCCGGCGAAGGCGAAGGGCTTGACCAGGTACTGCAGTGCGCCGTGGCGCATCGCCGCCTGCACGGTCGCCACATCGCGCGCGGCGGTCACCATGATCACGTCGGTCTGGTGGCCCAGCCGCCGCAGTTCCCGTACGACCGCGAGTCCGTTCCCGTCCGGCAGGTAGTGGTCGAGCAGGATCAGGTCGACGGGCATCTCGGCGAGGCGGGCGAGCGCCTCGGCCGTCGAGTGGGCGGTGGCGACGACCTGGAAGCCGGGCACCTTCGCCACATAGGCGCCGTTGATCTGCGCGACGCGGCGGTCGTCGTCGACGACCAGGACGTCGATCACTGCGGCTCCTTGAGCGCGGAAGCCCCGAGCGCGGAAGCCCCGAGCGGGGACGTGCCGAGTGCGGGCACGTCGAGTGCGGGCTCGTTGAGCGCGGGTGCGTGTCGCTCGGATGCGTCGAGTACGGGCTCCCCGAGCGGGGACTCCGGTCGTTCTTCCTGCCGTGTCGAGGGCTCCGGCTCGTTCAGCGCCTCGGGGAGGACGACCGTGAACTCGGCGCCACCGTCCGGGCCCGTGTCCACCCGGGCACTGCCGCCCTGACGTTCGGCGAGCCGGCGGACGAGAGCGAGCCCCAGGCCCCGCTTGCCGTGGGCGGGTGGCTCCTTGGTGGTCCACCCCTCGGTGAAGATGAGTTCGCGCCGGTCGTGCGGGACGCCGGGGCCGCTGTCGGTGACGCACAGGACGGCGGTGCGGCCCTCGGCCCGCAGGGCGATCTCGACGCGTGCGTCGGCGCTGCCCGAGGCGGCGTCCAGGGCGTTGTCGACGAGGTTGCCGACGACCGTGACCAGCTCGCGCGGGTCGACCAGCCGGTCGGGGAGCAGCGAGTCGGCCGAGATCCGCAGGGAGACGCCCCGCTCGGCGGCGACCGTGGCCTTGCCGACCAGAAGCGCGGCGAGCAGCGGGTCGTGGATCTTCTCGGTGACCTGCTCGGCGGTGGCACGGTGGACTCCGACGACCTCGGTGACGAACTCCACCGCCTCGTCGTGCATCTCCAGCTCCAGCAGGCCCAGGAGAGTGTGCAGCCTGTTGGCGTGCTCATGGTCCTGGGCGCGGAGGGCGTCGATCAGGCCACGGGTGGAGTCGAGCTCGCGGCCGAGCCGCTCCAGCTCGGTGCGGTCGCGCAGGGTGGCGACGGCGCCGCCGTCGTCCGTCGGCATGCGGTTGGCGATCAGCACACGGTGGCCCCGGACGGTCACCAGGTCCTCGCCCGTGACACGTCCGGCCAGCACATCGGCCGTACGGCCGGAGCCGAGCGCCTCCTCCAGCGGGCTTCCGGTGGCCTCGGGGCCGATGCCGAGAAGACGCTGGGCCTCGTCGTTCATGAGCCGGACGCGGCCGGCGCGGTCGAGCGCCACGACGCCCTCGCGGATGCCGTGGAGCATGGCCTCCCGTTCGGCGAGGAGCGCGGAGATGTCCGAGAAGGCGAGGTCGTGGGTCTGCCGCTGAAGCCTGCGGGAGATCAGGTACGCGGCCAGGGCGCCGGCCGCCAGGGCGCCGCCGGCGTAGGCGAGGAGCCCCGGGATCGCCCCCAGGAGCCGGTCGTGGACGCTGTCGTACTCGATGCCGACGGACACCGCGCCGACGATGGTCCCGTCCGCGTCGCGCAGGGGCGCCTTGCCGCGCGCGGAGCGGCCGAGTGTGCCGCTGTCGATCTCCATGACCTCCTGCCCGGAGAGGGCGGCGCTGGGGTCCGTGGAGACGATCCTGCCGATCTGTGCGGGGTCGGTGTGGGACCAGCGCACGCCTCGGGTGTCCATGACGACCACGTACTCGGCGCCGGTGGCCTGCCGGATCCGCTCGGCCTCGACCTGCACGGGGCCGACGGGGGAGGGGCCGGAGGCGCGCAGTGAGGCGGCGACCTCGGGCGAGGCGGTGGTCTCGGCGATGGCGAGGGCGCGGCGCATGGCCTGGTCGTCGAGCTCGTCGCTGAGCGGTGCGAGGAAGAGGCCGGTGGCCAGCACCGTGACGCCGGTGGCGATGGCCAGCTGCATGAGGAGGACCTGCGCGAAGACCCGCCGCGGCCAGCCGAACCGCCGACGGCGCGGGGTGGGGCGCGCGGGGGTGGTCGGTGCGGGGCTCATGGCAGGAACGGTACGGGGAGGGGGCTTGGGACCGGAAATGTGCGGGGGCGCGGGGCGGAGGGGGCGGGTGGGGGTGCGCCTGGCCTTCGGCCGGGCTGGGGGCTTCCACCCGCACCACCGGTGCGGGTGGGAGGGCAGAGGTGCGGGTCGTCCCGTGGGCGGTGGATCGCCGTCGGCGGCTGCGGCCGGTCGGGGGCGCGGCGGCTCTGGGGGGCGGGATCGTGCTGCGGTCGGGCTACTCTGGGGGCTTTGTGAATTGCGGGTCGGAGGGGTTTCCTTGGGTAGGCAGCAGATTCCCGTCGTCGTCCTTTCCGGGTTCCTCGGGTCGGGGAAGACCACGCTGCTCAACCATCTCCTGCGCAGCGCCCGGGGGACCCGGATCGGGGTCATGGTCAACGACTTCGGGGACATCGGGATCGACGCCATGACGGTCGCAGGGCAGGTCGGTTCCACCGTCTCGCTCGGTAACGGGTGCCTGTGCTGTGCCGTCGACGTGAGCGAGCTGGACGAGTACCTCGAGGTCCTCACCCGGCCCGAGATGCGCCTCGACGTGATCGTCGTCGAGGCCAGCGGGCTGGCCGAGCCCCAGGAGCTCGTCCGGATGGTGCTCGCCAGCGACAACGAGCGGATCGTGTACGGCGGGCTCGTGCAGGTCGTCGACGCGGCCGAGTTCACGCGGACGCGAGCCCGGCACCCCGAGACGGACCGGCATCTCGCCCTCGCCGACCTGGTGGTCGTCAACAAGGCCGACCGCGTGGGGGAGCGGGAGCTGGACGCCGTCCACGAGGCCGTCACGCGGCTCGCGGGGCCCGCCGCGGTGGTCCGCGCCGCCCACGGACGCGTCGACCCCGAGCTCCTCTTCGAGAGGGTCGTCCCGGAGGGGGAGATCGAGGGCCAGATGTCGATCGAGGACCTGCTGTACGGCGACCCCGACGACGCGCACGACCACCCGCACGCCTCCTACGAGACCCTCTCCCTCGCCTCCGGCACGGCGCTGCACCCCCGCAGGCTCATGACGTTCCTGGACTCCCGGCCCGAGGGGCTCTACCGCATCAAGGGATGGGTGGACTTCGGCGACGCCGACCCCGACAACCGCTACGGCGTGCACGCCGTCGGCAGGTTCCTGCGCTTCTACCCCGAGCCCTGGCCGGCCGGCGAGGACCGGCTCACCCGGCTCGTCCTCATCGGCTCGGGCATCGACGGCGACGCGCTCCGCAAGGAGCTCGTCGACTGCCACGTGAACGGCCCGCAGGACGCCCCCGACGAACACAGCATGTGGGGCGTCCTGCGGTACGTACAGGAGATCGACCAGGAGACCGGTCCGGAGACCGGTCCCGCGCTCTAGCTCGCCGGGCCCGCCACCACCGTGACCGGCTTCGGCAGCGGGGTGCCCGAGCCGTCGCGGCGCGGGTCGGCCTCGGGCAGCTCCACCGGCGTGCCGTTCGCCTGCGCGGCGTGCGCCGGGGTGGCGCCCGCCCAGGCCAGGATCAGCACGTCCTCGCCCTTCAGGAACCGCTGGCAGCGCACACCGCCGGTCGCACGCCCCTTGCGGGGGTACTGGTCGAACGGAGTCAGCTTCGCCGACGTGGCGGCCGAACCGTCCAGCGTGCCCGTGGAGCCCGCGACGGTGAACACCACCGCGTCCGCAGCCGGGTCCACCGCGGTGAACGAGAGCACCTCGGCGCCCTCGGCGAGCTTGATGCCCGCCATACCGCCCGCCGGTCGGCCCTGGGGCCGTACCTGCGAGGCCTGGTAGCGCAGCAGCTGGGCGTCGGAGGTGATGAAGACCAGGTCCTCCTCGCCCGTCCGCAGCTCGGTCGCCCCGACGATCCGGTCACCCTCCTTGAGGGTGATGACCTCCAGCTCGTCCTTGTTCGCCGGGTAGTCCGGCACGACGCGCTTCACCACGCCCTGGAGCGTGCCGAGCGCCAGGCCCGGGGAGGCCTCGTCGAGCGTGGTCAGGCAGACGACCGTCTCGTCGTCCTCCAGGGTGAGGAACTCCGCCAGCGGCGCCCCGCCCGCCAGGTTCGGCGCGGCGGCCGTGTTCGGCAGCTGGGGCAGGTCGATCACCGCGATCCGCAGCAGGCGTCCGGCGGAGGTCACCGCGCCGACGTCGCCGCGCTGGGTCGCCGGGACCACGGAGACGATCGCGTCGTGCTTGGCGCGCTTGCCGTCCGAGGCGGCCGGGATCTCCTCCGTCGCCGTACGGGCCAGCAGCCCCGTCGAGGACAGCAGGACGCGGCAGGGGTCGTCCGCGACCTCCAGGGACGTCGCGGCGATCGGCGCGCCCGCCGACTCCAGCAGGACCGTACGCCGGTCGGTGCCGAACTTCTTCGCCACTGCGGCCAGTTCGCCGGAGACCAGCTTGCGCAGCTCGCTGTCGGAGTCCAGGATCCCGGTCAGCTCGTCGATCTCGCCGTTGAGCCGGTCGCGCTCGGTCTCCAGCTCGATCCGGTCGAACTTGGTGAGCCGGCGCAGCGGGGTGTCGAGGATGTACTGCGTCTGGACCTCGCTCAGCGAGAAGTGCTCGACGAGGCGCTCCTTGGCCTGCGCCGAGTTCTCGCTGGAGCGGATGAGACGGATGACCTCGTCGATGTCGAGCAGGGCGACGAGCAGCCCCTCGACCAGGTGCAGCCGGTCGCGCTTCTTGCCCCGGCGGAACTCGGAGCGTCGGCGCACCACGTCGAAGCGGTGGTCGAGATAGACCTCCAGGAGCTCCTTGAGGCCCAGCGTGAGCGGCTGGCCGTCGACCAGCGCCACGTTGTTGATACCGAAGGACTCCTCCATCGGCGTCAGCTTGTAGAGCTGCTCCAGGACCGCCTCGGGCACGAAGCCGTTCTTGACCTCGATCACCAGGCGCAGACCGTGGTTGCGGTCGGTGAGGTCCTTGACGTCCGCGATGCCCTGCAGCTTCTTGGAGCCGACCAGGTCCTTGATCTTGGAGATGACCTTCTCGGGGCCGACCGTGAAGGGCAGCTCGGTGACGACGATGCCCTTGCGGCGGGCCGTCACGGTCTCCACCGTCGCCGTGGCGCGGATCTTGAACGTGCCGCGGCCGGTCTCGTACGCGTCCTTGATGCCCGACAGGCCGACGATCCGGCCGCCGGTGGGCAGGTCGGGGCCGGGGACGAAGCGCATGAGCGCCTCGAGGTCCGCGTTCGGGTACCGGATCAGGTGCCGGGCGGCGGCGATGACCTCGCCCAGGTTGTGCGGGGGCATGTTGGTCGCCATACCGACCGCGATGCCGGACGCGCCGTTGACCAGCAGGTTCGGATACGCGGCGGGGAGCGTGACCGGCTCCCGCTCCTGGCCGTCGTAGTTCGGCGAGAAGTCGACGGTGTCCTCGTCGATCGACTCCGTCATCATGAGCGCCGCGGCGGCCATCTTCGACTCGGTGTACCGCATGGCGGCCGGCGGGTCGTCGTTGCCCAGCGAGCCGAAGTTGCCGTGGCCGTCGACCAGCGGGAGGCGCATGGAGAACGGCTGGGCCATGCGCACCATCGCGTCGTAGATCGACGCGTCGCCGTGCGGGTGCAGCTTGCCCATGACCTCGCCGACGACGCGGGCGCACTTCACATAGCCGCGGTCGGGGCGCAGGCCCATCTCGTTCATCTGGTACACGATGCGGCGCTGGACGGGCTTCATGCCGTCGCGGGCGTCCGGCAGCGCGCGGGAGTAGATCACCGAGTACGCGTACTCGAGGAAGGAGCCCTGCATCTCGTCGACGACGTCGATGTCGAGGATCCTCTCCTCGAACGCGTCGTCCGGCGGCGGTGTCTTCGTGCTGCGGCGGGCCATCGCGGCTGCGGCTCCTTCACCAACAAGGTTGATCTGACGCGGACCATTGTGGACCGTCCCACCGACAACGCCGACCGCGACCCGGGTACGGGCCGCCGTCAGCCGTGCGCGACGCCCCCGCGACCCGGAAGAGGGACGCCGGGAACCTGCGGGAACTTCGCCAGGTGCCGGTGCGCTTGCATAGGGTGGCAGGACTTTTCCATATCGCGATCGAAGGGACGTACATGCCCATGGGTCACACGGCCACGGCAGAGGCCGGCTCCGGCGGCCTGACAGCGACCGAGCACCGGCTGGCCAACGGCCTGCGCGTGGTGCTCTCCGAGGACCACCTGACCCCGGTCGCCGCGGTGTGCCTCTGGTACGACGTCGGTTCCCGCCACGAGGTCGCGGGCCGCACCGGCCTCGCCCACCTCTTCGAGCACCTGATGTTCCAGGGCTCGAAGCAGGTCCACGGCAACGGCCACTTCGAGCTGGTGCAGGGCGCGGGCGGCTCGCTCAACGGCACGACGAGCTTCGAGCGCACCAACTACTTCGAGACCATGCCCACGCACCAGCTGGAGCTCGCGCTCTGGCTGGAGGCGGACCGCATGGGCTCGCTGCTCTCCGCCCTGGACGACGAGTCCATGGAGAACCAGCGGGACGTCGTCAAGAACGAGCGCCGTCAGCGGTACGACAACGTGCCCTACGGCACGGCCTTCGAGAAGCTGACCGCGCTGGCCTACCCCGAGGGCCACCCCTACCACCACACGCCGATCGGCTCCATGGCCGACCTGGACGCGGCGACGCTGGAGGACGCGCGGGCCTTCTTCCGCACGTACTACGCGCCGAACAACGCGGTCCTCTCGGTCGTCGGCGACATCGACCCGGCGCAGACCCTGGCCTGGATCGAGAAGTACTTCGGCTCCATCCCGTCCCACGACGGCAAGCTGCCCCCGCGCGACGGCACGCTGCCCGACGTCCTCGGGGAGCAGCTGCGCGAGGTCGTCGAGGAGGAGGTCCCGGCCCGCGCGCTGATGGCCGCCTACCGGCTTCCGCACGACGGCACGCGCGAGTGCGACGCCGCCGACCTCGCCCTGACCGTCCTCGGCGGCGGCGAGTCGTCCCGGCTCCACAACCGTCTGGTCCGCCGCGACCGTACGGCCGTGGCCGCGGGCTTCGGTCTCCTCCGCCTGGCCGGCGCGCCCTCGCTCGGCTGGCTGGACGTCAAGACGTCCGGCGGGGTCGAGGTGCCCGTGATCGAGGCCGCCGTCGACGAGGAGCTGGCCCGGTTCGCCGCCGAGGGCCCGACGCCCGAGGAGATGGAGCGCGCGCAGGCCCAGTTGGAGCGCGAGTGGCTGGACCGGCTCGGCACGGTCGCGGGCCGCGCCGACGAACTCTGCCGCTACGCGGTCCTGTTCGGCGACCCGCAGCTCGCCCTGACCGCCGTCAACCGGGTCCTCGACGTCACCGCCGAGGAGGTGCGGGCCGCCGCCGCGGCCCGGCTGCGCCCGGACAACCGCGCGGTGCTGGTCTACGAGCCGGTCGGCACCGAACAGAACGACGCCGACCAGGCCGACAGCGACGAGGAAGAGGGAGCGGACCAGTGACCGACGCTGCCGCGTCTTTGACGAACATGACGTTCCACCCGCAGCCGGAGCCGGGGGTTGCCCGGCCCTGGGCCTTCCCGGCCCCGGACCGCGGAGCGCTGGACAACGGCCTGACGGTGCTGCGCTGCCACCGCCCCGGCCAGCAGGTCGTCGCCGTCGAGATCTTCCTCGACGCACCGCTGGAGGCCGAGCCCGCGGGCCTCGACGGTGTCGCCACGATCATGGCCCGCGCGCTCTCCGAGGGCACGGACCAGCACACCGCCGAGGAGTTCGCCGCCGAGCTGGAGCGCTGCGGCGCCACGCTCGACGCGCACGCCGACCACCCGGGCGTACGAGTTTCCCTGGAGGTCCCCGTCTCCCGGCTGCCCAAGGCGCTCGGGCTGCTCTCCGAGGCCCTGATCGCGCCGGCGTTCCTCGAGACCGAGGTCGAGCGTCTGGTGCGCAACCGGCTCGACGAGATCCCGCACGAGGCGGCCAACCCGGCCCGCCGGGCGGCCAAGCAGCTCTCCAAGGAGCTCTTCCCGGCGGACTCGCGCATGTCCCGGCCGCGCCAGGGCACCGAGGAGACGGTGGAGCCGATCGACGCCGCCGCCGTCCGTGCCTTCTTCGACGCGCACATCCGGCCGTCCACGGCCACGGCCGTCGTCGTCGGCGACCTGACCGACGTGGACCTGGACAAGGTGCTCGCCGAGTCGCTCGGCGCCTGGACGGGCGACACCGCCGAGCCGCGCCCGGTCCCGCCGATCACGGCGGACGACACCGGCCGTGTGGTCATCGTCGACCGCCCGGGTGCCGTCCAGACCCAGTTGCTGATCGGCCGCGTCGGCGCCGACCGGCACGACCGTGTCTGGCCGGCCCAGGTCCTCGGCACGTACTGCCTCGGTGGCACGCTCACCTCCCGCCTGGACCGTGTCCTGCGCGAGGAGAAGGGCTACACCTACGGTGTCCGTGCCTTCGGCCAGGTGTTGCGCTCCGACGGCGAGGGCAACGGCGCCTCGATGCTCGCCATCAGCGGATCCGTCGACACCCCCAACACCGGTCCGGCACTTGACGACCTGTGGAAGGTGCTGCGCACCCTCGCCGCGGAAGGTCTGACGGACGCCGAGCGCGATGTGGCCGTGCAGAACCTGGTGGGCGTGGCGCCGCTCAAGTACGAGACCGCCGCCTCGGTCGCCGCGACCCTCGCCGACCAGGTCGAGCAGCACCTTCCGGACGATTTCCAGGCGCAGTTGTACGCGCGTCTCGCCGAGACCGGCACGGTGGAGGCGACGGCCGCGGTCGTCAACGCCTTCCCCGTGGACCGACTCGTCACCGTGCTCGTGGGTGACGCGTCGGAGATCGAGGAGCCCGTACGCGCCCTCGGCCTCGGCGAAGTGACCGTCGTCACCGGCTGATCGAGTCGCCGTGCCGCCGCGTCCGGCGGCACCGGAGGACCCCGACGTCACGGTACGTCGGGGTCCTCCTCTTTGTCCGTATTGCTGCGGACGGTGGCTGTATGGCCTGTGGCATGTCTTACAAACAGGCGTGTCTGTTTGGTGATTGAAAGACGGTCCGCTTAGCGTCAATCCGGCTGTTCGCCAGTTGCACCCGCCGCACCCGCGGCATCGGACAGTCATCGCCGAGTCCCCGTCAGGCGCGAGCCTGGGGAGCCGGGGACCCACACGAAGTCCCTGGGGTGAATCGGACGCCTTCGCACCCGTGCGGAGGGGCCCGTAGGAGACCTTCCTGCTCCGAACCCGTCAGCTAACCCGGTAGGCGAGAAGGAAGGAAAGGAACAGCCCCTACATGGCGTTCACCCGTGCCACCGGGAAGCATCGTGGTCCGAGTCGTCTGTCGCGCCGCACCGCCGGCATCGCCGGCGTCGCGACCCTCGCCACCACCGGCGTCATCGGAACCCTCGCCTCCCCGGCACTCGCCGTCGACGCGGACGCTGCCCCCTCGGTCGAGGACACCGGGCTGACCCAGATCATCGCCGCCGACTCGCTCGCCGACACCATCGACGCCCAGGCCGCCGCCCAGGAGCGCGAGGCCGCCGAGGCCGAGGCGAAGCGCCAGGCGGAGGCCCGTGCCAGGGCCGAGGCGAAGCGCAAGGCCGAGGCCCGCGCCAAGGAGATCCGCGAGGCCAAGGAGCGCGCCGCCCGTGAGGCGGAGCGCAAGCGCCTGAACTCCTTCCAGCTCCCCGTGGCCGGCTCGTACGTCAGCACCGGCTACAAGACCGGCGGTGCGCTCTGGTCCTCCGGCAGCCATTCCGGCGTCGACTTCCACGCCGCCTCCGGCACCAAGGTCGTCTCCGTCGGCTCCGGCACCGTCGTCGAGGCGGGCTGGGGCGGTGCGTACGGCAACAACGTCGTCATCCGGATGAACGACGGCACGTACACCCAGTACGGTCACCTCTCCGCCATCAGTGTCGGGGTCGGCCAGTCCGTCACCCCGGGCCAGCAGATAGGCATCTCCGGCTCGACCGGCAACTCCACGGGGCCCCACCTCCACTTCGAGGCCCGCACCACCGCCGAGTACGGCTCCGACATCAACCCGATCGCGTACCTCCGCGCGCGTGGTGTGAACGTCTGACCGTTCGAGGTCTTTCCCGGCTTCTCAGAAAAGCCCCGGCTCGTACCGAGCCGGGGCTTTTCGCTGACCGAAAACATATCCATGGATCCTTGAGAGCCGTCGGAAACAAAGCCCTGCTGCAATAGAGTCGCCGGAGAACCGGTTTCGCGCGGATCAAGGCGGAGGTCGAACATGCGCATTCCCGCGCACTCTGTATGCACGGCGATCCGGGACGACATCGTCACCGGGGTCTTCGCGCGCGGCAGCCGGCTGACGGAGGAGCAGCTCGCCCGCCGTTACGGAGTCTCCCGCGTCCCCGTCCGGGAGGCGCTGCGCACCCTGGAGTCCGAGGGCTTCGTGATCACCCGCCGCCACGCGGGCGCCCAGGTCGCCGAGCCCACCGAGCAGGAGGCGGCGGACCTGCTGGACGTCCGGTCCCTGCTGGAGCCGCTGGGGGCCGCGCGCGCCGCGCAGCGCCGCACCGAAGCGCACCTCAAGGTGCTGCGGGGCCTGGTCAGGCTGGGGCAGGAGCGGGCCAGGCGGGGCCAGGCGGAGGACCTGCGCCCGCTCGGCGGCTGGTTCCACGAGACGCTGGCCCAGGCCTCGGGCAGCCCGGCGCTCAGCGCCCTGCTCACCCAGCTGCGGCACAAGATCGACTGGATGTACGCGATCGAGCTCCCGGCCCAGCCGGCCGAGGCGTGGGCCGAGCACGGGGCGATCGTGGACGCGGTGGCACGCGGCGACGCGGAGCGGGCCCGTGCGCTGACCGCGACGCACGCCGAGCGGTCACTGGTGCTGCACCGGCTGAAGCGCCCGGAGCACGGGCGCGTGAGGGTTTCGCAACATGTCGTAAACACCGCGAGCGTCCGGAATTAACGAGCGGGCCGTATACAAAGAGCACTGAATTTCGCGGGCCGGTTCTGTCCTGCCCGGAATGGTGCTTGTCCGGATCGGCGTCCGCCTGGAATGACGTCCGCCCGGAATGGCACTCGGAAATGCGCAGTGCGCGACGCGCCGTGCACAATTCGCTGTCCGTGATGCGTCGCAGGGAATGTGCCCGCGGAATCGGGGGGACGAAAAAGCCGCGCCGCCGGTGTTCCGGCGTGCGCGGCTTCTTCGGAGATCGGGTCAGACGGTCTCGGGAAGCTCCTCGAGCCCCTCGGCAACCAGCTTCGCCAGACGGTCGAGCGCGACCTCGGCGCCCTCGGCGTCCGAAGCGAGAACGATCTCCTCGCCGCCCTGCGCGCCCAGACCGAGCACCGCGAGCATCGACGCGGCGTTGACCGGGTTGCCGTCGGCCTTGGCGATCGTCACGGGGACGCCGGAGGCCGTGGCGGCACGGACGAAGATGGAGGCGGGGCGGGCGTGCAGGCCCTCGGCCCAGCCGACGTTGACGCGGCGCTCAGCCATGGTGTTGCCCTTCAAGTCTCAAGCGGGTTGTCTAGACCAGTCTCCCACAGGCCGCGGGGTGCTCGTGGCCGACCTCCGGCCCCCGCGCGAGGGCCGATCGGTCCTCCTTACCTTGCATGGCGCACAGGTGCCGCGCGACCGGTGCCCGTGTCGGACCCCGGCCGTAGGCTTGCCCCATGCAGAGCGCGTCGGAACAGCCGGGCCGGCCGGGGGAGCCGGTACAGGCAGTGCAGTCGCCACAGGCGGCCCAGGCGACACAGCCGGAGCACGCCTACCCCGACCACTGGGAAGCGGACGTGGTCCTCCGCGACGGCGGCACGGCACGCATCAGGCCCATCACCGCCGACGACGCCGAACGGCTGGTCAGCTTCTACGAGCAGGTCTCCGACGAGTCGAAGTACTACCGCTTCTTCGCGCCGTACCCACGGCTCTCCGCCAAGGACGTGCACCGCTTCACCCACCACGACTTCGTCGACCGGGTGGGGCTCGCGGCGACGGTCGGCGGGGAGTTCATCGCCACGGTGCGGTACGACCGGATCGACGACCGCGGCATGCCCGCCTCCGCGCCGGCCGACGAGGCCGAGGTCGCCTTCCTGGTCCAGGACGCCCACCAGGGGCGCGGCGTGGCGTCCGCGCTGCTCGAACACATCGCGGCGGTGGCGCGCGAGCGCGACATCCGGCGGTTCGCGGCGGAGGTGCTGCCGGCGAACACCAAGATGATCAAGGTCTTCACCGACGCGGGGTACACCCAGAAGCGAAGCTTCGAGGACGGCTCGGTACGGCTCCACCTCGACCTGGAGCCCACGGACCGCTCGCTCGCCGTGCAGCGCGCGCGGGAGCAGCGGGCGGAGGCGCGTTCCGTGCAGCGGCTCCTCACACCCGGCTCGGTCGCCGTCGTCGGCGCCGGACGCACACCGGGCGGCGTGGGCCGGGCGGTCCTGCGCAACCTCCTCGACGGCGGGTTCGGCGGACGGACGTACGCGGTGAACCGCGCGCTCCCCGCGGAGACCCACACGCTCGACGGAGTACCGGCCTTCCGCTCCGTCGGGGACATCGGCGAACCGGTGGACCTCGCGATCGTCGCCGTTCCCGCCGAGCGCGTGCCGGAGGCGGTCGCGGACTGCGGGGAGCACGGGGTGCGGGGACTTGTCGTGCTCTCGGCGGGCTACGCGGAGACGGGCACGGCCGAGGGCCGGGACCGGCAGCGGGAGCTGGTGCGGCAGGCCCGCTCGTACGGGATGCGGATCATCGGGCCGAACGCGTTCGGGATCATCAACACCTCGGCCGGTGTCCGGCTGAACGCCTCGCTCGCGCCGCAGGCGCCGGCCGCCGGACGCATCGGGCTCTTCACCCAGTCCGGCGCCATCGGTATCGCGCTCCTCGCCGGGCTGCACCGGCACGGCGCGGGCATCTCCTCCTTCATCTCGGCGGGCAACCGGGCCGACGTCTCCGGCAACGACTTCCTCCAGCACTGGTACGACGACCCGGAGACGGACGTCGTCCTGCTGTACCTGGAGTCCATCGGGAACCCCCGGAAGTTCACCCGGCTCGCCCGTCGCACGGCGGCGGTCAAACCGGTCGTCGTGGTCAAGGGCGCGCGGCACAGCGGGAGCGCGCCGCCGGGGCACCGGGTGCCGGTCACCCGGATCCCGCACGCCACGGTCTCGGCGCTGCTCCGGCAGGCCGGGGTCATCCGCGTCGACACGGTCACCGAACTCGTCGACGCGGGGCTGCTCCTGGCGGGCCAGCCGCTGCCCGCCGGGCCGCGCGTGGCGATCCTCGGCAACTCCGAGTCGCTCGGGCTGCT
Source organism: Streptomyces sp. NPDC013317 (assembly GCF_055563155.1). NCBI lineage: Bacteria > Bacillati > Actinomycetota > Actinomycetes > Kitasatosporales > Streptomycetaceae > Streptomyces > Streptomyces sp. NPDC013317. The sequence continues at coordinate 125,035 of NZ_JBVHDX010000001.1, forward strand.
GACGTACGACGCCTGTCTGACGGAGGGGCTCCGTCCGCACCGCCCGCTGGACCTGACGACGGGCGCGAGCCCCGCGGACTTCCGCGCCGCGCTGGCGGCGGCGCTCGCGGACGACGCCTGCGACGCGGTCGTCGTGACCGCGATCCCCTGGGTCGGCGAGAACGGGGCGGTCGAGTCCGGCGACGGCGAGGTCCTCGCGGCGTACCTCCGCGAGGCGGTCGCCTCCGCCCCGTCCCCGGCGAAGCCGGTGGTGGTGGTCCACGTGGAGATGGGCGGCCTGGCGGAAGCGCTCTCGGCGGCGACGAGCACCCGCCCGCCCACCCGGGCCCGCCGACTTCCCGAGCCCGCGGCCCCAGACAACGCCCCCCCGGCCGGCGCGCCCGTACGCCCCGACGCCACCGTGCCCGGGGGCCCGGGCGCCCGCCCGACCTCCACCGACCCTGCGACCGGCGGGCCGACGCCGCCGGACAGCGCCGCGCCGCCGCGCCGATCGGCGGACGGCACCCCGGCGCCCGGCGCCGACGGCTCCGGCGGCGCCATGGGCGACCCGCGCACCGGCGGCTCCGGCGGCGCCGGGGATCTCGCCTCCGGCTCGGGCGGTCCTGGCGCCGGCGCCGCCGCAGCCCACCCCCGTGCCGGCGCCGCCGTCCCCCGCGACGCCGGCGAGGGCTCGGCCGCCGCAGACGGCGCCGGGCCCCTCGGCGGGGGGATTCCCGCCTACCCCGCCGCCGAGCGGGCCGTGCGGGCGCTGGCCGAGGCCGTGCGGTACGGGCAGTGGCGGCGACAGGCGGCCGAGCCCGGGCGGGTGCCCGAGTTCGAGGACATCGACGAGGGCGGGGCCGCCGCACAGATCGAGCGCGTACTCGGGGAGGACACGGACACCCGGGGGGCCACGCTCGACGCCGACGCGGCGCGCGAACTGCTCGGGCGGTACGGGATCGACGTGCTCCCCACCCTCCCCGCGCCCACCCCCGACGACGCCGTCCTCGCCGCCGCCCGGCTCGGATACCCGGTCGCCCTCAAGACGACCGCCCCCCACCTGCGCCACCGTCCCGACCTCGGGGGCGTACGGCTCGACCTGGCGGGGGAGGAACAACTCCGCACCGCCTACGCCGAACTGACCGAGGCGCTCGGCAAGCCCGCCGAGCTCCAGCCTGTCGTCCAGGCCATGGTTCCCCGCGGCGTCGACACCGTCGTCCGCTCGGCCATCGACCCCGCCGTCGGTGCCGTGCTCTCCTTCGGACTCGCCGGAGCCGCCTCCGAGCTGCTCGGGGACATGTCCCACCGTCTCGTCCCCGCCACCGACCGCGACGCCGCCGAACTCGTCCGCTCCATCCGCACCGCCCCGCTCCTCTTCGGCTGGCGCGGCTCCGCCCCCGTCGACACACCCGCCCTGGAGGAACTGCTGCTGCGCGTCTCCCGGCTCGTCGACGACCATCCCGAAGTGGTGGCGATCACGCTGGAGCCCGTGGTCGTCGCCCCGCACGGCCTCTCCGTGCTCGGCGCGACGGTCCGGCTGGCCCCGCCCCCGCCCCGCACGGACCTCGGTCCCCGCAGCCTTCCGAGCTACTGAAACCCGCCTCAACCCGGCCCCGGAGCGTCCCGGAGTGCCCCTTCCGACGGATTAGGATGGAGTCCATGGCGAAGACCGGTACGACGACCCAGGGGCTGCGCGCGGCGATCGAGCGCAGCGGCTACTACCCGGCCCTCGTGGCCGAGGCGGTGGAGGCCGCCGTCGGTGGCGAGGCGATCGCGTCGTACGTGGTGCACCAGGAGACCACGTTCGACTCCAACGAGGTCCGTCGTCATGTCACGGTCCTCGTCCTGACGGCCAACCGTTTCATCGTCAGCCACACCGACGAGCAGGCCGCCGACAACAGCTCCCCGACGCCGTACGCCACGACGTCCACCGAGTCGGTCAAGCTCGACCGGATCTCCTCCGTCGTCGTCAGCCGCGTCGTCGCCAACCCGGAGTCCTACACGCCCGGCACCCTGCCCCGTGAGGTCGTCCTCACCATCGGCTGGGGCGCCGTCTCGCGGATCGACCTGGAGCCCGCCGCCTGCGGCGACCCCAACTGCGACGCCGACCACGGCTACACCGGCAACGCCACCGCGGACGACCTCAGCCTGCGCGTCAGCGACGCCGGAGACGGCCCGGACACCGTGCGCCAGACCCTCGCCTTCGCCCAGTCGCTCTCCGAAGCCACCGCGGCGACCCGCTGATGGTCCAGCCCACCGCCGTCACCCCCGGCTGGCCGGACGAACCCGTCCCGCTCGACCCCGCCACGGCACCGGTCCCCGCGTACGGCACGGCCTCGCTCGCCGACGTCCTCCCGACGCTCGTCGCCGGCCAGGGCGTCCCCGGCTTCGAGGCACGGATCTCCGAGCTGTCGCCCGCCGACCGGAACTGCGTCTTCCTGATCGACGGACTCGGCTGGGAGCAGATCAAGGCCCACCCGGACGAGGCCCCGTACCTCACCTCGCTCCTCGGCACCTCGCGTGGCGGTACGGGCCGTCCGGTCACCGCCGGTTTCCCGGCCACCACGGCGACCTCGCTCGCCTCGGTGGGCACCGGTCTCGTCCCCGGCGCGCACGGACTGCCCGGCTACACCGTCCGCAACCCCGACACGGGCGAGCTGATGAACCAGCTCCGCTGGAAGCCGTGGACCTCGCCGCAGGTCTGGCAGCCGTACCCCACCGTCTTCGGGCTCGCGCACGAGGCGGGCATCCACACCGCCCAGGTCTCCTCGCCGATCTTCCAGGACACTCCCCTCACCAAGATCGCGTTGAGTGGCGGAACGTTCCACGGCCGGCTCTCCGGCGAGGAGCGGATGGACTTCGCCGCGGAGCAGCTCGCCGGCGGCGACCGTTCCCTGGTCTACACGTACTACAGCGAACTCGACGGGGCCGGACACCGCTTCGGCATCGACTCCGACGCCTGGCGCGGGCAGCTGATGTTCGTCGACCGGCTCGTGCAGCGGCTCGCCGAGCAGCTGCCGCCCCACTCGGCCCTGTACGTGACGGCCGACCACGGCATGGTGGACATCCCCTTCGACGACCGGCACCGGATCGACTTCGACGAGGACTGGGAGCTGCGCGCCGGGGTCGCCCTGCTCGGCGGCGAGGGCCGTGCCCGCCATGTCTACGCGGTGCCGGGTGCCGCGGCCGATGTGCTGACGTGCTGGCGGGAGGTGCTCGGCGAGCAGTTCTGGGTGGCGAGCCGCGACGAGGCCATCGCGCTCGGCTGGTTCGGCGACGCGGTCGACGAGCGCGTGTACGGCAGGATCGGCGACGTGGTCGCCGCCGCCCATGACGATGTCATCATCACCGCGTCCGTCAACGAGCCCCACGAGTCGGCGATGGTCGGCGTGCACGGTTCGATGACGCCGGCGGAGCAGCTGGTGCCGCTCATCGAAGTCCGTTCCTGAGCCGTACCTCCTCGTCCCCTCCTCCCGGATTCCCCCGGATTCCCCGCATCCCCTCGCCTGAAAGGCCCCGACTTCCCATGCCCGAGCTGGTGTTCTTCTCCGGAACGATGGACTGCGGGAAGAGCACATTGGCGTTGCAGATCACCCACAACCGCTCGGCCCGCGGCCTCCAGAGCGTGATCTTCACCCGCCAGGACCGCGCCGGCGAGGGCAAGCTCTCCTCCCGTCTGGGCCTGGTCACGGACGCGGTCGAGGTGACTGACGCGATGGACCTGTACGCGTACGTGGTCGGTGAGCTGTCCCAGGGTGGGAGAGCGGACTACGTGATCGTGGACGAGGCCCAGTTCCTGGCATCGGAGCAGATCGACCAGCTGGCCCGGATCGTGGACGACCTCGACATGGACGTCTTCGCCTTCGGGATCACGACGGACTTCCGCACGAAGCTCTTCCCAGGCTCTCAGCGCCTCATCGAACTCGCGGACCGCATAGAGCAGCTTCAGGTGGAGGCGCTCTGCTGGTGCGGTGCACGTGCCACCCACAACGCCCGTACCGTGGACGGGGAGATGGTGGTCGAGGGCGAACAGGTCGTCGTGGGCGACGTCAACCGGACCGTCGAGGTCGGTTACGAGGTCCTCTGCCGTCGCCACCACCGCCGGTTCATGACCTCGGCCACGGCGCACGCGGGTGCGCTCTCCCCCGATGTCCTCCCCGTCAATTCGGACTGACGCCTTCCCCTCGGCGCGGCAGGGCGAGAGGGCCCTGCCGGCCGCAGCGGTGCCTCACAGCCGCTTCGCGCTGCGCAGGGTCTTGGCGTAGTAGCCGTTGCCGTCCAGTCGGGAGACCCCACCGATGTCGCCGATGGTCGGGCCGTTCACCTCCTCGCGGCTGGACACGAAGATCAGGTGACCCTGGGTGTCGTAGCCGAGCACCATGCCCACGTGGTCCAGCCGCTTTCCCGTACGCCCGTCGAGCTTGAAGAAGACGATGTCGCCCGGCTGCAGCTCGTCGATGGTCGCGGGACGGTCCTTCGCCGACACTCCGGTCAGCGGCAGGATGTTCACGCCCTGCCGGGAGCGTGCCATGCCGTTGGCGGTGCGCGGCAGACCGTCGCCGGCCTTGTCCGACGACATCAGGGGGTAGCGCGCGCGGTAGCCCAGGACCATGCGGATGAAGCCGGAGCAGTCCAGTGACCGGGCGCGCATGGCTTCCGGCGTGCCGACGGCACCGTCCCGGAAGGGGTACGGGACGCCGAGGTAGTCGTAGAAGTCGGACTGCTCGAGGCGCAGGTCGCCGCCCTCGGCTCCGGAGGTGTTGAGCGGGCCGAAGTTGGCATCACCAGCGAAGGCGACGCCCTCCTTGTCCTTCTGCCGTGGCGCGCCCGCCACGTACTGGAAGGCGAAGGCGAAGAGGTCGTCCTTCTTGCTGCCGGCGTACTCGTCGTACCAGTCCTTGAACCACTTCTGCTTCTCCGCGCCCTTGGACCAGGGCCGAGGCATCAGGCGTACCCAGTCCGTCGTGGAGACCTTGGACGCCGTGGAGGCGGGTTCGGCGAAGACCCGGGCGGGGCCGGTCAGTCTCGCGGTCCGCGCTCCGTCGGTCATGGTGGCCTTGACCTGCCCCTGCGCGTCCCGGAGGACGCTGCGTCCGGGGTTCTCCATCCGGGACCACCGTTCCACGGCCGCGTCCTCGGCCATGCCGGCCTTCGCCCGGCCGCCGTCGAGTACGCCGACGTTCCGTATCTCGGTGACACCCGGCTCCTCCTGCTTGCGCAGTTCCAGGGTGAGGTATCCGGAGGTCGCGACGAGTCCGAGGATCACGAGGCCCGTGACGAGCGGGCGCGTCTTCTTCTTGCCTGCCATGATTCTTCCTCGATTCTCAGACGGCGGGCATGACGCCGAGCAGCAGGCCGGCGGCCACGACGATGTAGGCCAGCAGGGAGACGGAGGCCGTCGCCAGCAGCGTGGGCCCCTTGGGCTGGCGAACCAGCTGGTAGGCGATGAGGCCGGGGACGATGAAGCCGAGGGTCTGGTTGCCGTAGAGCAGGGGGAACTCGATCGACAGGACGATCATCACCGTGGCCTGCAGCAGGACGCCCAGCAGGACCACCGCGGCGAACAGCCTCTTGCCGTAGAGGATCACCAGCCGCTGCATGAGCTTGGTGCCCGCGTAGGTCAGCGCCGTGACGCCCACGACCATGGCGGCCCGCTGGAGGTCCTCGATGAGGGTCAGGGCGAGCCAGCCCGGGGTGATCATGCCACCGGGGGAGAGGTTGGTCGTGAGGTAGCACAGCAGGGAGAAGAACAGACCTATGGCGATGCCCAGGGCGGCCATCTCGGGGGTCAGGGCGGCGGTGGTCAACGGGAGCTCCGGGCGCGTGGGCGCGTAGTCAGGCGGGAGGGTCGGCAGGGGCCGGTGGCCGGCAGGGTCAGGAGTGCGGAGAGGGGCGGTCGGCCTCGTGGGCCGAGGGCTGGAACCATCCGTAGGTCTCGTCCTCCGCGTGCCCGCTCCGTATGTCCTCGGGTTCCGGCCACACGGTGGACGGCGCGGGTCCGCGTCCCTCACCCACCTGTCGGACCGGGATCCGTACGAGGGGGATCTCCTGGGTCTGGGCAGCCTGGTACCGCTCCTCGTGGGCCGAGGGGTAGGACGCGTAGGGGTCCAGACGCGCCGACTGGGAGGGGATGCTGTCGCGCGCCGCGCCCGGACCGGCTTCGGAGCCACTGTCGTCCGCCGGGAGTTCGGCGAGGTACTCCAGCAGTTCTTCGCCCTGGCCGTGGATGTTGCCGATGGCGACGAGTGAGGAGCCGTCGGGCATCCGCCCGAGCATGGCGGGCATGAAGTCCTCGGCGGGGCGCTTCTCGCCGCCCAGGTCGACCGCCCGGTCGCGCCACTCGGCGGGAATGGCGTCGATGGCACTCTTCGCGGGGTGCCCGATGACGAAGACGTTGTCCGGCTGCAGGTCGGGAATGATCTCCCCCATCTGCCCGTTGCGTTCGACGCGGTCGGGCCGGCAGTTGATCACGACGTTCAGCGGGCGGCCGACGGCCCCCAGGTCGAGCAACTGGTTGACGTTCATCAGCGTCGACTCGGGGTCGTTCGCCGCGAAGACGTTGGCGAAGGAGAGACGCCTGTTCTCGGGGGTGACGTAGCGCTCCACGGACAGGACACCCGGGTCCGGGGGCGCGTCGTACATGCCCTGCAGAGCGACCTGCCGTTCGATGCCGAGGAGTTCCGCCACGGCCAGGGCGATGGCGACGTTCTCCTTGAAGGTGAACCAGCTGAAGCCCCGAAGCTCCGCGTCACTGACCGTCTCGGGGTCGGCGTAGACGAGCTGACAGTCACGGGCGTCCGCCTCCTCCTGGAGGATGTGGAACCGCTCCTTCTCCGCCGTCACGCAGATGCCGTGCTCCGGCATCGAGCGGCACAGGGACCGGGCCACGTCGTCCAGGGTGGGGCCCATCTCCGCGAGGTGGTCTTCGCGGACGTTGCAGAGGACGCCGATGGTGGAACGGATCAGCTTGCTCTGGTTGACCTCCTGCAGGGCCGGCATGACGGCCATGCACTCGATGACGAGGGCGTGCGGCCGGTACGTCGCCGCCCGCCGCACGATGCCGATCTGCTCCACCACGTTCGCGATGCCGAACTTGCGGTAGACCGGCTCCTCCGTCGCGTCGGGGTGGATGAAGCGCGCGGCCGTCCCCGTGGTCTTCGCGACCGTGACGAGCCCTCCGCCGCGCAGGGCTCCGGCGCACAGCCGGGTGATCGAGGACTTGCCCCGGATGCCGTTGACGAGGACCCGGGTGGGGATGGTGTGCAGGGCGGCGTAGTGCCTGCGCTGTTCGACGATGCCCGCGATCAGCAGGAACACCCCGCCCGTCAGCAGGACGAAGTAGAGGTAGAGCACGGCCTTGTCACCTTCCGCCGACGCTGGACCGCGGCTCGGCGAGCCGGCGCGTCTGGTTGTGTCTGTGGGCCTGCGACTGCTGGCGCAGCAGTTCCAGGCTGCGGACGACGGCGCCGACCTCGTCCTGGTACCGGGGGTACAGCACGGTCTTGAGGTCGCCGTCCGCGAGCTTCTCGGCGGCTGTGGCGAGAGCTCGCAGCGGTCGTACGACGACCAGGTAGATCCACCCCAGGCAGAAGATGATCGCGGCCAGCCCGAGCATCCCGGCGAGCACGCTGCGGTCCTCACGTTCGTACGGGGCGATCTGGAAGCGCTCGGCGTCCTGATGGCTGACGATCGTCCAGCCGATGTCGGCCGTGACGCCGCCACCGGAGAACGGGGCCGCCGCGGCGACGCTGACACGGTCCCCCTCGCGGACGAGCAGGGCGTTCTCGACCGGGCCCGCGCCGATCCGGACGCCGGCCGCCCGGACGAGGCCGGGCAGGACCGTGCCGGGCAGTTCCTCGAACGCGAGGAAGCCGTCGCTGGCGGCGAGCGTCCGGCCGGCGGAGTCCACGATACGGACCTCCCCGAGGCCGGGCCGGGCGAGGAGCGAGTTGAGGAACTCCACCCGGATCTCTCCGACGAGGGTGCCGCCCTTGAGCTCGGGCACCGGAGCTCCGGCCTGGATCACCGGCTCCTTGCCGCCTTCGCCGGACACCCGGACCAGGGGCAGCTCCTCGCCCTGCTCCCAGGGGTGGGGCTCCGCGCCCGCGCGGGCAGTCACCCGGCCCGCGGGGTCCACGACGTACAGCGCCTGGTAGCGGGTGTGCTTCTGCAGGGTGTCCTCGAGGAGGCGGGTGGTGCCCTCGTGACCGTCCGCGTCGAGCAGACGGGAGGTGGAGACGAGGTCCGCCTGTGCCTCGTTGAGTGCCCGGCGGACCCGGTCGGCGATCAGATCCGTACGGTCGCGCTGGTCGTTGACCATGGTGGTCGGGACGCTGACGGACTCGTCGGTCCGGTTCAGCAGCAGACCGACGGGCACGCACCACAGGAGCAGCAGAGCGGCCGTCACCACGAGCGGTCCCCGGCCTCCGACCAGGTTCCTCTTCCGACGGGCGGAGCCGCTGTCGGCGTCGGTGTCATGTACGGAGCCGTCACTGCCGAGCTGCCGGCGCAGGGTCTCCAGGGCGGCCCCGACGCGGGCGGCCTCGCCCCAGCGGGGCGACGTGACCGGCCGGACGAGATCGCCCCGGGCGATCCGGCGTGACTCCAGGAACAGTCGCAGCAGGGGCCGCTGCACCGTCGCCCAGAGCACCCCCACCGCCAGCAGCCCGAGGAGCACGAGGGCGCCGGCCGCCACCAGGCCGTACAGCTCACGGCCCTGGTCGGCGGTGTCCTGCTGGATGACGGGCAGCAGTGCCACGACGGTCAGCCCGAGACCGGCGGCCACGCTCTGCTTCTCCTCCGGGTCGGAGGAGGCGAGCGAGGCGTACCCGGCGGTGGCCACACGGCCGTTGTACTCGTCGCCGACGAGTGTGCCGCTGACACCGGGGTAGCCCCGTGCGCCGGGTTCCTTGGCGCGGACGGGATGCTGCTCGGTCCGCGTCGCGGCCTGGTCGGAGAGCAGGCTCATCTGCTTCTGGAGGAAGGCGAGTTCCTTGCGCTCCTGGTCGGAGTTGAGTGCCTCGGCCCGCTCGAAGCCGGCCGTGCCGAGGACCTCACCGTCCTCGGCGACCACCGCCATGGTGCGGAACGGGCCGAGGTTGATGGCGGGCACGGACAGGCTGCTGGACGCGATCAGAAGTTGCTGCGGCCGGTCCTGCCAGTCCAGGACCGCCGTGGTCATCAGGCGTACGTCCCCGGTCTCCAGCCGCACCATCCGCGGTGTCAGAGCCCGCTCGCCGGTGAGGACGTCCTTGTCCAGCCAGGCGAGAGGGATCGCTTCCCCCCGCGCGGCGAGGATCTCTCCGCTCTCCAGGTCGAGCACGGTGGTGCCGGTCCATTTCTGGTAGGTCCGGCCCAGGTCCGACAGGACGCGTTCGGGCTTCACCGGGGCACCCGCGCTCAGCGCCGCGGCGGTGCGCTCCAGGTCCGTCAGCCGTTCGTCGATCGAGGCGCGCAGGGCGATGGCGCCGTCCTCCGCGAAGTGCTGCTGCGAGGACAGCACCGCCTGCGGCGCACCGATGTCCTTGCCGGGGCCGAGTACCCGCGCCGTCAGGCCGGCCAGGGCGAGGACGAGCACGCACAGCACCGCGATCGGGGGGCGGATGCCGCCGAGGAGCGGCATGTCCGCGCGTCGGCGGCTCCGTCGCCGCCCTCCGCGGACGGAGTACGCGGCATTTCTCGATGTCACTGGGGTTCTTTCCTGATGTCTACGGCCATGGCTCACTCGGGCGAGCGCACGTGGCGCGGGCCCGGGACGCCGGAAGGCGAATGCGCGAGACGGGGTTGTGCTGCCGCTCAGTCCTTCAGGGAGAGCTCGGCCAGACCGTCGCCGCCCGGGGCCCCCCGGTTGAAGAGGTAGCCACTCGTCCGGTCCGCGGCGAGGCGGTATCGGGCGAGGCGGTCCGCCGACAGTTCGCCGGGGCTGTCGAGCACCTGCCTCACGTCCACGAGCCGGTGCTCCTCGACTGCGCCTTCCGGGAGCTTCTCGCCCGGCTCGACCTCGGGCGGAATGTCCACCAGCGTGGTGCGGTACCGGGCTTCGACGTCCCATCCGGACGCCGTCTCCCGGAACTCGAACCAGCCGATCGCCCCTTCTTCGGTGAGCCCCGTCGGCGAGGAGTGGCGGGCCACCTGGTTGCCCAGGCTGTAGGCGACCCAGGTGCCGTTCAGCTTCTGGATCGGCTGCACCACGTGCGCGTGGTGGCCGATGACCAGATCGATCCCGGTCTCCTTGGTGATCCGCTCCGCGAGCTGCAGCTGCGGGACGCTCGGCTCGTTGTAGTGCTCCAGGCCCCAGTGGACCGAGAGAAGCACCACCTCGGCCCCTTGCTTCCGGGCCCGGGACTCGGCTGCCTTGATCTCGTCCGTGCTGATCCGGTTGAAGGCCCAGCGTTCCTTCCCGGGTGTCGGGTTGAGGAACGACTCCCACGAGTAGGACAGGTGGGCGACCTTGACGCCCTTGACGTCGCGGATGTTGATCTTCTCCGCTTCCTCGGGGGTGCGTGCCGAGCCGGCGTGGCCGAGCCCCACCCGGTCCATGGTGTCCAGGGTGCGGCGGATGGCCTTCAGTCCGTGGTCATAGGTGTGGTTCGAGGCGGTCGAGCAGGTGTCGTACCCCACGTCCTTGAGGGAGGTGAGGATCTGTGGCGGCACCAGGAACTCCGGGTACCCCTCGAAGGGGCCCCGGGGCTTGCCCACGGGGGTCTCCATGTGACAGATGGCCAGGTCGGCCTTGCTGATGACCGGCTCAACGCCGGCGAGCAGCGGGCCGAAGTCCAGGCCTGCGCTGCCCTTGCCGGTCTTCTTCGCGTCCTTGGCGGCCTGCTCCACCAGCTCCGGATGGATGAGAACATCTCCTGCGGCGGCGACGGTGAACGACCGGCCGCCCGGCTTGCTCTGCGACTCGTCGGGGGTCGGTGCACAGCCGACCGCGAGGACCGCGAAGGCCGCCACCCCTGTCAGCACGCGATGCATGCGGAGAGAATCACAGAATGTCACTGCCTGATTTTCACACGCGTTCCAAGATCCAATGCGCAAGGGTCGTCACAAGATCATCACATTCCCTTCGCATCGTCAGTGTGATAAGCGTGCTTCTGCTGCTGTCGGGCTGCCAGGCGATCCAGGGCAGCGACGGGGAGGCGGGGCGCTCGAACTACCGCGAACTGGTCGACCTCGGCGACCGGATCCTCGAATACGCGGACGAAGCCCAAGCCGGGGCGCGCTACACGCCCCCGAGCGACACCCAGCGGGAACGCCTCGCACGCGGGGTGGGCCACCTCCTGGACGGCGATGCCGAGAAGGCCGAACAGGTCCTCGACACCGTCGGCTTCCGGGTGACCGCGCTCATGGACACGGCCTCCGGCCGCCGCTACGACGAGGTCGCCGCCCGCGACTCCGGGGCCGAGGCGCGATGGGGGCGGCTGTACGTCAACGCGGACTCAGGCGTCCGCTGGAGCGTGCAGGTGCCGCATCCGGTGGCGGACCGCGGCACGGAAGCCCTCGGGGCCCGGCTTCTGGAGGAGACGCCGGGCGGCGCGCTGGTCCTCGCCGGCGCCCACCGCACCTCCGGGAGGGGTGACGCGGCGGATGTCGCGCACCGCACCGACAGCGTCTTCCATGCGATCGTCTCGGAGCTGCAGAAGCGGGGCGTTCCGGGCATGCAGGTGCACGGCTTCGCCAGAACGCCCGACCGCCCCTACGACGCCATCCTCTCCACCGGTGCCGCAGAGGCTGCACCCGGCGATGTCGCCATGCTGGCCGACCTCATGGAGGACGACGATCTCCGCGTCTGCCGGGGGTGGGCTGATCGGTGCCCCCTGGAAGGGACGACGAACGTCCAGGGGAAGGCGGCGAAGCGGCACCGTTCGACGTTCGTCCATGTCGAACTCGCTCCGGCGGCCCGGGGTGACGAACCTGAGGCCGCGCGAGCGCTGACCGCCCTCAGCAAGCTCCTCTCGACCTGGTCCGACACCGGTGGATCGAGCGCCACTGCTCCAGCCGACGGCTCCGAGGAGTGACTTCGGGCGGGCCGACCGCGGCGCACGCGACCCGGTGCCGAAGGCACCGGGCGGGCGCATGATCGGGTGAGCGGCGTCCCCGTGCCGGGTCAGCGTGTACCGGCGCCGAGGGAGTCGACGGCCGCCGTGGCGAAGCCGTGGTCCTGCTCGGGCGCGCCGCCGCCGACGCCGATGGCGCCGACGAGCCGGCCGTCGCGGTGGACCGGCAGGCCGCCGGCGATGAAGAGCAGCGGACGGTCGAGCGCCGTGGTGAGGCTGTGGAACGGGCCGTCGGGCTTGACCAGGTCGACGAGGTCGGCGGTCGGGGCGTCGAGCTGGAGGGCCGTGTACGCCTTGCGGGTGCTCGTCTCGCCCGAGATCAGTACGGCGCGGTCGTCGCGGCGGAAGGCGAGCAGATGGCCGCCCGCGTCCAGGACGGTGACGCTGACGGTGACCCCGCCGGCCTCGGCGGCGCGGACGGCGGTGGTGAGCAGGATCTCGGCGTCCCGCGTGCTCAGCGGGGTGACGGCGGGGGCGGTGGTGGTGCTCACGGTGGTGACTTCCTTGTAGGCGGGGGATGGATCTTCGGGGGTACGGGGGTACGGGGGTACGGGGTAAGGGGGTACGGGGTACGGGGGTGCCGGGGTGCCGGGGTTCAGCGCAGCCCGGCCGGGACCCGCTCGGCGTCGCTCCGGACCCGGACGGCAGCGTCGTCGGCAGCGGCCCCGGCCTCCGTACGGATCGACGCGGCGGCCCGGGTCCGCCGGTCCAGGAACGCGGCGAGGAAGGCCAGCAGGAGGGCGGTTCCGGAGAGGAGCGCGCCCACCCGGTTCGGGGCGGTGAAGCCGAGGCCCGAGGCGATGACGACACCGCCGAGCCAGGCGGCCAGGGCGTTGCCGAGGTTGAAGGCGCCGATGTTGGCGGCCGACGCGAGCGTCGGGGCCTGCTTCGCCTGGTCCAGGACCCACTTCTGCAGCGGGGGCACGGTGGCGAAGCCCAGCGCGCCGATCAGGGTGAGCGTGATCGCGGCGAGGACCTTGTGGTGGGCGGTGGCCGTGAAGGTCAGCAGCGTCAGGGACAGCGCGCCGAGGGCCACGAAGAGCATGGGCATCAGGGCGCGGTCGGCGAACTTTCCGCCGAGCAGGTTGCCGAGGAACATGCCGATGCCGAAGAGGACGAGCAGCCAGGTGACGGCGCCTTCGCTGTAGCCGGCGACCTCGGTCATCATCGGGGTGATGTACGTGACGGCCGCGAACACGCCTCCGTAGCCGAGGACGGTCATCGCCATGGCGAGCCAGACCTGGACGTTCCTGAAGGCGGCGAACTCGGTGCGGACGCCAGAGGTCTCCGGCGGGCCCGTCTCGGGCACGAGCCTGGCCACGCCGAGGAAGCCGACCACGCCGAGCGCCGCGACGACGGTGAAGGTGACGCGCCAGCCGGCCGCCTGCCCGATGTAGGTGCCGAGCGGGACGCCGACGACGTTGGCGACGGTCAGGCCCATGAACATCAGCGAGATCGCCGACGCCTTCTTCTCCGGGGCGACCAGGTCCGCGGCGACGACCGAGCCGATGCCGAAGAACGCGCCGTGGGCGAGGGAGGCCACGATCCGGCCGGTCAGCATCATCCCGAAGGTCGGGGCGACGGCGGAGAGCAGGTTGCCGACGACGAAGAGGCCCATCAGGAAGAGGAGCATCTTCTTGCGGGACACCTTGGTGCCGAGCACGGTCAGGAGCGGGGCGCCGAACACGACACCGAGGGCGTAGCCGGTCACCAGCCAGCCGGCCGTGGGAATGGTGACACCGAAGTCCCCGGCGACCTGAGGCAGCACGCCCATGATCACGAACTCGGTGGTGCCGATCCCGAAGGCCCCGATGGCCAGGGCCAGGAGCGCGAGAGGCATGGTGAAGCACCTTCCAGAAATGATTGCAGGGGGGTCTTGCACGCCTCGACAATAGTTGCAGACGCTGGCTAAGTGCAAGCGGAGGGTATTGCGGACGGCGGATACCGCCGTGCGCAGCGATCCGATCCCGTCGGTCCCGCACGACGGTGGCACCTCGTGTTCACCTCCGGTGTGCCGGAAGACCGCCTGCTGATCGGATTCGAGACGCCCGGCTCGGCGGTAATGGCCCTCTGCCCGTGACGTGGACGTGGACGTGACCACCGGGCCCACGCCCGAACGACCGCGCGCCGCCCGACTGACCGCGCGCCGCCCGACACACCCCGGAGGACATGTGCCCCCTGCTGCCGAGACCGTGCCCGACCAGGGCGAAGGCGCGCGCACCGAGGGCGGGCAGCCCGGCGCGGCGAAGGAAACGGGGAACCGGACGGGGAAGCGCCCGCGGCGGTACCTCGACCGGGCCCGGCACAGCATCCGCGTACGCGGCGCCCTCGCCGCGGCCCTGCTGACGTCCCTCGTCTTCTGCCTCGGCACACGGCTCGCCGGCAGCCATCCGTTCGGGTCCACCACCCGCAACACGGTCGACCTCGGCCAGCAGTACCTGCCGTTCCACGCCCACTGGCGCAAGGTCCTGCTCGGCGAGGCCGACGGCGACCTGTTCCTCAACTGGAGCGCGGGCTTCGGGTCGAACTTCCTCGGCGACTACGGCACGTACCTGAGCAGCCCGTTCGACCTGATGGTCGTGCTCTTCCCGGCCGACCGCATGGAACTGGCCCTCTACGTCATCACCGCAGCCAAGATCACCGCCGCCGGTGCGGCCATGGCGATCCTGCTCCTCAGGCTGCGCCGCGGCCCCTGGCAGGTGGCGGCCGTCCTGGGCGCGGCGTACGCACTGTGCGGCTGGACCCTCAACTACGGCGCCACCGTCCCGATGTGGCTCGACGGACTGCTCGCCCTTCCCCTGCTCTGTCTGGTGGGGGAGTGGGCCCGCACCGCGCGCCGCCCCGTCCTCGGCCCGCTCGTCGTCGCCCTCGCCTGGTACGCCAACTTCTACACCGCGTACATGGCCACCCTCGGCGCCGCCGTCGTCCTGACCGTCCGTCTGCTCACGGAGGGCACGACCGCCCGCCGGCGACTGGCCGGACTGCTGCGCGCAAGCCGCTCCGTCCTCCTCGGCATCGCGCTCGCCTCCCCGCTCATCCTGGTGATCTTCCTGGCCACCCGGGTCGCCGACCCGACCCCCGAGGTGACGTTCGCCCCCGTCACCTGGACCGAGGTGTTCGCCCGGCTGCTCCCGGCCACGGCCAGCGTCGCCACCCCCGCCCTCTTCATCGGCACCCCTGCCCTCGCACTCGCGCTGACGCTCCCCTTCAACAGCGCCGTGGCCCCCGGGCCCCGTATCGCCTGGACCGCCGCGATCGTCCTGGTCGGGCTCTCGCTCCAGTGGGGCCCCACCCATCTGCTCTGGCACGCGGGCGCCTCGCCCAACGGGCTGCCGTACCGTCAGACCTTCGTACTCTGCGGGCTGCTGATCGTCGCGGCCTGGCTGTCCACCGCCCGCGGACTGCCCCCGTTGCCCGCCCTCCTCGGCGGCGCCGCACTCCTCGCCGCCCTCGCCCTCGTCGCCCGCGACAGCCTCGTCGTCGACCGCTGGACCTATCCCGCCTTCGCCGCCGCCCTGGCCCTCGCGGTGCTCGCCGCCGTCGCCGTGCTGCTCGCCCGGCGGTACGCGGCCGGAGCCCGAGGCCTGTCGGCCCTGGCGGTCGTCCTCCTCGTCGTCGCCCAGGCCGGGGAGACCGCGCTCACCGGAGGCAGGATCGCGGAGCAGGAGCTGACCAAGGTCCAGTGGAACCCGCGCCTCGGACCCTGGCAGGAGGACATGGCGCGCGCCGTGGAGGCGCAGGACGCCTGGCCGCGCCACCGTACGGATCCGGGCGAGATCCCGGGCGGCAACGACGTCCTGCTCGTCGGCGGCCAAGGAGCCGAGTACTACTCCAGCCTCACGGCGGACACGTACGCGCGCACCCTCTCCGCCCTCGGCTTCGGCTTCTGGGCCAAGGGCCGCCACCCGGTCACCCTCGACAACCCGGTGACCGACGCGATCTTCTCCATCGGCACCCGGATGCGCTCCACGCCCTCGGCGCCGGTCACCCCGGACACCCTGCCCGAGGGCCGGATCACGGTCACCGACACACCCGTGCCCCCGCTCGTGACGGTCCGTCCGGACGTGAAGCTGCCCGCGCGGGACGCCGCGTTCGGCGACTCCCCGTTCGCCAACCAGGAGTTGCTGCTGGGCTCGACCGTCTACACGGTGCCGGGCTCGCTCCGCCGTACGGACGGTCCCGGCCGCGTCACCACGCTCAACGCCTCGTGCCCCGCGGGCAGTCAGGTCTGGCTCTGGGCGCCCGAGCTCAAGGGCACCGCCGCCCTGGCCGGGCAGCCGGCCGTGACCTTCTTCGGCGGACTGCCCTCGGTCCAGGGCCCGATGCAGACGCTCGGCGCGGTACCCGCATCCGGCGCCGTACGGATCGAACTGCGCGGCGACGCGCGGGCGGCCTCCCTGCCACGGGAGCCCGTGGCCTGCCTGGACAGGGCGCGCCTCGACACCGCCGTACAGCGGCTGACGGCGACCGGCGCCACCTCCGTCCATGTCGCCGGCCACACGCTCACCGCCGAACTCCCGGCGGGCAGCGGAGGAACGGCCCTCATCGCCGCCCCCCGCGTCTCCGGCTGGAGCTGCGCGGCCGGGGACGCCTCGCCGGCCCCCGCGCAGCGCTACCTCGGACTCCTGGCCGTCCCGATCGACCCCACGACGACCTCGGTCAGCTGCACCTTCCGGCCCCCGGGGCTGCGCCTCGGCGGCGCGGTCGCCGCCACAGCGCTGCTCGTCCTGCTCGCGCTCGGCTTCCGGCACCGGTTCGCACGCGCGGCGACAAGAGTTCATCTGGAGGCCACATCGGGCTCCACCGGCGGGAGATGACGACGGATACGCTGCCCGCCTGACCGGCGTCCGCCCTGGTGAAGACCGTGAGCCGAGTCGCCTGAGTGATCGATTGCCTGTCAGTACGTCTGGTTGAGTGTGGGGATCTCCGAGTGCCGAAGTTGTCCGTCATCGTCCCGTTCCACAATGTCGGGATCTATGCGCCCGACACCATGCGAAGCCTCGCGAACAACGCGGACCCGGAGTTCGAGTTCCTGCTGATCGACGACTGCTCGACGGACGAGACGCCGTACGTCCTCGACCGCTGGCAGAGCCGCATCCCGAACGCCAGGGTCATCCGCCACGAGACCAACCTCGGCGTGGCGCAGGCGCGCAACACCGGGATCGACGCGGCCACCGGCGACCACATCACCTTCCTCGACGGTGACGACTGGTACGCACCGGGCCATCTGCGCGGCATGGTCCGCGGCATCGAGGCCCTCGGCTGCGACTTCGCCCGCACCGACCACGTCCTGTCCACCGGCACCAAGCGCGCCATCCGGTACGCCCCCGCCAAGCGCCGTGAGACGGTGATGGATCCGCGCGACGGGATCGCGCCCGCCAGCATGGTGACGATGGTCGACTACCCCTTCGTCCCCTTCGGGATCTACAGCGGCCGGCTCTTCGAGAACGGCGAGTCCCGCTTCGAGACGAAGCTGCGCACGGCCGAGGACCGGCTCTGGATCTGGCGCCTCCACCTGAAGGCCACCAGCTACGCGGCCCTCAACCTGCACGGAGTCTTCTACCGGCGCGGCGTCACCACCTCGCTCACCCAGATCACCGACAACCGCCAGCTCGACTTCATCCCCTCGTACGACCTCCTGCTCGACGAGGTGTCCGCCGACCGTGACGCCGACCGCTTCCTGCCCAAGGCGGTCCGCACGTACTGCGCCATGATCGCCTTCCACATGGGCAAGGCCGGTCAGTACGAGCCTGCCGTCACCAAGCGACTCAAGCGGAACGTGACCGATGCCCTGCGCCGCATGCCGCAGCAGGTGCTCGACGAGACGCTGGCGACGATGGACTCCGCGCGCAGCACCCTGCTCCGCGGCCTGCGCGCCACCGGAAGGACGGCCTGACCCCATGACCGCGACGACAGCGAAGAGCGCGACCGCGCGTATCCAGATCTTCGAGGTGTCCACGCTCTACGGCGCGGCCACGCTCGCGGCGGCGGTCGACGCCGGCCGGTTCGGAGCCCCCGACGACGCCCGGCGCATCCTGCTCGTGTCGAACAACGCGGCGATCCCGGAGACCTCGCTGCGCCTGGAGACGATGACCGGCTACGACCGGATCGCCTCCCGCTTCGACGAGGTGA
Source organism: Streptomyces sp. NPDC013317 (assembly GCF_055563155.1). Classification (NCBI taxonomy): domain Bacteria; kingdom Bacillati; phylum Actinomycetota; class Actinomycetes; order Kitasatosporales; family Streptomycetaceae; genus Streptomyces; species Streptomyces sp. NPDC013317. The sequence continues at coordinate 143,202 of NZ_JBVHDX010000001.1, forward strand.
TCGACTGGAACGAGGCCATCCACCCGCACCACCCCGCCACCTGGGCGCCCCGCCCGGAGGAGGCACCGCTGTGGCAGCGGGTGTTCCGGACGGCCTGGGAGCTGGGCACCGCACCGGTCGAGTTGATCGTCGAGTCCATCCAGGTCAACCCGGCCAAGGCCCTCGCGGCGGTCTTCGCCGAGAGCACCGTCGACGTCTACGCCGACGGCCTGATGAGCTACGGCCCGACGCGCGAGGAGCTGCCGCAGTCGATCGCCTGCCGGATCGGACGGCTGCTCCACCTCGACCTCGTGCCCGGTCTGCGTCCCCTGCTGCTCTCCGAGTACGGCGTCGAGCCCGAGCTCGTACCCGACGAGGCGTTCCGGCGGGTCCTCGCGGAGATCGCCGAGGCCGCCGAGGGCGACCGGCAGGTCGCCGCGGCGGTCGAGGCCGAGCCGACGGCGCTTCTCCTCGGCCAGTACCTCGCCTCGCTGGGCATCCTCACCGCCGACGAGGAGGAGGAGCTGCACATCCGGATGCTGCGCGGTGCCGCGGCCGCCGGGCACACGTCGGTGATCTTCAAGCCGCACCCGACGGCGCCCGCCCGTTACGGCACGGCGCTGAACGAAGCCGCGGACGAGGCCGGCGTACGGCTGACGGTCCTGGACGGCCCCCTGCTCGCCGAGACCTTCTACGAGCGCTGCCGGCCGACGCTCGTCGTCGGCTGCTTCTCGACCGCGATGGTCACCGCGTCCGTCTACTACGGGGTCCCCATCGCCCGGGTGGGCACGGAGACGGTCCTGGCCCGGCTCACGCCCTTCGAGAACAGCAACCGCATGCCGCTGACCGTCGTCGACCACATCGTGCCCGACCTCGGGACCGGTACGGGACCGGCCGTCCCCGGAGCCGGACCGGAGACCCTGACGCCGCTGGTCCGTGCCGTGGGCTTCTGCATGCAGTCCAGGCTCCACCCGCTGCTGCGCGACGAGACCGCCGCGTTCCTGGAGAGCCACCGCGGCGACGCGGACACCGCGCGGTACTTCGACGCCGAGCGGCTGACGAAGCTCGGCCTGCCCGGCGGCGATCCGGCCGGTCCGCCCGGCGCCTCCCGGCTGCGCCGGACCCTGACGCGCAGCGGCAGGAGCTGAACCCGGGGCGCGGCCCGTTCGGTCAGTTCGCCGAGTGGACGATCGTGAAGACCGCGCCCTCCGGGTCCGCCACCAGCGCGCTCCGGCCCCCCGCACCCTCCCTGGGCGGCCGCAGCACGTGGCCGCCCAGCTCGGTGACGAGCCTGGCGGCCGCGTCGGTGTCGGTGACCTCGAAGTACGTCAGCCAGTGCGCGCCCCGGTCACGGGGGAGCGCGGTGCCGGCGCCGTGCAGGGCCGCCACCGGACGTCCGTCGAGGTGGAGGGTCACATAGTCGAAGTCGGCCGAGACGACCGGCTCGGCGTCGTACCCGAACACCGACCGGTAGAACTTGGCGATCGCCGACGTCTCGTACGTCAGGAGCTCGTTCCAGACCGGCGTGCCCGGAGGCCCCGCCGCCGCCGTGCCCCGGTGCGCCCCGGCCTGCCATACGCCGAACACGGCGCCGACCGGATCCGAACAGATCACCATCCGGCCGGCCTCGCCCGCGTCGAGCGGGCCGACGGCGACCGTGCCGCCGCAGCAGCGGATGGTCTCCGCGGTCTCGTCGGCGTCGTCGGTGGCCAGATACGTGGTCCAGGCGACCGGCAGATGCCGGTCGGGGGGCAGCTGGCCGATGCCCGCCACCTCCCTGCCGTCGAGCAGGGCGCGCACGTACGGGCCGAGCTGTTGCGGGCCGGGCTCGAACTCCCAGCCGAAGAGCCCGCCGTAGAACTCCTGCGTCGCGTCAATGCCGTGCACCATCAAGCTCACCCAACAGGGTGTACCGGGTGTGCGCCGAGTCGCCTCGGTCATCGTCACTCTCTCCTCGGACCATCGTCGTGGCCGTGCGGGGGGACCGAGCGTGCGCACGAGCTCGTACGGGCGGGTGGGAGCGGGGCCCTGGGGCCCGCCTCGGGTTCCTGCCCGCCGATCACCCGCCGTACACGCGCGGTCGCGCGTCCCGTGCAGATGCTCGCACCCCTGAGCCCTTCTCGCGCCACGGCCGCGCCGCCGCGGGGCCGCCGTGCCGTCCTGGCGTCACCGTGGCACGGTCCGGGGGAAGGTGCTCCGGGGCAGCGCGGGCTGCGCGAGGATGGCACCCATGAAGCCCATCATCACCGCAGGCGAACTCGCGAGCGAGTCGGCCGGGGCCCGCCGCCCGGTCCTCCTGGACGTCCGCTGGCAGCTCGGCGGCCCGCCGGGGCTGCCCGACTACGAGGCCGGGCACATCCCCGGCGCGGTCTACGTCGACCTGGACACGGAACTCGCCGGGCCTCCCGGCAGCGGCGGTCGGCACCCGCTGCCCGACCCGGAGGTCTTCGGCGCGGCGATGCGCCGGGCGGGTCTCTCGGCGGACACCCCGGTCGTCGTCTACGACGGCGGACTCGGGTGGGGCGCCGCTCGCGCCTGGTGGCTGCTGCGCTGGACGGGCCACACGGACGTACGGGTCCTGGACGGCGGTCTCGCGGCGTGGACGGCCGCCGGGCACGAGCTGTCGAAGGAGACCCCGGAGCCCGAGCCGGGCGACTTCGTGCCGCACCCGAGCGAGGTCGGGCTGCTGGACGCGGACGGGGCGGCCGCGCTGGCGCGCTCCGGGCTGCTGCTCGACGCGCGGGCGGCGGAGCGGTACCGGGGCGACGTGGAGCCGATCGACCCGGTCGGCGGCCACATCCCGGGCGCGGTCTCGGCGCCGACGACCGGGAACGTGGACGAGGAAGGTCTCTTCCTCCCGGCGCGGGCGCTGGCGGCCCGCTTCGCCGAGCTCGGCGCCCGGGAGGACGGCGCGGTCGGCGTGTACTGCGGCTCGGGCGTCTCGGGCGCGCACGAGGTGCTCGCCCTCGCGATCGCGGGCATCCCCTCCGCGCTGTACGCCGGCTCCTGGTCGGAATGGTCGAACGATCCCACGCGCCCGGTCGCCAAGGGCGCGGACCCGCAGTAGCCGTCGGCGTCCGGCCGGCTCGTGAGCCGGCCGGACGCCCGGCCGGCTTCGCCGAGCCGAGCACGGAAGGGGGCCACAGCATGAGCTGGGTTTCCGGCTGCGGCCCGGGGCCTCCTCACCCGTTCCCACGGCACGGGCGGTGGCGACCCGGAGGGCCAGGGCACCAGGACCCCCTTGCCCTGGTTGCGGTGGGCCTCCAGATCTGCTTGGGACCGGGACGCCTCCGCCAGCCATGCACTGCACAAGGAAGTCGCACAGCTGTGGCGTCAGCTCGAAGACGCCACCGTCGGCGACGCCACGGACGAGGAACAGGCTTCCGTCCTGCGCGCCCTGGAAGGCATCGAGAAGCGGCTCACCCGCACCGCGGCACAGCTGGAAACCTGACGGCGCGCCACGGCGGGGAATTGGCAGGCCCCTACGTGTCTGTCCGGGAACGAGACGAGGGGCCCGCACCGATCGCCGGTGCGGGCCCCTCGTCGTACGGGCGTCAGTCCTGCTTCTTCCTTCGCGTGCCGAAGACGATCTCGTCCCAGCTCGGGACCGCCGCCCGGCGGCCCGGGCGGACGCCGTCCGCCTCGGCCTGACGGTCCGTCGTGCCGGTGAGACGGTCGCGGTGGCCCGACACCGCGCGCGGCATCAGGACGTCGGCGTAGGCCGAGCCGGCGCCGGCCGAGGCCGCCGGGGCCGGCGGTTCCTCCGCCTCCGGCTCGTCGGTCGGCTCGGTGGAGGCCGGGTCGGCGCCGCGGTCCGGGACGACCATGTCGCCACGGAAGCTCGGCACCGCCTCCAGCAGGCTGGTCAGCGAGTCCCGTTCCTCCTCCGGATCGGGAACCGGCGCCGGACGCTCGATCTGGCGGTCGAGCGCGCGGTCCAGCGGACGGTCGCGCGGCAGCCGTGCGATCCGCGGGACGAAGGGGAAGCTCGGCTCCGGCGCGGCGGCGATCGTGTCGTCGGTCTCGCCGATCAGCGCGCGCGCCTCGTCGTCCACGGCCTGGACGAGCCGCCGGGGCGGGTCGTACGTCCAGCTGGCCGTGTGCACCTCGCCCGCCACGCGGTAGACGAGCAGCACCTCCCATGTGCCGTCGTCACGGCGCCAGGAGTCCCACTGCACGGTGTCCTTCTCGGCGCCGCGCAGCAGCAGCCGCTCCTGCACCGCCTCGCCGAGCTGAGGACCGGTGTTCTCGCCGGGCCGGCGCACGGGCGTCTTGCGGGCCCGCTCGGCCATGAACGCCCGCTCCGCGAGCACGGGGCCCTCGAAGCGCCGTACGCGGTCGACGGGGATCCCGGCGAGCTGGGCGACCTCCTCGGCGGAGGCACCGGCACGTATCCGCGCCTGGATGTCGCGGGGGCGGAGGTGGCTCTCCACCTCGATCTCGATCTGACCGAGCCGCGCGCGGTCGTTGCGCACGGCGGCGCGCAGCCGCTCGTCGATCGGAAGCGTGTACTCCGTGCTGTCAGCAGCCTTCAGCACCAGTCGTGTGCCGTCGTTGGAGACGGCCACGACACGCAGTTCGGGCATGGGGACCTCCCGGGTGGTGCCTGCCGACGTCACGTGCGTCGCTGCTTCCGCTAGTCGAGTGTGGCCTGCCCGGGTGCAGCCTGCCACAACCTTGCCGAGTTGCCCGGCGTGTCGGGCCTGGACCCTGGAACGCCGTTATGGCACGGTTACCCGTCTGCGACGCAGAGTGACCGATGGTCACGCTCTGCAGCGGGCTACCGCGCGATGCCTTGGCGCCGCCGGTTCGAGTGCCGTTTTCGGCCCCCTCCCCGCGTCCCGGCACCCATGAGGGAGCCCAGACCCAGGGATCGCCACAGTACTCCATTCGGGCCACCTGGGTGGACCGGCGCGCCGCCCAACTTCTCCGGGGGTACGGGAGTTGAGTCTCCGTGGTCGCCGCCGCCGCGTGGCGCTCTTCACAGAAACCGCAGAAACGGAACTTTTCACTTCGCCCATTTGTCCCTTCTGGGTATGGATCACGAGAAGAACGGTGAGAAGAAGAAGCTCGACCTGAGCATCGCTCAGGTCTCGGGCTCCGCGGTCGCCGCGGTCATCGCGGCCAAACTCGCCTCCACGCTCGGCGTGTACGGCACGATCCTGGGCGCGGGTGTGATCAGTGTCATCGCGACCTGCGGCGGCTCGGTCTTCCACCACCTCTTCACGCGCACGGGGGAGCAGATCCGGGAGGTCACCGTCCCCGCCGAGCCGTCGAAGCCCCAGGCGCTCCGGACGACTCCCGACCGGACCCAGGTCCTCACGGCCGTCGGCGGGCCCGCCGCGCCGCCGTACGACGGGGAGTTCGGCTCGGCGACCACGCACGGCACGCGCGTCCGAGGCTGGAAGCGCTCCGCCGTCGGCGCCGCGCTCGTCTTCCTGGTGGCCATGGGAGGCATCACCGCCTACGAACTGATATCCGATCAGGACTTCAGCGGCACGAAGGGGCGGACGACCTTCGGCTCGGTCGTCCGCGGCGACGGAGAGGCGAGGAACGGGACGGCGCCGTCCGACGACGAGCCGACGCGGCAGCAGGGGCGACCGGCGCAGCAGGACGACGGCGGCACCCCCGCCGACGGCGGGACGCGGGGCACGGGCGAGAGCGCCGCCCCCGACCCTTCGCCGACCCCCTCCGGCTCCACGGGCGAGGACCCGACGCCCACACCGCCCCCGACCCCGCCCGTGACGCCGACGCCCACTCCGGCGCCGTCGGACCCGACTCCGACGCCTCCTCCGACTCCCACGGGCACGCCGTCCGCCGGCGCGGGCGCCCCGGAGGACGGGGCACCCGCCGAATGACCGTCAGTCGCCCAGTACCCGGCGCAGATAGTCGTTGGCGAAGAGCCGAGCGGGGTCGAGCCGGTCACGCAGCGCCGTGAACTCGCCGAAGCGCGGGTAGACCTCGGAGAAGTAGGCGGCGTCCCGGGTGTGCACCTTGCCCCAGTGCGGCCGGCCGCCGTGCGCGGTCATGATGCGCTCCACCGCGGTGAAGTAGGCGCGGTGAGGCGTGCCCTTGTAGAGGTGCACGGCGATGTACGCCGTCTCCCGTCCCGAGGCCGTGGAGAGCGCGATGTCGTCGGCGGGCGCCGTCCGCACCTCCACCGGGAAGCTCACCTTCAGCGGAGAGCGCTCGACCATCGCCTTCACCTCGCGCAGCGCCGAAACGGCGGCCGCTCGCGGCAGGGCGTACTCCATCTCCATGAAGCGCACCCGGCGCGGGGACGTGAAGACCTTGTACGGGATGTCGGTGTACGTACGGGCCGACAGCGCGCGGCTGGAGACCTTGGCCAGCGAGGGGATGACCGGAGGGACCGCGCGACCCAGCGAACAGGCCAGCTGGAAGACCCCGTTGGAGAGCAGCTCGTCCTCGACCCAGGAGCTGACCTTCCCGGGCGGGGCGGCGGGACCCGCGCTGCGGTTGTTGCGCTTGGTGTTGCAGTTGTCCGTGTGGGGGAACCAGTAGAACTCGAAGTGCTCGTTCTCCGCGTGCAGCGCGTCGAACTCCGAGGTGACCCTGTCGAAGGTCATCGGCTCCTCGCGCGCGGTGAGCAGGAAGACCGGCTCCACCGCGAAGGTGATCGCCGTGACCACGCCGAGCGCGCCGAGTCCTGTCCGGGCGGCGGCGAAGACCTCCGGATTCTCCTTCCCGGAGCAGGTGAGCAGCTGTCCGTCCGCGGTGACCAGCTCCAGCTCCCGGATCTGCGCGGCGATGGAGGCCGAGTCGCGGCCGGTGCCGTGCGTTCCGGTGGAGGTGGCCCCGGCGACCGTCTGCTCCATGATGTCGCCCATGTTCGTGAGCGACAGACCCTCGCGTGCCAGCGCCACGTTCAGCCGCTTGAGCGGAGTGCCGGACTCCACGGTCACGGTCATCGCCTCGCGGTCGATCCGCCGGATGCCGGTCAGCAGGTCCGGGCGGATCAGCACCCCGTCCGTGGCGGCGATCGCGGTGAAGGAGTGCCCGGTGCCGACCGTCTTCACCCGCAACCCGTCCGCGGCCGCCTGACGCACCGCGTCGGCCAGCTCGTTCGCCGAGGCGGGCGTCACCTCCCGCGCGGGGCGGGAGGTGACGTTCCCCGCCCAGTTACGCCACGGGCTGTTCGTCGCCCTCGTGCTCGTCCACCGCTTCGTCGGCGTACTGCTCACGCTGCCCCTCCCGTGTCGGCACCGGCCTGCCCAGCCGGCGATACCCCAGGAGACCCACCGCGACCGCGAGCGCGCCCGAGACGACGGGCACCACGTACGCCGCTTCCGCGCCCGACGCGTCGACCACCCAGCCGGCGGCCGAGGAGCCGAGCGCCACTCCGACGGCCAGCCCGGTCCCTGTCCAGGTCATGCCCTCGGTCAGCTTGGTGCGGGGTACGTGCGCTTCGACGAGGGCCATGGAGATCACCATCGTCGGTGCGATGGAGAGGCCCGCGACAAAGAGCGCCACGGCCAGCAACGGCAGGTTCCCGGCCAGTAGGAGGGGGATCATACTCACGGCCATCGCACAGACACCCAGGAACCACATGCGTGACGGCTCGCCCTTGAGGTGCAGCAGACCGAAGACGGCGCCGGCCAGACACGAGCCCAGCGCGTAGACCGCGAGCACCAGGCTGGCGGCCGCCTTGCTGCCCTGCTCCTCGGCGAAGGCCACGGTCACCACGTCGATCGAACCGAAGATCGCGCCCGTGGCGACGAAGGCCAGGGCCAGTACCTGCAGTCCGGGGGAGCGGAGCGCGGAGCCGCCCGAACTTCCGTCGTGCGGGTGGGGCGTGGGCTCGGTGGCGGTCAGCGAGGTCAGCCAGAAGACACCGACGGCGAGGAAGACGGCCGCGAAGAGCGGGCCGGCCTCGGGGAACCAGATCGTCGACAGACCGATCGAGATGATCGGCCCGAAGATGAAGCACACCTCGTCGACGATCGACTCCCAGGAGTACGCGGTGTGGAGCCGGCGGGCCTCGCCGTGGTAAATCGCCGCCCAGCGGGCCCGGGTCATCGCCCCGAGACTCGGCACACTGCCGATCAGGGCCGTGAAGACGAACAGCGACCAGTCGGGCGCGCCCAGCTGGACGCAGAGCAGCAGCCCCGCCGCCGCGGCCAGCGAGACGAGCGTGACCGGGCGCAGCACGCGCCGCTGGCCGTAGCGGTCGACGAGCCGGGAGACCTGCGGGCCCAGCACGGCCGCGGACATCGCCATGGTCGCGGAGAGCGCGCCCGCGAGTCCGTACCGCCCCGTGACCTGGGAGATCATCGTGACCACACCGATGCCCATCATGGACAGCGGCATCCTGCCGACGAAGCCGGCGACCGAGAACGATCTGGTGCCGGGCGCCGCGAAGATCGCGCGGTAGGGACTGGGCAAGGGGATCTCCGGGGCGTTCGCTCAACACGTGTAATTAATAGCTAAAGCCTACGGCGTTGAACTCGATGGCGCACCAACTTTCTCGGTCGGGGCGGGCCGTCGGCCGTCACAGGGGGGTGGGAGGATCGGTGCCATGTCCGATCAGCACGATCCCGCACCGTACGACGCCCTCCTGCTTCTCTCCTTCGGCGGCCCCGAGGGCCCGGACGACGTCGTCCCGTTCCTCGAGAACGTCACCAGAGGCCGGGGCATCCCCAAGGAGCGGCTGAAGGAAGTGGGGCAGCACTACTTCCTCTTCGGCGGCGTCAGCCCGATCAACGACCAGAACCGCGCGCTGCTCGACGCGCTGCGCGAGGACTTCGCGGAGGCCGGGCTCGACCTGCCGGTCTACTGGGGGAACCGGAACTGGGCGCCGTACCTCACCGACACCCTGCGGGAGATGGTCACCGACGGCAGGCGCCACATCGCCGTCCTCGCCACCAGCGCCTACGCCTCGTACTCCGGCTGCCGCCAGTACCGCGAGAACCTCGCCGACGCGCTCTCGGAGCTGGAGGCGGAAGGCTTCCCGCTGCCCCGGGTCGACAAGCTGCGGCACTACTTCAACCACCCCGGCTTCGTCGAACCCATGGTCGAGGGCGTGCTCACCTCGCTCGCCGAACTCGACGAGTCCGTCCGGGCCGGCGCCCACCTCGCCTTCACCACCCACTCCATCCCCGACTCGGCCGCCGACTCCTCCGGTCCCCTCGGCGAGCACGGCGAGGGCGGCGCCTACGTCAAGCAGCACCTGGACGTGGCCCGCGTGATCGTCGACGAGGTCCGCCGCAGGACCGGCGTCGAGCACCCCTGGCAGCTCGTCTACCAGTCCCGCAGCGGCGCCCCCCACATCCCCTGGCTGGAACCGGACATCTGCGACCACCTGGAGGAGCTGCACGGCGCCGGCGTCCCGGCGGTCGTGATGGTCCCGATCGGCTTCGTCTCGGACCACATGGAGGTCCTCTACGACCTCGACACCGAGGCCACCGCCAAGGCCACCGAGCTCGGCCTCCCGGTGCGGCGCTCGGCGACCGTCGGGGCCGACCCCCGGTTCGCCGCCGCCGTACGGGACCTCGTCCTGGAGCGCGCGTCGAGTGAGCGCGGTGCCCGCGTCGAGCGCTGCGCCCTCGGCGCCCTCGGACCCTCCCACGACCTCTGCCCGATCGGCTGCTGCCCCGCGCGGGCGGAGCGGCCCGCGGCGGCCGGCGCCGACAGCCCGTACGCCTGAGGAGCCCCTGTGACCGAGCCCGTGAACCCCGCCTCGACCGGCGCCCCGGACCCCGCCCTGCTGACCGAACTGCTCGGCCTCGCCCTGGAGGCCGGGCGCCGGGCCGGCGCGCTGCTGCGCGACGGCCGGCCGGACGACCTGACGGTGGCGAAGACCAAGTCCAGCCCCATCGACGTCGTCACGGAGATGGACATCGCCGCGGAGAAGCTGATCACCGGCTTCCTCGCCGACCACCGGCCGGACGACGGCTTCCTCGGCGAGGAGGGCGCCGCCAGCCCCGGTACCAGCGGCGTCCGCTGGGTGATCGATCCCCTCGACGGGACGGTGAACTACCTCTACGGCCTGCCGACCTGGGCGGTCTCCATCGCCGCCGAGCTGCACGGCGAGACCGTCGTCGGCGTGGTCGAGGCGCCGATGCGGAACGAGACGTACCGGGCGGTGCTCGGCGGCGGAGCGCACCTCGGGGGCCGCCGCCTCGCGGTCCGTCCCGCGCCGCCGCTGGACCAGGCGCTGATCTCCACCGGGTTCGCGTACGTCCAGACCCGTCGCGCCCGTCAGGCGGACATCGCCCAGCGGATGATCCCGCTGCTGCGCGACATCCGGCGCGGAGGGTCGGCGGCGATCGACCTGTGCGACGTCGCCGCCGGCCGGCTCGACGGCTACTACGAACGCGGCCTCAACCCCTGGGACCTCGCCGCCGGGGACCTCATCGCCCGTGAGGCGGGCGCCCTGACCGGTGGACGGCCCGGTGAGCGCCCGTCGGGCGATCTGGCCGTCGCCGCCCCACCCGGTGTCTTCGAGCCCCTCCAGGAGCTTCTGGAGGACCTCGGCGCCTGGCACGACTGAACCCCGGCGGGACGGTCGCGCGGCGGCCGTCCCGGAAGGCGGTCGCTCGCGGGACGGCCCCGACCGAGGACGCGAAGAGGCCCCGGTGTCGATGGACACCGGGGCCTCTTCGAGTCAGGGGTCAGGCGCTGGCGGCGCCGACCTCCACGCCGTGCTCGGCGGCGAGTCGGTGCAGGTCGTCGAGCTCGGCCTGCTCGACCTCCGCGAGGAAGTCGTCGCCCGTCTCGCGTGCCCGTGTGAGGTCGGTCTGCGCAGCGCTTATGCGCTGCAGCAGTCCTGCGGTGAAAGCGTCCATCGTGCGCCCCCTCGTCATGGGTCGGTGGCACGGGGGTGTGCCGAGGGTGGGTGGATCACACGCTGCTACCTCTGGGGGACAGAGCGGCATGTGGCGTGCCACGTACGTGCCACATTCAGGGCGTGATCACGGGGTGTGCAGACGTCCTCCCCCGGAGTTTCCTCACAGAAACCTCAACTGGCCCGTGAAGTCAGGTGAATTCTTCGTACGCCCCCTCCAACCCCGCCCGCGCTTCCACGCGCCCCCGACCTTCCCGGAGCCCCTCCCTCCCCGCCTGTACGCCGCCTTACAGCCGGTTTACGCGCGTACGGGGCAGGATGGACACGCACAGTCAGTGCTCACCATCGCCCGGTCCGCATCAGTGGCAGGGGCCCGTAGGAAGGAATGACCGACGTGCGCGTACTCGTCGTCGAGGACGAGCAGCTGCTCGCCGATGCGGTGGCCACCGGACTGCGCCGGGAGGCCATGGCCGTCGACGTCGTGTACGACGGCGCCGCCGCGCTGGAGCGGATCGGGGTGAACGACTACGACGTCGTCGTCCTCGACCGCGACCTCCCGCTGGTCCACGGCGACGACGTCTGCCGGAAGATCGTCGAGCTCGGGATGCCCACGCGCGTCCTGATGCTCACCGCCTCCGGTGACGTCAGCGACCGTGTGGAAGGCCTGGAGCTGGGCGCGGACGACTACCTGCCGAAGCCCTTCGCCTTCACCGAGCTCACCGCGCGCGTGCGCGCGCTGGGCCGGCGCACCACGGTGCCGCTGCCGCCCGTTCTGGAGCGCGCCGGCATCAAGCTCGACCCGAACCGCCGTGAGGTCTTCCGAGAGGGCAAGGAGGTCCAGCTCGCCCCGAAGGAGTTCGCGGTCCTGGAGGTCCTCATGCGCAGCGAGGGCGCGGTGGTCTCGGCCGAGCAGCTCCTGGAGAAGGCCTGGGACGAGAACACGGACCCGTTCACCAACGTCGTACGGGTCACGGTCATGACCCTGCGCCGGAAGCTGGGCGAGCCGCCGGTCATCGTCACCGTCCCCGGCTCCGGCTACCGGATCTGACCCCGTGGCCGCGACCCCCGCGCCCCCACAGGCGCCCCCGAAGCCGACCTGGGACCCCAGGGACCCGGTCAGGCCGCTGCTCCGGCCGACCATCCGGATACGGCTCACGCTGCTCTACGGCGGGATGTTCCTGATCGCAGGCATCCTCCTGCTGTCGATCATCTACCTCTTCACCGCGCAGGCCCTCGGCGACAGCGCATCCGAGCTGCCCTTCAAGGTCGTCAAGGGCGAGGTCCAGCCGACCACGTCCTGGTGCCAGCTGCCCGCCACGGGAACCGGCGAGCAGCTCAACGAAGCCGTCTCCGCCTGCCTCCAGCACCAGCGCGACCTGGCGCTCGACGATCTTCTGCGGCGCTCCCTGTTCGCCCTCCTGGGACTGAGCATCATCGCCTTCGCCTTCGGCTACGCCATGGCCGGCCGGGTGCTCTCCCCGCTGGGCCGGATCACCCGGACCGCCCGCCAGGTGGCCGGATCCGACCTGGCGCGCCGGATCGAGTTGGACGGCCCGGACGACGAGCTGAAGGAGCTGGCCGACACCTTCGACGAGATGCTGGAGCGGCTGGAGCGGGCCTTCACCGCCCAGCAGCGGTTCGTCGCCAACGCCTCGCACGAGCTGCGCACGCCGCTGGCGATCAACCGCACGCTCCTGGAGGTGCACCTCTCCGACCCCGGGGCGCCCGTCGAGCTCCAGCAGCTCGGCAAGACCCTGCTCGCCACCAACGAGCGCAGCGAGCAGCTGGTCGAGGGCCTGCTGCTGCTCGCCCGCAGCGACAACCAGATCGTCGAGCGCAAGCCGGTCGACCTGGCGGAGGTCGCCTCGCGCGCCGTCGACCAGGTGCACGCGGAGGCCGAGTCCAAGGGCGTGGAGATCCGCGCCGAGTGCGAGCCGGCCGTCGTCCAGGGCAACGGCGTCCTGCTGGAGCGGATCGCCCTGAACCTGGTCCAGAACGCCGTGCGGTACAACGTGGCCGAGGGAGGCTGGGTGGAGGTCGCCACGCGGACCGAGCACGGCCAGGCGCTCCTGGTCGTCTCGAACACGGGTCCCGTCGTGCCCGCGTACGAGATCGACAACCTCTTCGAGCCGTTCAGACGGCTCAGGCAGGAGCGCACCGGGAGCGACAAGGGCGTCGGACTCGGCCTGTCGATCGCGCGTTCCGTCGCGCGCGCCCACGGCGGCCGTATCATCGCGGAGCCCCGCGAAGGCGGCGGGCTCGTGATGCGTGTCACTCTCCCGATCTGACACACTTCGGGTACCAGCCGGTTCCGTTCGCTTTGCGCGGAATTTCGGATCCCGTTCCTGAGACGCTCATGTGTGATCGATCACAGGGGTGCGCATCCGACACTCCACTCTCCGTGATCGAGAATTCCAGTGGAAAACCCGGAAAAGTCCGGGTTTCCGGGGCTCTGGATGACGGGAAGTACACGGGGTGGCGCCCGTGAAGGACGGCAGGTGGACCGTGTACGGTCCCGTTCGCCACCCAACGCCGATCACTCGTGAGAGGGCCGGTTGGGTGTCGATTGAGTAACAGACCTTGATGTGAGGCAAAATCTCCGCCTCAGGTCGGGCACAAGTCCGGCCTCTCACGCGTTACGTGCGCTGGAGACACCGCAACCACCCAGAGGGGGAGAGCGACATGGCAACGGATTACGACACCCCACGCAAGACCGACGACGACGTCGATTCGGACAGCCTTGAGGAACTGAAGGCCCGCCGGAACGACAAGTCCACCTCGACGGTCGACGTCGACGAGTTCGAGGCCGCCGAAGGCCTCGAGCTGCCCGGCGCGGACCTCTCGAACGAGGAGCTCGCCGTCCGGGTCCTGCCGAAGCAGGCCGACGAGTTCACCTGCATGAGCTGCTTCCTCGTGCACCACCGCAGCCAGCTGGCTCGGGAGAAGAACGGTCAGCCGATCTGCCGCGACTGCGACTGAGATCGGTCGGCCGTGGCAGGCGACACACCGTCTCGGAAGCGTCGCTTCCGGCTTCCCAGGAGGCCGGAGGCGAATCAGGGCGGCAACGCGGCGGCGGAGGGTGCCCAGGAGGCACCGGAAGCCGAGGAGACCGCCCTCCTGCCCTCTCTCGGCGCACGTGACGACGAGCGGGGCCGCTCGGCCTCGCTCGAAGCGGCAGCGTCCGGCACACCGACGTCCGGCGTGTCCGACGCCGACGTGTCGGGTGCGCCCGGAACCGACGCGTCCGCGTCACCGGTACCGGCGGAGCGGGGCGGACGCCGTGCCGGCGTCGGCCGGCGCCTCACCGAACCGGCCCGCGCCCAGCTGGACCGTATGAAGCTCGACCGCGCGCGGATCGACGCCGTCAAACGCGGCGTGAAGCGTGGCGGCGAGAGCGCCAAGGCCGGCATCGGCTATCTCGCCGACCGGATCATCGAGATCGCCCCCCGCGTGCCGGTGCGGGACCTGGCGACCCTCCGCAAGCACTTTCCGGGGCTCGGCCCCGAGCAGATCGCCGACAAACTCGTCGCGGGCGCCTGCAACGCCAGCTCGACGGTCGGCGCCGGCATCGGAGCGGCCGCCATGCTCCCCGTGCCTCCCGCGATGCCCGCGGAACTGGCCGCGGAGATCACCGGAGTCGCCGCGATCGAGATCAAGCTCATCGCCGAGCTGCACGAGGTGTACGGGCACCGGCCGCCCGGCACGCTCACCCAGCGGTCCACGGCCTATCTGACCTCGTGGACGGAGGAGCGGGGCATCGACCCCACCAGGCCCACGACCGTCAACGCGGCCCTCGGCGGGCAGCTCAAGCGCGAGCTGCGGCAGCAGATCATGAAGCGCATGGTGCGCAACCTGCCCAACCTGATGCCGTTCATGGTCGGCGCGGCCGTCGGAGCCGTCATGAACCGCCGCGACACCCGCAAGCTCGCCCAGCACGTCCGCAAGGACCTGCGTGCGCGCCAGGTGCCCTGGGACGCCCTGGAGGGACTGCCTCCGCTGGAGCAGCCCGAGAACCCCAAGGAGATCGGCTTCTAGCCCCCGGGTGCGGGCGCCGGCCCTCGGTGCGGGCGCCGACCCCTCGCTTCCGGGCTAGCCCTCGGTGCGGGCCGGATCACCCTCGGCGCGGGCCGCCTCGACGGCCGCGGCGAGACCCTCCGGGTCACGGCTGGAGAGGTACACGTAAGGCGTCGGGTCCTCGGGGTCCGTGACCTCGATCCGTACGGCACCCGGCACATAGCTGCGCAGCAGCATGAAGGCGCGCGGGTCGGCCTTGAACGTGCGCCAGGCCCGTGCCTCCTCCGCGTCCAGCACCTCCGGCGTCCCGAGCGCCGAGACCGGGATACGGGCGTCCCCCGCGACGAGCGAGCCGGCCACCACCCGGATCCGGGCGGAGCCGTACGAGGAGACGCCCACGGCCGCCAGCGCGCCCGCGGTGATCAGCCCGCCCAGCGTCGCCACCGTGCCCAGCGGGAACATCACCAGACCGCCGCTCAGGGCCAGCAGAACCGTGATGACCCACCACGAGCCGGGAGCGGTCAGCCGCTCGTCGAAGCGCGGCGCGGCAGTCGGAACGGGGGAGGCGGGGGAAGGCTGCATGCGTCCAAGCTTGGCACGGCGCGACCCGCGGCCGACCTCGCGGGTAAGGTCTGCGCCTGTGACCGCAACATCTCCCGCCCTCACCCCGCCGGCCGACGCCATACCGCCGGTACGCCACCCCGACGCGCCCGCCCCCGGCGAGCTGCTCGGCGCGCACTACGAGCACTGCTTCGGGTGCGGTGGCGGGCAGCCCCACGGCCTCCACCTGGAGGCCCGGGCCGGCGAGGGCGTGACCGTCACGGCCGAGTTCACCGTGACCCCCGACCACCAGGGCGCCCCCGGCCTCGCGCACGGCGGCGTCCTCGCCACCGCGCTCGACGAGACCCTCGGCTCCCTGAACTGGCTGCTGCGCGTCATCGCCGTCACCGGACGCCTGGAGACGGACTTCGCCCGGCCCGTCCCGGTGGGCACCGTCCTCCACCTGGAGGCCGAGGTCACCGCCGTGCACGGGCGCAAGATCTACTCGACCGCCGTCGGCCGGATCGGCGGGCCGGAAGGCCCCGTCGCGGTCCGCGCCGACGCCCTCTTCATCGAGGTGAAGGTCGACCACTTCATCGACAACGGCCGCCCGGAGGAGATCCAGGCCGCCATGTCCGACCCCGACCAGGTCAGGCGCGCCCGCGCCTTCGAGGTGAACCCCTGATGCGCAACCCTGTCGACGTACTGATCCGGCGAGTGGACCCGGACGTACCGATCCCCGCCTACGGCCACCCCGGTGACGCCGGCGCCGATCTCGTGACCACCGAGGCGGCCGTCCTGGCCCCCGGTGAGCGGGCGGTGCTGCCCACCGGGGTCTCCATCGCCCTGCCCGACGGCTACGCCGCCTTCGTGCACCCGCGCTCCGGGCTCGCTGCCAGGTGCGGAGTCGCCCTCGTGAATGCCCCAGGGACGGTGGATGCCGGGTACCGTGGAGAGATCAAGGTGATCGTGGTCAATCTCGACCCGCGTGAGAGCGTGCGGTTCGAACGGTTCGACCGGATTGCCCAACTGGTCGTCCAGCAGGTCGAGAAGGTGCGCTTCCACGAGGTGGCGGAGCTTCCCGGCTCGGCGCGGGCCGAGGGGGGCTTCGGGTCCACCGGCGGTCATGCCGCCGTGGACGGCACAACGGGTGGGAATCGATACGCTTCGGTCGTATCCGACCGGGAAGGACAGTGACGTGTTCGGACGTCGCAAGAAGAGCGGTGCCGCTGAGGACGCAGCGGGCGAGGCCGAGCAGGTCGTCGACGAGGTCGACACTGACGACACGGCCGGTGCGCCGCGTCGGGTGAACCTTCCGCCGGCGCCCCGGCCCGACGGACCGTGGGACATCTCCGAGGTCTCCAAGCCCGAGGACGGGCGCGTGGATCTCGGTGGCATCTTCGTGCCCGGAGTCGAGGGCATGGAGCTCCGGGTCGAGGTGGCGGGCGACGCGATCGTCGCGGCCACCGTCGTGCTGCGCGACAGCGCCGTGCAGCTGCAGGCCTTCGCGGCACCGAAGAAGGAAGGCATCTGGGGCGAGGTCCGCGAGGAGATCGCCTCGGGCATCACCCAGCAGGGCGGTGTCATCGACGAGGTCGAGGGACCGCTCGGCTGGGAGCTGCGGGCCCAGGTCCCGGTGCAGCTGCCGGACGGTACCGGCGGAGTGCAGCTCGTGCGCTTCGTGGGCGTCGACGGCCCGCGCTGGTTCCTGCGCGGAGTCATCTCCGGTCAGGGCGCGGTGCAGCCGGAGGCCGCCGGCCTCCTGGAGCAGATCGTCCGGGACACCGTGGTGGTCCGTGGCGACGGCCCGATGGCCCCCCGTGACCCGATCGTCCTGAAGCTGCCCAACGACGCCCAGATGGTGCCGGACGGCGTGCAGCAGGAGGAGCAGGAGGGCTCGCGCTTCTCCGGCGGCATGGGCCAGCTCCAGCGCGGGCCGGAGATCACCGAGGTCCGCTGACCCCGCTCCGTAGCCCCTGTAGAACGAGGCCGGTGGGCCGCATTCCGAACACCTTGTCCGGAATGCGGCCCACCGGTGCGTTTCCGCCCCTGGCCGGACCGCCCCTCGGCGACCGATACTGACGGGCGCGCCGAGGGGCGCACCCGTTCGACGAGGGGGAGCACAGGGATGAGCGAGAGCAGCGCGCGGACCGGCACGGCGGTCGCCGAGGACCCGGCCGGCGGGCCCATGGTCCGCGTCGAGAACCTGCGGCGCTCGTACGGTACGGACGCGGCGGCCGTCCACGCCCTGCGCGGGGTCTCCTTCGACGTCCACCGCGGCGAGCTCGTCGCGCTCAAGGGGCGCTCGGGCTCCGGCAAGACCACCCTGCTCAACCTGGTCGGCGGCCTGGACACCCCGGACGGCGGCCGGATCACCATCGACGGGACGGATCTCGCGGAGCTCGGCGAGGACGGGCTTCTGGAGCTGCGCCGGGACCGCATCGGCTTCATCTTCCAGTCCTTCGGACTCATCCCGATCCTGACCGCCGCGGAGAACGTGGGCGTGCCGCTGCGGCTGCGCAGGGCGGACCCGAAGGAGCGGGAGGAGCGGGTGGCCCTCCTCCTCGCGCTGGTCGGCCTCGCCGACCACGCGGCGCAACGGCCCGGTGAGCTCTCCGGCGGCCAGCAGCAGCGCGTGGCCATCGCGCGGGCCCTGGCCAACAGGCCGGCCCTGCTGATCGCCGACGAGCCGACGGGGCAGCTCGACGCGGAGACCGGCCTCGCGGTGATGGAGCTGCTGCGCGCGGTCGTCCGCAGCGAGGGCGTCACGGCGCTCGTCGCCACCCATGACGCGCAGCTCCTGGGGCTCGCGGACCGCGTGCTCGAACTGAGCGACGGCGAGATCGTCGAGCACACCCGGTGACGCGGACGCGGTCGCGGACGCGGTCGGCGACATCGACGCGGTAGCGCGGTCGCGGCAGCGGGGGGGGGGGGGGGGGGGGGGGGGGGGGGGGGGGGGGGCGGCCCCCCCCCCCCCCCCCCCCCCCCCTCACTCCGTGGGGACGGGCGGCGGGAAGTCCTGTTCCGCCCAGATGGTCTTGCCGCTCCGGCTGTAGCGGCTCCCCCAGCGGGTGGCCAGCTGCGCGACCAGATAGAGACCGCGACCGCCCTCGTCGGTCAACCGCGCCCGGCGCATGCGCGGGTGGGTGGCGCTGGGGTCCGAGACCTCGCAGATCAGCCGGCCGGCCCGGACGATCCGTACCTCGATCGGCCCCCCGGCGTACCGGATCGCGTTGGTGACCAGCTCGCTCAGCACCAACTCGGTGGTGAAGACGAGCTCTTCGAGTCCCCACGCCCGCAACTGCGCCGTGGCGGCCTCCCGTACGGTGCCGACCGCCGCCGGATCGGCTTCGATCGGCCAGGAGACCGCGTCCTCGGCGGGCACGGCGCGCGTACGGGCGAGCAGCAGGGTGACGTCGTCACCGAGTCCCTGGGTCTGGGACTGGTTCTGGTTCCGGCCCTGCCCCTGACTCCGGCCGAGTCCTTGGCCGGGGCTCGCGCCCTGGGACTGACCGCCTTCGTCGTGGCGGGCCGTGGCGATCTCCCGGCCGAGTTCGCGCAACGGCCGGGCGAGGGCCCCGGGTCGGCCGAGTCGCGCGGCGAGGTCGGCCATGCCCGCGTCCAGGTCGCCGTCCTGCCCCTCGATCAGCCCGTCGCTGTACAGCGCGAGGACGCTCCCGGGGGCCAGCTCGATCTCCGTCGTCTCGAAGGGCAGCCCGCCGACACCCAGCGGGGGACCGGGATCGACGGGCAGGTACGTCACATGGCCCTCCGGGTCCGCCACGGCGGGCGGCGGATGGCCGGCGGAGGCCACCGAGCACCGCAGAGAGACCGGGTCGTAGATCGCGAACACGCAGGTCGCGCCGGTGGGGGAGGAGGGGTGGCCGATGTGCCAGCCCTCGTCGCGGTCGTCCTCGGTGTCCTCGTCGCCGTCACCGCCCCCGTCACCGCCCCCGTCCCCGTACGCGTCCGCATCCTCGTCCCGGCGGTCCCGTTCGTCGGTCTCGGACTCGCTGTCCGACTCGTCCGGCTCGGCGAACAGCTGGGTGACCAGGTCATCGAGATGGGCGAGCAGCTCGTCCGGTTCGAGGTCGAGATCCGCGAGGGTGCGGACCGCCGTCCGCAGCCTGCCCATGGTGGCCGTGGCCGCCAGGCCGTGACCCACGACGTCGCCGACGACGAGGGCGACCCGCGCGGAGGAGAGCGGGATCACGTCGAACCAGTCACCGCCGACCCCGGTCGTGGTGTCGGCGGGGAGGTACACGCCCGACGTGGACGCCGCGGTGGTCTCGCTCTGCGTGGGCGGCAGCATGCTGCGCTGCAGGCCGAGCGCCGCCCGGCGCTCGCGGGTGAAGCGGCGGGCGTTGTCGAGCGCGAGCGCCGCTCGGTCGGCGATCTCGCGCAGCAGGTCCCGGTCGGCGCCTTCGTACGGGCCACGGTCCGGGTGCCGGCCGAGGGACACCCGGCCGAGGACCATCCCCCGGGCGCGCAGCGGCGCGGTCATGAACGTCGAGTACCCGCCGACACTGCCGATACCGTCGACCCCGCCTGCGCCCGCACCGGCGCCCCCGCGGTCGGCGGTTTCCGCGTCGCCGTCGACGGCGACGAGGGCGGTGCGCGCCCGGGTGGCGTCGGCTCCTGCCGCCGGCTGCCCCGCCACCGCCGTACGGCGCAGACGCAGCCGTCCTCCGGGGCCGGGCACCGGCTCCTCGCCCAGCATCACCGCGTCGGAGATCTCCACGACGGCGAGATCGCCGAGGCCCGGCACCAGTGCGTCGGCCAGTTCCCTGCCCGTGTCCCGGACCGAGAGTGAACCGCCGACGTTCGCCGTCGCGCGGTGCAGCAGCGCGAGGCGCTCGCCCGACCGGCGCAGCTCGGTGACGTCGGTGAAGAGGGCCGTGACGCCCAGGACGTGCCCGTCGGGTGCCTGCAGGCGGAAGGCCGAGATCGAGATGATCACCCCTCCGGCCGGGTCCTCGACGGTCCGCAGGATCTCCTCCGTACCGATCGACGGCCGGCCCGTTCGCAGCACCTCGCGCAGCTTCTTCTCGATCGCCGCCGCGTCTCCCGGCCAGAGGAACTCGCTCAGCCGCCGCCCCCGGAGGTCGCGCGGCACACCCGTGTACGGAAGGAGATGGGTGTTCGTCCGCAGGAGCCGCAGCTCCGCGTCGAAGACGGCGAGCCCCACGCGGTCCTGGAGGAACAGCTCCCTGACGAACGCACGGTCCTGGTGCCAGCGGGCGGCCAGCGGAGCGGGGGCGGCCAGGACGAGACATCCCCCGCCCGCCCCGCCGGCACTCTCGCCGTCGTCGTCGCCGTCGTCCGGCGCGTCGGCGGCGAGAGCGAAGGCCTGGTAGACGACGGGGACGCCCTCACCCCCGCCCCTGCGCAGCACGGTCTCGCCGCCCGCCTCGCCCCGGCTGTACGCCGCCACGAGCGCCCGCCAGGCCGCGGGGTCCGCGAGGAACTCGTGCGCCGGGCGGCCGACGGCATCGGCGGCCGCCCGGCCGAGCAGCGCCCGGGCTTCCGGCGACCAGCCGCTGATCCGCCCCCGGGCGTCGAGCAGCGCCCCGGCCGTGCCCTCGGGGAAGGGCAGGAGGCTGTCACCCGGGAAGGGCGTCTCGTTCACGGGGCCTCCCCCTCTCGGCTCCGCCCGGTCTCGTGCGGCGGCTGGGCCCGGGCGATCAGCAGCGCCACGTCGTCGTGGTCGTCGGGGCCGCGCAGCGCACCCAGGAGCAGGTCGCAGGTCTCCTCCAGGGGGAGGGACGACTGACCGAGCAGGTCGGTGAGGGCCGTGAGCCGTACGTCGATGTCCTGGTCACGGGTCTCCACCAGGCCGTCGGTGTACAGCACCAGCTCGTCGCCCGCCGCGAACTCGATCTCCTCGGTCTCGAAGGGGACGCCGCCGACGCCCAGCGGCGCACCCGTCGAGAGGTCGAGCAGGCGGGGTGGCAGCCCCATCGGGACGTGCACGGGCGGCGGATGACCGGCATTGGAGAGGCGGCAGGTTCCCCGCTCGGGGTCGTACACGGCGTACAGGCAGGTGGCCATCTCGTCCAGGTCGACGACCGTCCGGTCCAGCTGGGTCAGGACCACGGAGGGCGCCAGTCCGAGCCCGGCGAGCGTGCGGGCCGCCGTGCGCACCTGGCCCATCGTCGCCGCGGCCTTGATCCCGCTGCCCATCACGTCGCCCACGACCAGGGCCGTCTTGCCGTCCGGGAGCGGGATCGCGTCGAACCAGTCACCGCCGACCTCGACCGCCTCGGAGGCCGGCTGGTAGCGGTAGGACACGTCGAGCCCGTTCAGCCGTGCCGGGCCGTGCGGCAGCAGATGGCGCTGGAGTGCCAGCGCGGCCTGGCTCTGGTGCCGGTACCAGCGGGCGTTGTCGATGGCCACGGCCGCGCGGGCCGCCAGCTCCCCGGCCAGCAGGACGTCGTCCTGGTCGAACGGCACGGAGTTCCGCGCCCGCTTGAGGTCCAGCACCCCGAGGACGATGCCGCGGGCACGCAGAGGGACGGCGAGGTACGAGTGGACACCGGCCTTCCGCAACAGCGCGGCCGCCGGCCCGGCCCGGGCGATACGGGTCAGATCACTCTCCGTGACGTTCTCGACGAGGACCGGGCGGCCGGTACGGGCGCACTGGGTGACCAGCCGCTCGATGCCGTAGCGGGCGGGCTGGCCGACCGGGTCGGCCGCCTCCTCCGCGGGAGTCGGGTAGGCGGCCTTGACCGCCAGGGCGCGGAACACGGCAGGACCCGAGGCCCGCGTCCCGCCGGGGTGCGGTCCGGTCAGGATGTCCTCAAGGACGTCGACGGCGGCGATGTCGGCGAACTCCGGGACGACCAGATCCGCCAGCTCGTGCGCGGTGAGGTCCAGGTCCAGGGTGGTGCCCACGCGCTCGGACGCGTCCGCGATCACCGCGAGGCGCCGCCTGGCGCGTGCGGCCGCCCGGGCGGCGTGGTGCTGGTCGGTGATGTCCACGACCGAGACGGCGACTCCGGCGACGCGCTGAGCCGAGTTCTCCAGGCGGTACAGCGACACCGACCAGACCTGCTCCCGGCCGCCGGGCCGGTCGGGGCCCCGCACGCTCCTGGACAGGACGGGCACGCCCGTCTCCAGCACGTCACGGAGCGCCGCCTCCAGGGCGTCGCCGTCCGGTGACGTCAGCGCCTCGCGGAACGTACGGCCCAGATGGCCGGCGGCGGTCCGGCCGTCGATCTGTTCGAGTGCCGGGTTGACCAGGACGAACCGGAGGTCGGAGTCGAGGACGGCCAGGCCGATCGGGGAGTGGGCGACCAGCCGGGAGGAGAGCGCGAGGTCCTGTTCCACGCGCCTCGCCGTTCCCGCGTCCGTGGCCAGACCGAGCGCGTAGAGCTGCCCCTGGTCGTCCTGGAGCCTGGTGTTGCGGAACTCGACCGGGATCGTACGGCCGTCCTTGTGGCGTACCGAGAAGATGCCGGACCAGGGCGTGCCGGCCCATGGTCCCCGCACCGACATCACCCGCTCGAACAGCGAGAGCGCCTGGTCGCGGTGGCGCTCCTCGACCAGCAGCCGGGCAGCAGGGCTGCCCAGCGCCTCCGCGGCGGGATACCCGAAGATCGCCTCCGCCTGTGGGCTCCACAGGACGATCCGCCCGCTCGCGTCCACGACGACGGCGGCCACCCCGAGCACATCGAGAAGCCCGCCGGGCTCCACGGCGAAGTCGGGCTTCGCCGGGTCCTGGCCGGCAGGGGGAATCGCCGCCGCACTCATCCAGACCGCATCCCTCCTCCACCCCCCTCCGCCCCGCGGCCACCACGCCGTCGCTGTACGTCGACGGCGCGGACGCGCGGGTCCTCTCCATCATCCGTCAGACGGCGCCCGTCGGCTTCACGGCGGCGACCGGCGGAGCCGCCGTCGCCGTCGCCGGCCTCGTCCGGATGATCGGCGTCCCCGCCGCGATGATCTTCATGAAAGGGTGAACGTGTCGTCGCAGCAGCGCAGAACGTCGTCGTCAGAGAGGCGAACTCCCATGAACCTGCCCGCATCAGGCCGTCGCGTCCTCGTCAGCGGAGCGTCGCGGGGCCTGGGCCGCGCCGTGGCTCAGGCGTTCGCCGCGAACGGGGACCGGGTCGCCGTCCACTTCGGTTCCCGTGCCGAGGAGGCCCGCGAGACGCTGGACTCCCTCACCGGCACCGGGCACGTCCTGATCGGCTGGGACCTGACGGACCCGGCGGGGGCCGCGGCCGTGGTGGACACGGCCGTGGAGGCGCTCGGCGGAATCGACGTCCTCGTGAACAACGCGGCGGTGAACACCCGGCACCCCCTGGCGGAGACCTCGTACGAGGAGTGGGTCGCGGTCTGGCAGCGGCACGTGTCGGTGAACCTGCTCGCCACGGCGCACCTGAGCCATCTCGCGGCCCGACGGATGATCGAGCAGGGCAGGGGCGGACGGATCGTCAACATCGGTTCCCGGGGAGCCTTCCGCGGCGAACCGGACCACCCGGCCTACGGGGCGACCAAGGCGGCCGTCCACGCGCTGGGCCAGTCCCTCGCGGTCTCCCTCGCGCCGCACGGCATCGGCGTCGCCTCGGTCGCGCCCGGCTTCTTCGCCACGGAACGGGTCGCGCCCCGCCTGGAAGGCCCCGAGGGCGCCGCGATCCGCGCCCAGAGCCCCTTCGGCCGGGTGGCCGCGCCCGAGGAGATCGCGTCGGCGGTGCTCTGGCTCGCCTCCCCCGAGGCGGAGTGGTCGTCGGGCACGATCCTCGACCTCAACGGCGCCTCGCATCTGCGGAGTTGAGGCAGAGGCTGCCGTGTGCCGAGTCCTGCGGCGGCGCCTGCGGCAGTCCTGTGCCGAGTCCTGCGGCAGTCCTGCGCCGAGTCCTGCCGAGCCGGGCGGCCTGGACAACGGGCCGTCCCGTCCATAGCCTCACTCCACCTATTCAATTAGTTGAGTACTGCGAGGCTCTCCATGCACGCGTTCCGCAAGGCGGTCGAGAACCGGGACGAGGACGCCATCGTGGCGCTGCTCGCCGAGGACGTCGTCTTCACCAGTCCCGTGGCCTTCAAGCCGTACCCCGGCAAGGCGATCACCGCCGCGATCCTCCGGGGAGTGATGCGTGTCTTCGAGGACTTCGCGTACGTCCGGGAGATCGCGAATCCCGACGGGCGCGACCACGCCCTCGTCTTCACCGCGACCGTGAACGGCCGCCGGATCCAGGGGTGCGACTTCCTGCACTTCGACGAGGACGGGCTGATCGACGACTTCACCGTCATGGTCCGGCCGCTGTCGGCCGCGCAGGCGCTCGCCGAGGCGATGGGCGCCCAGTTCGACCGCATCGCGCGGGAGGCGGCGGGGGAGTAAGGACCGGCATTCGTCGCGGGGGGCGCGTACGG
Source organism: Streptomyces sp. NPDC013317 (assembly GCF_055563155.1). NCBI lineage: Bacteria > Bacillati > Actinomycetota > Actinomycetes > Kitasatosporales > Streptomycetaceae > Streptomyces > Streptomyces sp. NPDC013317. Next base: position 167,914 of record NZ_JBVHDX010000001.1, read on the forward strand.
GCAGGGCCCGTACGCGGGGGAGCTCGGCCGGGCCCGCCAGACGCACGGGGGCCACACGGCGCGGCAGGTGCCGCAGCCCGGCGGCGCGCCTCAGGACAGCTTCTTCAGCAGCTCCTCGGCGAGCGGGGCGGCGGAGGCCGGGTTCTGGCCCGTCACCAGGTTGCGGTCGACGACGACGAACGGCGCCCACGCCTCGCCGGACCGGAACGTGACGCCCGTCTCGACCAGCCGGCTCTCCAGGAGCCACTTTGCCTTGTCGGCGAACCCCGCCTGCCGCTCCTCGGTGTCCGTGAACGCGGTGACCTCGTATCCCGCGAAGGCGTTCGTGCCGTCGGCCCTCGTGGCCGCGAGCATCGCCGCCGGGCCGTGGCACACCACGGCGAGCGGCTTGCCCGAGTCGAGTGCGTCGACCAGGATCCGGCCGGAGGCCCGGTCGGCGGAGAGGTCCTCCATCGGCCCGTGACCGCCGGGGTAGAAGACGGCCGCGTAGGCGTCCAGGTCGACCTCCTCCAGGCTGATCGGGTGGTTCAGCTCGTCGATCGAGGCGAGCGCGGCGGCCACCCGGTCGGCGCCCTCCTGGCCGCCGTTGAACTCGGGCGCGAGACTGCCCTTGTCCACGGTCGGGACGGCGCCGCCGGGCGTGGCGACCACGACGTCGTGGCCGGCGGCCTTGAAGGCCTCGTACGGCGCTACGGCCTCCTCGGCCCAGAAGCCGCTGGGGTGCTCGGTGCCGTCGGCGAGGGTCCAGTGGTCGGCGCCGGTCAGTACGAAAAGGATCGTGGACATCAGGGTCTCCCGGGGTTCGGATCGCCGGTGCGGTGATGTCCTCGACGCTATGCCCGCCGTCGAGAGGTTTCCATGCGGAGCCCGACGGCCGGCGGCGGAACTCCGATGGGCCGGCAGGAGCACCGAAGGAGCGCCCCCGGCGAACCCGATGGCGGTACGAAGGACCCTTCAGCCCTGCAGGGCGATGTCCTCGAACGACTCCAGGCGCCGCCAGCGATCCTCCGGCGAACGGAACGCCGGCATCAGATCGACGTCAGGCAGCGGACCGAACTCCAGCTCCGTCAGCTCCGCGACGTCCGAGACCGGCACCTGGTACGTACGGAACGGGCCGAGCGGCGGCGGCGCGCCGTGCTTCGCCCCGGCGAGCGCGCGCTCGGCGTCGCGGCTCAGGTCGGGGCTCTGGTCCAGCACGAACGCGGACGAGGCGAGCGCCCCCTCCTGCATGAACGCGGCCACCTTCCAGAAGCGCAGCGGCACCTGGATGCCCCGGTAGGGCGGATCGGAGTCGTGCAGCACCGGGCCGGTGAGCACCGTCAGCCGGCGGTCGAACTCCGCCGCGTGCTCCAGGAAGTAGTTCTCGAGCCCCTGCCAGATCTGTCTGCCCTGGTTGAACCCGTCCGACTGCGGAACCGCGTTCGGGTAGTGGAGGGTGTCGGTGCCGCCCTGGGCCGCCACGGCCGCCGGGCCCCACACCGGATCGAGCCGGCGCACCAGATGGCCCCGGTCCAGGCTGTTGTTCCGGTAGACGTCGTTGCCGGCCTGCTGCTCGTCGGGCAGGCGCGGGTCGAACTCCCAGACGTCGTCCCCGTGCACCCCGTTCGGCCCCAGCGCCCCGTGCGCGTCCTCGGACGGACGGCCGCCCTGGATGCAGACCGCGGTCGACGCGGCGAGCCGCCGGTCCGGCCGGAAGACCACCGTGAAGTGGGTGTACGGCAGGATCACCGTCTCCACCGAGGCCCGGACGGGCAGCGGCAGCGGCACGGTCGGGCCCAGGAAGTCCTCGTCGTAGCCGGAGCGGTCCGCGAACGACTCATGGCGCTGTCCGCCCGCACGGGGATGCGGCGGGGAGGGCGGGGGATCGGTCGGTTCCATACGACGTACCTACCGCGCATCACGGGTCCGCGCGCGGAGCCGGGCCCGCGGGCCACTCGATCAGCCGCCTCAGGCGGCTCGACGGGGCGCGGCGGTGCGGGTCAGCCGTGGAGCGCGGTCGCCAGCTGCGCCCGCGAGCGCACGTCCAGCTTCTGGTAGATCCGGGTGAGGCGGGCCTCGACCGTCTTCACGCTCAGATACAGCTTGGCCGCCGCCTCCTGGTTGCTGGCGCCCTGCCCCACCAGGTGGGCCAGGCGCAGCTCGGCGTCCGTGAGCGAGGAGAGCGCGGGCAACGAGTCCTCCCCGGCCGGCGTCTCGCTCGCCAGCGCCAGCCACGGCGCCGCACCCGCCCGCTCGAACACCGTCGCCGCGGCCTGCAGCGCGCTCTGCGCCGCCGACCGCCGACGGCGTCTTCGCTCGACCCGCGCCAGCGAGATCAGCGCCCGCCCGTGCTCCAGCGGCAGCCCCGCCTCGGCGAACCGCTCGGCCGTGCGGGTGAGCAGCTCCGCCGCCTCGTCCGTCCGGCCGGCCCCGGCGAGATACAGGGCGTACGCCCGGTCGCAGCCGAGCAGGACGGTCGTACGCCGCAGCTCCTCGGCCACCGGACGCACCTCGTCCAGCAGCTCCACCGCCTCCTGCGCCGCGTCGTTGGCGAGCAGGGCCTCCGCCAGCTCCTCGTGCCAGCGGAGCATCGACGGGTCGACCGTCGACTGCGCCCGCTCGTTCGCCTGCACCCTGCGCAGGGTCTCCAGGGCCGAGGCCACGTCCCCGTTGATCAGCTGTACGCGCCCCAGCGCGTACAGGCTGCGGGAGAGGAAGACCCGGTCGCCCTCCTCCTCCGACGCCTGGACACTGCGCCGGGCATAGCTGGCCGCGCGGGCGAAGCTGCCGCCGGCCGTCTCCGCAAGCGCGAGGGTGTACCAGGCCGGCCCGGGGGAGAGGCCCGCCTCCAGCGTCAGCGCGAGGGACTGTCCGGCGTGGACGAGCGCCGCCGGGCAGGCACCGATACGGGACTCGATCGCGGCGAGCGTGGAGAACAGCTCGATCGTGTCCTCCACCGAACCGCGCCGCTGCACCAGCGGAAGCAGGGCGTTCACCTGGTCGCGGGCGTCGGTGAGCCGGTCGTCGAAGAGCGCGTGACGGAGCGTCAGGATCTGTGCGGCGTTACGGATTCCGAGCGGGCGCTCGGCCATCTCCAGGCCGCGGGCCTGCGCCAGGACCGACTCCGCGTCCGAGGCGCCGAGCGCCCGGTCCATCCGCGCCTGCACGGTCAGCGCCTGCGCCGCCGTCCTGGGGTCGCCCACCGAGGCCGCGAGCGCGGCCGATTCGACGGCAGCGGCCCGCGAACGCAACGGATCCCCGTCCGCCAGAACGTACTTGACCGCCAGTCGGAGAAGGACGCCCGCCCGCAGCGCGGTGTCGCCCTCGGAGTCCTCCATGGCGTGCACGTACATCTCGTCGAGGCCGGTCAGTCCCTGGCCCGCGGTGTCGAGGACGGCGAGCCGGGCGCGTACCCGGTCCGAGGGCGCCGCGTCGCGGGCCAGCAGATCGGTGGCGGCGCGCATCGCGAGATCGGCGCGGGCCGCGCGGGCGGCCTCCTCGGCCGCGTCCACGAGCCGCGTGATGCGCTGCGTGGAGTGCCGGACGGGGGTCGACCCGGCCGCGAGCAGGGCCAGCTCGGCCGCGAGTGCGCTGTTGCCGCGGCGCCTCGCGAGATCGGCGGCGGCGGCCACCTCGGCGGCGAGCGACTCGTCGGGGACGTCGGTGGCCAGCGCCCGGTGCCGTACCGCCTCGACCGAATCGTCCACCACTCCGGCGAGCGCCGCGTGCCCGGCGCTGCGCTCGGCCCAGCAGGCGTCGTGCACCAGCGTCGAGGGGAGGAGACCGGCGGTGAAGGCGACCGTGCCGTCCTCGGCGAGCGAGACCAGGTCGGCGCGCTCGGCGGCGGCGAGGTCCGCCTCCGCGTTGGGCCGCCCGGCCCTTCGTATCAGCGCCGCCGTGGGGCGCAGCGCCAGAGCGGCGAGCAGCAGCGTCTGCCGTACGTCGAGCGGCGCCGCACCGAGGAGCTGCCGCGCCAGATCGCGGGCGCGGCCGGAAAGGGTCAGCGCCTCGGCGTGGTGGACGGGGGTGTTGCGCGCGTCGGCCAGGGAGCGGCCCACGGCGAGCGCGAGGCGGGGGTTTCCGCCGCTCGCCTTGTGGATCCGGCCGGCCATCCGCGACGGCAGACGGTGGTGGATGAGGAGTTCGGCGATCTCGTCGGCGTGCAGGGGCGGCACGAGGAGGATGTCGGCCTCCGACGGCACCCAGAGCCGGGCGTCGTGGCCGTCCTCGGCGCCGTACGCCTCGGGTGTCTCGACGGCGATGACCCGCAGCGCGGGCGGGGCAAGGTGCAGGGCGAAGCGCAGCAGGTCGGCGCTGTCGGCGTCGATGTGCTGCACGCCGTCCACGACGAGCAGCGCGGGGCCCCGGGCGGTGAGCGCCCGCAGGATCTGCGCGATGCCGAGGCGCAGCGCGATCGGGTCCCAGCCGCCGTCGTAGAGAGGCGCCTCGCGGCACAGCATCGCGACGGCGGTCCGCTGGGGGCCGGGGAGCCCGTCGAAGACCCCTGACGCGGTGACGGAGCCGACGGCGGTACGGAATCCGTCGGGGTCCTCGGGGTGGCCCGGGTGACCCTGGTGACCTGGCTGGCCGGTGATCCCCTGAGGTCCGGAATGCCCCTGATGGCCCGTGCCCTCGGAATGACCGAAGTGTCCGGCGTGCGCGGACTGGGTGGCGGGAACGGTGTCACCCGCCGGTGCGCCGACGGGGGGAGCGGAGGGACGGGCGACGTCACCGCCGGACGGTGCGTCGGCGCGGGACGTCTCCGGCCCTGCGGTGCCTGTCGCGTCGGTGGCTCTCGGCCAGGTCACCGTCGCCGCGGCCGAGGCGACGAGCGCGGCGGCTGCCGCGCCGGGTATGTCACGGTCGGCCGGCAGGGTCGCGAGCCAGAGGACGGTTTCGCCGCGGGCCTCGGCACGCGCCGCCTCCGCCAGGGCGACCTCGGTCTTGCCGACGCCCGCGGTACCGGTGAGCAGCGCGCGGCCGCGGGAGTGCAGCACGCGTTCGAGGCGGGAGAGCAGCTCCTCCCGGCCCACGGGCGCCGGGGAGCCCCCCACGCCCGCAGGGCGCAGAGGAACGTGCGGCGTCGTCGTCACGTGTCCACCCCCTCCGGCACTCGGGCCCTGCCCGTGAGCCCCGTGGGGCAGAAGAATACGGAGCGTACCGGCGCCGTCCAGGCCTGTTGTCCGGCATACGGACACTCGATGTCGGTCACCACGCCAGGACGCGCCCGTGGTGTAGACCACGAGCGCGCCGCTGACCAGCAATTATGCTGTTGTGGGGGGTGGTTCAGGTGGGGCTCAGAAGGTGAGGTTCCACGAGTCGATGTAGCCGGTGTCACCCGAGGCCACATCGCGGACCTGCAGCTTCCAGGCGCCGTTGGCGACCTCGCTCGACGCGTCCACCGTGTAGGTGGTCACGACGTTGTCGGCGCTGTCCGAGCCGGAGGAGGCCTTCAGGTTGCGCACCGTGCCGTCGGGGGCGATCAGGTCGATGACCAGGTCCCCGCGCCAGGTGTGCTTGATGTCCACGCCGACCTTGAGGGCGGCGGGGGCGTTGCCGGTGCGGCCGGTGACGGAGATGGTGGACGACACGGTGGTGTTGTCGGAGATCGTCACGTCGGTCGCGTTCGTGAAGACGGTGCCGGTGGGCGGCGTCGTCGTGGTGACCGCGTCCACGGTCTTCGCGGCGTCGGCGATACCGGTGCCGCAGCCGCCGGTGCAGGTGCCGGGCAGCGGGCGGGCGTTGGCCTTGATCGCGGACTCGATCTCGGCCGGGGTGAGGCCGGTCTTCGCCGACTTCAGCAGCGCGGCGAGGCCGGCGATGTGCGGCGCGGCCATCGAGGTGCCCTGGTAGGGCTGGTAGTTCTCCGCCGACTGGGTGGTCGTGCCCGAGTTCAGCGTGGAGTAGATGCCGTTCTGCGGCGTGGTGATCGTGCCCGGCGTGTCGGTCGCGCGGCGGGTCTCGCCGCCCGGCGCGGCCACGTCCACGATGGTGCCGTAGTTCGAGTAGAACGAACGGTTGCCCTCGCGGCTGGTGGAGGCCACGTTGATGACGTTGGCGCAGTTCGCCGGGGTGAAACCGGACGCGTTGGCGTTGCTGTTGCCCGCGGCGACGACGACGGTGGTGCCGCGCGAGACGGCGCCGTTGATCGCGTTCTGGTAGACGCTCGGGCAGGTGGAACTGGCGCCGCCCAGGCTCAGGTTGATGACCTTGGCCGGGGTCGCGTTGGCCGCGACGCCCGGCACGGAGCCGCCGGACGCCCAGGTGATGGCGTCGGCGATGTCGGCGGAGGAGCCGCCGCACTTGCCGAGCACGCGCACGGGCTGGATCTTCGCGTTGTACGCGATGCCCGCGATGCCCTTGGTGTTGTTGGTGACCGCACCGATGGTGCCCGCCACGTGGGTGCCGTGCCAGGAGGAGTTGGAGGCCTTGGAACCGAGGCCGCACTCGTTGTCGGTGGCGTTCCAGTCGCCCTCGTCCTTGGCGTTCGCGTCACGGCCGTTGCCGTCGCGGGCGTCCGCGGAGTCGGAGATGAAGTCGTAGCCGGAGACGACGTTGGTGGCGAGGTCCGTGTGGGTCGCGTAACCGGTGTCGATGACGGCGACGGTGACGCCGGAGCCGGTGGTCTTGTCCCAGGCGGTCGGGACGTTCATGCCGCCGGTGGCCTCGAAGAGGTCCCACTGCTTCGCGTAGTCGGTGTCGTTCGGAGCGACCGCCATCGCGTACGCGCGGATGTCGGGCTCGACCGAGGCGACCTGCGGGTCGGCGCGGAAGGCGTCCATGACCTCGGCGACGTCCTGCTTGGAGGCGCTGCCGCCCAGGTCGACCAGCGCGGCACCGCCGGCCAGGCGGCGCTCGAAGGCGAGGCTCTCGCCGGTCGCGGCGCCCTTGGCGGCCGCGTCGCTCTTCGCGGCGGCGTTGGAGCCGGCCTCGGCGGTCTTGGACTTGTAGGTGACGATGACCTTCTCGACAGGTGCGCTGGGCAGCGCGGTCATCGCCTGCGCGGCCGGAGCCGGCTTCGGCGTGGCAGCGGCCGGGGCGGCGGCGAACGCCCCGGAGGTGGTGGCTGCGGCGCCGATGATCGCGGCGCTCGCGACCACGACGGATATGACTCTCCGCCTGGAACTGTTCAAGGTGTTCCCTTTCAAGCACGACGTAGGTGCGGAGCAGTGGCGGCGGCGCGGGAGCCACGGGGCGATGTGGGGTCGCGGTCCGTCGTTCCCTGGGCTTGGGGGGCCCGTGCGCCGCCACCGGCGACGCGACGGCCCGGGTCAAGGCCGTCACCGGCGGACACTACCCACCGCTCCCCATGAACCTGACAGGCGGGGCGGGGGATGGGATCTACCGGTGCGGCAGACAGTAGGGAACGGCGAGATGAACCCGATACGGGGAAAACCCTTGTCGGCCCCCGAGGGGGGTGGGGGAGGGTGTGCAGGGCACGCGCGGGTTGACGCGTGGTGAGCGCGGTCAGGCGACTTCAGGCCGGGATTGCCGCCAGATAAAGCGGACATGACGGGCCATTTCGGTACGGGGAAGGGGCTCCGTGAGCCAGACCGCGGAATTCCGCCTGCCGCTTGCCCGACATCGGATCCGCCGCGGAGCGCGCCCGCTTCGACGACCCAGCCCGGAGCCCGGGCGGCCGTCCCCGGAAGGCGTTGCCTAGGCGTCCGCGAACCAGGGGCGGCCCTGGGCCCAGTGGGTCACCCAGCCCGTGAAGCCGGGCGTGCCGGGCATCAGGGCGTCGGGCGACCGGGAACCGAAGGGCATCGCGCCCTCGCCGGCGATCTGCCAGACGTGCCCGCGCTCCGGGCCGGTGACGATCAAGTGCCAGTACATGCCGCAGCCGTCGGTGCCCAGTAGCAGTGAGCCGTGGTCGAACACGGGGGCCGTCCGGGCCTCGAACTCCTCCACGGACAGCGCTTCCTCGTCGTCCTCCGCCTCCCACAGCCATGCCTCCGTGAGCGGAAAGGGCTTGGCCGGCAGGCGTTCAGGGCGATCCGAGCCCCAGTCCGCGGGCATCTGCCCGAGGGGAAGCAGGCCGTAGTAGGGCGGCCCGGCGCGCAGTCCGTCGCAGATCTCCGCCACGAACGTGCGATACGGCTCCGGGAGCGTGATGCCGTGCTCCGCCTCGAAGGACCGCACCGCCTCCCAGCCCGCCGGCGCGGCCGCCTCGGGACGGGACGCGACTGTTTCGCGGAGGACGGCCAGCTCGGCCGGATCGCATGTTTCCGTGTTCATGGCGGCCATCATGCAAGATCCGAAGGAGACGCCTAGGGCGTGTTGCGAAAGTAGCGCCGTCCGCCCGAAGGGCGGGCCCCGCGGCGTCTGGTGCGTGCGATCGCAAGGCGGAGGGTCGTCCTCGTACCGGGTGTACTCGGACGATCCCGACAACGCAGCGAGCGTGCGTGCCAGGCGTCGCGGGGCAGGCGGGACTTTCGCAACACGCCCTAGCCCAGTTCGAGCGTCGTCACTCCGAAGACCTTCTCGCGAGCCACCGGCCGGACCTCGCCCGTGTACATCCGGGCCGTCTCGAAGGTGGGCTCCAGCCCGCGCTCCAGGGCGAGCGCGGCCGCGGCGGGGTTGGCCTCGGGCATGTCGACGGCGATACGCGGCGAACCGAAGGTCCGCGCCTCGGCGGCCAGCGCGTCCAGGAGCGCGGCGGCGTCGGCCGGCGTGTCCGCGAAGAGCGGGCCGATGCGGGCCTCGTCCTCGGCCGGCCGCACCACGCCGTACCCCGTGAGGCGCCCGTCGACGACCCGTGCCAGGGCCCGATGGCCCGGGGTGGCCAGCCACGACGTGAGGAAGCGCGGCCGGTCGGCGTGGTGGCAGGTGCTGTCGTACGCGGAGAGGGCGGCCGGGTCGACCCGAGCCGCGGGGACCACGTCCGGCGCGGGGAAGCCGGCGGAGCCGACCTCCCCGACGTACCGGGCGCTGCGGTACGCGAGGGTGAACCCGGAACGCCGGTAGTTGTCCTGCTGGTCCGGCACCCCGTCGAGGCCGACCGTCCGCCCGCCCGCGTGCGCGAGCCCGGCGCGCCAGGTCGCGAGGCCGTGCCCCCGGCCGCGCAGGTCGGGGCGGACGAGGTAGAAGCCCAGGAAGGCGTACCGGTCGCTGTAGTTGACGACCGAGACGGCGGAGACGGGCTCACCGTCGACCCGGCCCAGGAAGAACCCCTCCGGGTCCTGGGCGAAGAACGCCGGGGCGTCGGAGAGCCCCGGGTTCCACCCCTCCGCCGCCGCCCAGTCGCGCACGAGCGCCCAGTCCTGGAGCGTGGCCGGGGTGACGTGGAGCGTACCGGGGGTGCGGGAGGCCATGGGCGTTCCTTGCGGGGGCGAAGGGGGCGAAGCCGTCCGATCCTAGCGATCAGGCCGGCCCCGGCCGACGCGCGCCGATGCTTTCGAGACACGGAGCCGCGCGCACAGTTCAGGACACGAACTGACCGCTGCTGCTGCGAGTGTGGTGCCCGGAGCCGCCACCCACGGACCACCCCGGACCCTCCCGTGAAGGCGGGCCGGACAGCCCGCCCCCTCCCCGCCCCCGAACCTGAGAGCACCATGACCGTCCTCGACACCCGCGCCCTCAACCGCGCCACCCTCGCTCGCCAGTACCTGCTGGAGCGGGCGGACGCCCCCGTACGGGACGCCGTGGCGCACCTGTGCGGCATGCAGGCGCAGGAACCGCAGGAGCCCTTCACCGGCCTGTGGTCCCGGCTGCGCGCCTTCACGCCGCGGCACCTGGACGACGCGCTGACGGGCCGCCTGGTCGTGCGCACCCACCTGATGCGCCGCACCGTCCACCTGGTCACCGCCGACGACGCGCTCGCCTGGCGGGCCCGCCACGACACCATGCTGCGCCAGCGCGTGCTGGCCACCTACCGGCGCGAACTCGCGGGCATCGACGTGGACGAGGTGGCCGCCGCCGGCCGAGCCGTCATGGCCGACGGCGAGCCCCGCACCATGGCGGAACTCGTCCGTGCGGTCGAGGACCGCTGGCCCACGCCTCCGCGCCGCGCCCTGGGGGAGCTGCTCGTCGCCTCCCTCATCCCGATGGTCCAGCTCCCGCCCCGCGGCCTGTGGCGCACCAAGGGCGGTGTCCGGAACCTTCCCCTGGCCACCTGGATCGGGCGCGACGTCGAACCGCTCTCCGACGACGGGACCGACCCGACCGGACAGGCGCTGGTACGGCGGTACCTCGCCGCCTACGGTCCCGCCGCCGGCGCCGACCTCCGCGCCTGGAGCGGCCTCGCCGGACTGCCCGCCGCCGTCAGGGCGGTCCGCGAGGAACTCGTCTCCTACCGCGACGAACGCGGCCGGGAGCTCCTCGACCTGCCCGGCGCACCCCGACCGGACCCGGACACCCCGGCACCGGTGCGCTTCCTCCCGGCCTTCGACAACGCGATCCTCGGCTACGCCGACCGCGGCCGGATCATCGACGACGCCCACCTCGGCCTCTCCGTCGCCGGCCATCGCGCGGTCCTCGTCGACGGCCGCGTCGCGGCCACCTGGACGGTCCACGACGCCAAGGTCGCCGTCACCCCGCTCCGAACGCTCACCCCCTCGGAGCGCGAATCGGTCCACACGGAGGCCGAAGCCCTCACCACCTTCCTGACCACCTGACCCTTGACCGGTCCTCAGCCCACCAGCCGCAGCGCCGTGGCCGCTACGCCCACGCGGACCGTCTGCCCCCAGGTCAGGTCCAGCGCGTCCGACTCCATGCCGTCTCCGAAGGCGACCAGGCGGTCCGACTCCACCGTGAGGTGGAGGGCGTTCCCGGCGTTCAGCACGCCCTCCACCCGTGTGGTGCCCGTCGTCGGGGACGGCCAGGCCTCGCGGACGAACCAGGCGAGGCTGCGGGCCGTCGGAGCGGGGAGCGCCAGGGGGCTGGAGCGTTCGAGCCAGAGGGAGCGGAGCCAGCCCGTCGCACCCGTGCCCGTGCCGACCAGGACGCCCGAGGAGGCCTGCGGCTCGGGTGCGGAGCCCGCCGAACCCTGCCTGTCCGTACCGCCGTCGACCGCGAGGGTGTAGCGCGCCGTCTGGTGGCTCGGCGGGCCGAGGTAGATCTCGTTCAGGGCGAGGAGCCGCTGCGCGTCGTCCGTCACCGCCTCCGCCATCGTGAGCTCGTCCACCCCCGTGCGCTCCGCCGAGGCGACGGCCGAGCGCAGCAGGGCGCCCGCGTCCGCCGCGCGGTGGCGGACGAGCACGCCTGGGTTCCGCCCCGGGTCGGTGTCGATGCCGACGACCGGCTGACCGTCCAGGTACTTGGCCGCGTTGGCCACCAGGCCGTCCTGCCCGACCACCACGACCACGTCCTCGGGGCCGAACAGGAACCGGTCCAGGTCCGCCCGCTCCACCGTCGCCTGCCGCCACGACAGCGGCACCGCCGCCGCGACCTCCGCCAGCTCCCGCCGGGTGCGCTCGTGCCGCCGCCGTACGTCCTCGATGCTCCGGCCGCGGCTCGACAGGAAGAACTCCGCCTGTCCGTGCGTACCGTGGCGCGCGAGCAGCCCCTCGTACTCCGTGACGCGGTGCACGAGCACCGCCCGCGGTGCCAGGCTCACGACGACGACCCGCCGCCGCCCAGCCTGCCGAGCAGCGCCGTCAGGACGTCGGGGGAGACCGTCACGCTCTCGATCCGCGGCAGGTTCTCCGCCGCCCTGGTCGCCGCCAGTGCGTGGAGCGTCCCGGCGTCGACCTCCCCGTGCACCCGAAGCCACGCCGCCTGCGCGGCCGCCCGTGCCTCGCCGACCTCCCGCGCCGCCTCCGCCTCGGCGCGCGCGAGCCGGACCTTCCGTACCGCCTCGGCCTCCGCCCGTACGGAGTCGGCGGCGGCGCTCTCCTCGGCCTCGCGGCGGGCGTTGGTGCCGCGCTGGTCGACGAGCCGCTCCTCCTGCCGGGCCAGCTCGATCTTGCTGGCGAGCTCGTTCTCGGCGATGGTCCGCTCGCGCTCGACCGCCACGGCCCGACGCTCGTACGTCGCCCGGTCCGCCTCCTGCTGGATCTGCTCGCGGGCCGGGGTGCGCAGCGCCCGCTCCACCTCAGGCTCCGGACGGATCGCCACCACCCGTACCGCCACCACCTCGATGCCGGTGGCCGGCAGGCGCGGCTCGGCCGCGAGCCCGTCGGCGATCCGGTCGCGTACCGCCGCCACGCCGTCGACCAGCGCCGCCGCCAGCGGTGTGCGTGCCAGGACGTCGAGGGCGTGCTGCTGGGCCGTCTCGGTCAGCAGCGTGGCGATCTGCTCCAGCGGGGCACCGCGCCACGCGCCGGTGTCCGGGTCGATGGAGAAGTCGAGCCGGGTGGCGGCTGCCTCCGGTTCGCCGATCCGGTACGTGACCGTGGACTGCACGCTCACGTCCTGGAAGTCGGCGGTCCGCGCGTGGAACGCCATCGCCAGCTCCCGGTCGTTCACCGGCACTTCGGAGAGCGCGGCGGACAGGGAGCGGTACCAGAAGCTCAGGCCCGTCCCGTCGTGGACGAGGCGTCCGCGCCGGTGGTGGCGGATGTGCGCCGTGGGCGCGGACCGCAGATGGCGCCAGCCGGCGCGGCGGGTGATGTCGGCCATGGGAACTCCCCCTTGTCGTCATGTTGACGATAGAGGGGGGCGCTGATTTTCGTCAAGATGACGAAAGCGGAGGGTCCGGTGGGGCCGTGTCGTGCGGACGCACCGAGACGCCGTACGCCGACTGCGTGGCTGTGACCGGCGTCCCCCGCGGGCAGGAGCCCCTCGCGCAGGTAGTGCTCCACGGTGGCCGCCGACACGCCCCCGCGGTCGCTCAACCCGGAGAGGCGCACCAGCGGTTCACCTTTCCCGTCGGCTCGACGCGCGGGCCGGGAAGTGCTGCCCCGGCCGCCGGGGTCGGTGCGGCTGGCCAAGGGGCGCGGCGGACCGGAGCGGAGCGACCGCGCTCAGCCGGCCATGGCTGCCGGTGCGGTCGCCGACGGGCTTGTCGCCTCGTCGGCGCGGGGGGAGGGGAGCGGCTGTCCGGAGGCGACGACCGGAGACGGACGGGGCGCGTTCGAGGCGTTCGAGGCTACGGGCAGGGCTCCCGCCCCGGTCGTCAGGAGGACGACCCCGCGCGCCGCCACCGCCGAGGCGGCTGCCGCGACCAGCCAGCCCCACACGCCCGCGCGGAACGTCTCGCCGAGCAGCGCCACGCCGATGACCGCGGCGGCGGCCGGGTTGGAGAGGTTCACGACGGCCAGCGGCGCGGCGAGGCCGCCCCGGTAGGCGGTCTGCGACAGCAGCAGCCCGCCCACGGCGAAGGCCGAGATCAGGACGGCGATCAGCGCCGTCTGCCACCAGGCCGTCGGTCCGCCCGGCAACTCGCGCGCGAGCGCGGCCGTCAGTGTCTGCGTCAGCGCGGAGCCCACACCGGAGGCGATGCCCGAGGCCGTGGCGTGCCCCAGGCCCCGCCCCCGCCCGTTCCTCCGGCCGTGACCCGTCCCCCGGCCCCGACCCGGCCGACGCCGTCCGCCCGAGGCGAGGGCGGCGATGAGGAGCGCCGTCACCGCCGCGACGACGAGGGCCTCCCGCAGGCTGAGCGCGTCGCCCGGGGTCGCCGGTCCGGTGACCGCGATCAGGCCGACGAGCCCGGCCAGCGTCCACAGCGCGCCGCGCCATTCCGCCCGGGTCACGCGCCGCCGCGCGTAGTGCGCCCCGAGGGGCAGGGCCGCCACCAGCGTCAGCGCACCGAGCGGCTGGACGAGCGTCAGCGGGCCGTAGTGCAGCGCGGCCACGTGGGCGAGCGCGCCCGCGGCGTTGAGGCCGACCGACGACCACCACTGGCCGCGGGCGAGCAGCGCGCGGAGCGCGCCGCGTCCGCCGTCGGAGGCCGAGGCGAGCCGGGACTGGGCGACGGCGGCCAGCGCGTAGCCGGCCGTCGACACCAGGGACAGGAGGACGGCGAGCAGCGTGCCCTGGAGGCCGTTCATCGCGGGACCTCCGCCGTGCGGGGTGCCGGTCCGGGAAGGACGCCCCCACGGACGCCGAGCCCGGAGCCGGCGAGACCGGCAGCGACGAAACCGGCAGCCTCGCGACCGGCGGTGTCAGGACCAGAAGTGGCGGGTCCCGTACTGGCGGGTCCCGAAGTGGTGAGGCCCGAAGTACCCGGTTCCGGCGCGGCGCGATCGGATGGGCCCGGGGTTCGTACGACCGCGAGCGCGACACCGAGCAGGGCCGCCGCCACGAGCGCGTCGAACCAGTAGTGATTGGCCGTGCCGACGATCACCAGCAGGGTCAGCGCCGGATGGAGCAGCCACAGCCACCGCCAGCGCGTACGGGTCGCGGCGATCAGACCGATCGCGACCATCAGGGCCCAGCCGAAGTGGAGCGAGGGCATCGCGGCGAACTGGTTCGCCATCGAGTCCGTGGCCGGGGTCGCGCCGTACACCGACGGTCCGTAGATCCGGGCGGTGTCGACGAGACCGGTCGTGTCGAGCATCCGGGGCGGGGCGAGCGGCATCAGGAGGTGCAGTGCGAGCGCGGCGGCGGTGAGGAGCGCGAGGACGCGCCGGGACCGGAGGTAGTGGTCCGGCCGGCGCCAGTAGAGCCAGGCGAGGAAGGCGATCGTGGCCGGGAAGTGCACGGCCGCGTAGTAGGTGTTGGCGGCCCGGACGAGCGTTTCGCCGTGCATCAGGAGGGCCTGGACCGACCCTTCGACGGGCAGATGGACGGCGCGCTCCGCGTCCCAGATGCGGTCGGCGTTGTGGAAGGCCCGCAGTTCGTGGCCGTTCGCGAAGAGCCGGCCGACCTTGTAGACGAGGAACAGCGCGGAGACGAGCAGCAGCTCACGCCCGAGGGCCGGCCTGCGGATGCGCCGCCCGTCCGGCGTGCGCCGCGTGCGTTGCGCGCGTGGTGCGCCGGGCGGGCTCGGGGCGCTCGACGGGTCCGGGGTAGCGGTCGGCCCCGGTCCGGTGGGACGTGTCCCGCGTATCCCGGCAGCCATGCCGCGGCCCCTTTTTTCCATCAAATCGCCAGCAAACGGAGGAAGCCTAGATCCGAATTCATCGAGACGCAAGCGTCTCGATACGTTTGCGTCTCGATTGTGCACCCCCTACTCTCTTATGTGCAGAGAGCTGTCCGGGAGGAAGCCATGTCCACGCAGGCCGCGACCGAAGCCGCCCGCCGCAGCAAGATCACCCCCGAGCGGGAGACCGAGCTGTACGAGGCCGTGCTCTGCCTGCTCCGCGAAGGCGGATACGACGCGGTGACCATGGAGGGCGTCGCGGCCCGCACCAGGTGCGGCAAGGCGACGCTCTACCGGCAGTGGGGGACCAAGCCGAAGCTCGTCACGGCCGCCCTGTCCAAGCAGCGCTGCGTGTTCTTCGCCGGAATCGACACCGGTTCGCTGGCGGGCGACCTCCGCGAGGCCGCCCGCCTCGCCTCGACCCGCCGCGACCACGACGCCGAGCTGATGGAGGCCGTCAGCCAGGCGTACGTCCAGTACCCCGATCTGCGCGAGGCGCTCCGCGAGACCGTCATCAGCCCCGAGATCGCCGCGCTCGACGAGATCCTCCGGCGGGCCGCGGAGCGCGGCGAGATCGACCCGGACAATCCGGCGGTCGGCTTCGTCGCCCCCTGCTTCCTCGGCATGCTCCGCATCGAGCGGCTCTTCGAGGAGCGGTTCGCCGACGCGTCGACCATGCGCGCCTTCGTCGACTCCGTCCTCCTCCCTGCCCTGATGCCCGCCGCGGGGCGCGCCGAGGTGTGACCGACCGTCCCCTCCGGCACCCTGGACCCATGGATTCCGCCACCCCCGACGTCCGCGTCCGACGGATCTACGAAGCGCCCTCGCCCGACGACGGCGTACGGGTCCTGGTCGACCGCCTCTGGCCGCGCGGCCTCGCCAAGACCGACGCCCGGATCGACGAGTGGCCCAAGGCGCTCACCCCCTCCACCGAACTGCGCCGCTGGTACCACGGTTCGGAGGGCTCGTACGAGGAGTTCTGCCGGCGGTACGAGGACGAGCTCGCCGAACCCGAGGCCGCCGAGGCGCTCGACCGGCTGCGCACCCTCGCCGCCCAGGGGCCCGTCACCCTGCTCACCGCCGCCAAGGACCCCTCCGTCAGCCACACCTCGGTACTCGAACGCGCACTGGCCGACTCGGCGGCATAGCCAGGGACACACCGCTCCGGTCACCATGGCGTGACAGCACCTTCCGCACCCTGTGCATCCTCTGCACACCCGCACGAGCACCCTGCCCGAGTTCCGCACCTTCCCGTTCCGGAGGCGCCGCGTGGACCCGACGACATCCGCACAGCATGAGCTGCTCGACGCGCTGCAGCGCGACCCCTACCCCCTCTACGCACGTGCGCGACAGACCGACGGTCTGACCTTCGTCCCCGAGCTCGACGCCTGGCTGGTCGCCCGGGACGCCGACGTCCGCGAAGTGCTGCTGCGGGCCGACGACTTCTCCTCGGCCCAGTCCCTGCGGCCCGACGTCCTGCCCGCGCCCGCCGTCCTCGGTGTCCTCGCCCGCGGCTTCGGGAAGCGGCCCACCGTCGTCTCCACGGACGGCGCGCCGCACCGCCGCCACCGGGCCCCGATCAACCGCGGCCTCTCCGCCGCGCGCGTCGCGGCGCTCACGCCGTACGCCGCCGAGGTCGCCACGCGCCTCGTCGACGGCTTCGCCGCGGACGGCCGCACCGAGATCATGTCCTCGTACGCCCGCGAGCTGCCCGGCGCCGTCATCGGCCGGCTCATCGGATTCGACCCCGAGGACATGCCCGCCGCGGTGCACGGAGGACACCGCGCCGAGCAACTTCTCTTCCGGCCGATGCCCGAGGACGAACAGCTGGCCGCCGCCGAGGACGTCGTCGCGCTCCAGCACCTCCTGGACCGCTACGCCCGCGACCGGCGCGCCCGGCCGCGCGACGACCTCTGCTCCGTGATGGTCGCCGCCCTGGCCCCCGACACCGGACTCGGGCCCGGCACCCGTGAACTCACCGACGACCAGCGGAACGAACTCGTCTCCAACCTGCAGAACCTCCTCATCGCCGGCCACCTGACCACGACCGCGCTGATCGGCACCGCTCTGTTCCACCTGCTGTCCCACCGCGACCAGTGGGAGCTGCTCTGCGCCCGTCCCGAGCTCATACCCGGGGCGGTGGAGGAAGCGGCACGCTTCGACACCGCCGTCCAGGGATTCCGCCGTACGACCACCCGTCCGGTCGTGCTCTCCGGCACCGAACTGCCCGCAGGGGCCACCGTCTTCGTCGCGTACGGCTCCGCCAACCGCGACCAGGCGCGCCACGAGGACGCCGACACCTTCGACATCACCCGGCCCGCGCACCCCACCCGCCATGTCAGCTTCGGCCACGGCGCCCACGGCTGCCCCGGCTCCCAGCTCGCGCGCACCCAACTCCGGCTCACTCTGGAGCTGTTCACCCGCCGCTTCCCCGGGCTGCGGCTCGCGAAGGACCAGCGGGTCGTGATGCGGCCGACCATGATCCACCGCTCGCCCCTGGAGCTCCCGGTCACCTGGTGAGACCCGCCGAGGCGCCGCGTCACTCCCCGAGCAGACGCGGCGCTTCCGCGGCGGCGTCCGTCACCTCACCCGCGCGGTCGGCGAGCGCACGGGCCCACCGTACGAGTCCGCCGACGTCGATCCCGTACGGATCGGGCTGCCCGTCGATCCGCCCGGCGCCGCGCAGCAACAGCCGTGCCCCGCCCGCCGCGTTGCCCCGTGCCGCGTGCGTCAGCCCCACCGCCAGCTGGGCGAGCCCCTGCCAGAGATCCCGCTCGCCGGCGGGGCCGCTCTTCCAGGCGTCCTCGAAGACCTCGTGCGCGTGGAACGGCATCCCCGCGTCGAGGAGCCGCTGCGCCTCGCGCACCGACGCCTCCGGGGTCCGCACGACGCCCTCGGGCTGCCGGGGCACCCCCTCGGTCCCGTACGGCAGCGGTCGCCCCAGCCCGTCCCGGGGCCGCCCACTGCGCGCCCGCCCCTCCGGGTCCCGGTCCCTCGGCATCCTGTCCACGCTCCCATTCTCCCCCGAGCCCGCCCCGCCTGGGCGGATGCCACCCGCGACCCGGCCGGGGGTGCGCCCCGGCGCCGCACGGAGTGGGGTAATGTTCTCTTGCACGCCGCCGCCGGGGACGAACCGGGGGCACGGGCATCGGGACGTGGCGCAGCTTGGTAGCGCACTTGACTGGGGGTCAAGGGGTCGCAGGTTCAAATCCTGTCGTCCCGACTCGAAAGAGTCGCAGTTCAAGGGGCCGTTTCAGATCACTCTGAAACGGCCCCTTGATCATTTTCGGCAAACCTCCCGGAACCGGCGCACCGGACCGGCCGGAGCGCTCGGTGGCGGGGTCAGGGCTTCGGGACGGTGTTGACGTAGCCGGTGCCGGTGCTGTGGAAGCCGGCCACCGTCTTCTGAACGTCCGCAGCGGAGACGGCCTCGTCGGCCTTGTGGTAGACCCAGTCGACCTTCATGTCCCACACACGTGGGCCACCGGTGAAGGGGAGGTCGATGAGCCAGTTGCTGAAGTGGATGTCCATCTGCTCGCGCGGGACGTACTTCCCGGAGCTGGTGAAGAGCTTCTTGCCGTCCAGGGAGTAGGTGACCTTTCCGTCCATGGCGGTGATGATCATGGTGTGCCAGCCCTCGAGGCGCCGCTCGAGGGTGTTGTGGACCCGGTCCGGCGGGTCGGCCCTGTACCAGCTGACGTTGTCGAGCTGCGGCCCCACCGAACCCCAGCCGCCGTTCGGCAGGTACTCGAAGTCGAGTTCGCTGTAGTTCTCCGAGGAGTCCGCGGGGGAGATCGGGAAGAAGGTCTGGACGACATGGTCGCCGTCGCGCCCGCTGGTGGGCTTGTCGCTGAGGTGGACCCGGGCGGCGTAGGTTCCCGTGAAGAAGTTCCCGCTCGTGGTCTGCACCTCGGCCTGCGTGGTGCCCTTCGCGGTGCCGTCGGTGGAGGAGCGCAGCCGTAGGACCTTGCCCCCCTCGGCCGTCGGGTCGGCGGGGAAGGCGGCGCCGTCGGCGCTCCAGGTGTCCTTGATCCCCGGGCCGCCCCCGCCGGTACGGATCTCCCAGCCGTGCGCGGCGAGGGAAGGGTCGTCGGCGCCGGTGTAGTTGAAGTCGTCGAACAGGGTTCCCGGCGGCCCGGTGGGCGTCGGCGAGGCGTCCCGCGCGGGCCCGGCGGCGTCGGCGCCCCCGCCCCCGTCGGTGGCGGGGGCGGCCGAACACGCGGCGAGTACGCACAGGAGGGCGGGCAGCGTGAGCGCGGTCCACGCTCGGCGACGAGGGGTGCTGCGGGGCTGGCTCACACAGGCTCCTTGGGGCGTAGTGGCGGTGACTGGACACGCCCACTGCATGCGGATCGATCGCTGATCGCGTGAATCGAGCGGTCATCCTAGCGAAGGATTCAAGCCATTCCGTCTTGTGTCCGCGACTCGGCCATCCAAGGGTCGGGAGGCGTCCGTTGACATACCGATCCGGTCACGACGTCCGATCGGAGCGGATCAAATACGCACATCGCGCACCAATTGATTCAGGTCATGCGCTACCGTCCGCTCTACGCTTCAGCGGTCTTCACACCCTGCACAAAAAGGCCACATCAATGCGCCAAGTCGCCACACCCTTCGGGCGCGGTTCGGTCCACTCGGTACTGCCCGGCGTGGCCGAATCACGTCAGGAGGAGCCTGCTCCGGCACCGGTGTTCGTCGACCAGTCGGGTCTGCGCAGCCGTCTGCTGCGGCGCTTCGGCTGGCCGGTCTCCGTGGTCGGCGCGATCCTCGCGGCCGCCATGGGCAGCAGCCTCATCGGCGTCCAGTCGGCCGCCCCGGCGATGGACATACCGCCGAAGCCCTCCTATGCGCCGACCAGGGGGCCCTTGTCGCCCTCCTGGCCCTGAGCGGGACGGGCGCAGTCCGCGACACCCCGCCCGAACTGTTCGGCTTCACGCCGAACATCGCGACATTCCATGGCATACCGGGACCATCGTGCCGCCCGCAGCAACGCCGGCGGGCCGGGCCGAGCGTGCCTGATCGTCCGTACCACCATCTCCAGGAGCGCCTTTGTCCCGCCATCAGCGTCGTCGGCAGTCCCTGCTGAGGCCACGCCGACTGGCCGCGCCGCCACTGCGCTTCTTCATGCCGCTGTCCCTGCTGGCCTGCCTGCTCGCGCTCCTCGTCCTCCGCGGCCTCGCCACCAACGAGGCGTTCCACGACACCCGGATCGCGACCTCGGTCGACAAGACGACCGTGCCGGAGAACCTGCTCAAGGGCGGCCCGGTCATCGACGCGCGCGGCGCCAGGAACGAGCGCCCCGTGAGCTATCGGATCCCCGACCACACCGTGGTCCTGAGCTTCGACGACGGCCCCTCACCGGAGTGGACCCCGAAGATCCTGGACGTGCTCGCGGCCCACGACATCCGCGCGGACTTCTTCGTGACCGGCGCGATGACCACGCGCCACCCGGAGCTGATCCGGCAGATCGTCGCGGGCGGCCACGAGATCGGCGTGCACAGCTTCACCCACCCCGATCTCGTCTACCAGTCCGAAGCCCGGATCAGCTGGGAGCTGGCGCAGACACAGCTGGCGCTGGCCGGCGTCGCGGGCGTCCACAGCGCGCTGTTCCGTCCGCCGTACTCCTCCGACGCCTCGGCGCTCGACAACTGGAACTACCCGGTGATCAAGCACGTGGGTTCCCACGGCTACCTCACCGCGTTCATCGACCGCGACACCCATGACTGGAAGCGTCCCGGCGTCGACGCGATCGTCGAGGCGGCGATGCCGCGCAAGCCCGGCGCGGGCGAGCTGATCCTGCTGCACGACGCGGGTGGCGACCGTTCCGAGACCCTTGCCGCGCTCGAGCAGATCATCGTGAAGCTGAAGGGCGAGGGGTACCGCTTCGCCACCGTCTCCGAGGCGCTCGGCGCCACCGACGCCACCGTGCCGGTGCACGGCTACCAGCTGTGGGCGGGCAGGTGTTTCATCTGGGCCACCCAGGCCGCCGTGCTCACCCTGCCGGTGCTGGTCGCCCTGCTGGCCGTCGTCGGCTTCCTCAACTTCGGACGGTTCGCGCTGATGCTCGTCCTCGCACCGCTCCACGCCCGGCGCTCCCGGCGGCGGGACGCGTGGGGACCGCCCGTCACCGAGCCGGTCACCGTCCTCGTCCCGGCCTACAACGAGCGCGAGTGCATCGCGAACACCCTGAACTCCCTCGCCGCCAGCGACTATCCGATCGAGGTGATCGTCATCGACGACGGCTCGACGGACGGCACCGCGGACATCGTCGAGGAGATGCGTCTGCCGTTCGTCCGGCTGATCCGCAAGCCCAACGGCGGCAAGTCCAGCGCGCTCAACGCCGGCATCGCGGCCGCGTCGCACGACATCATCGTGATGATGGACGGCGACACCGTCTTCGAGCCGTCCACCGTGCGCGAGCTGGTCCAGCCGTTCGGCGACCGGGGGATCGGCGCCGTCGCGGGCAACGCCAAGGTCGGCAACCGCGACAGCCTGATCGGCGCCTGGCAGCACATCGAGTACGTCCTCGGCCACAACCTGGACCGCCGGATGTACGACATGCTCAACGTCATCCCGACCATCCCCGGCGCGGTCGGCGCCTTCCGCAAGGAGGCCCTGCGGCGGGTCGGCGGGATGAGCGACGACACCCTCGCCGAGGACACCGACATCACCATGGCGGTGCTCTGCGACGGCTGGCGGATCGTCTACGCCGAGCGCGCCCGCGCCTGGACCGAGGCCCCCGCCAGCCTCCAGCAGCTCTGGTCCCAGCGGTATCGCTGGAGCTACGGCAGCATGCAGGCGATGTGGAAGCACCGCCGCGCCGTGACCTCCCGCGGTCCGGCCGGACGCTTCGGCCGGCTCGGGCTGCCGCTCGTCGTGATGTTCGGCGTGGTCGCCCCGCTGCTCGCACCGCTGGTGGACCTGTTCCTGCTGTACGGCGTGCTGTTCGCGGACGCTCCGATCACCCTCGCCAGCTGGGGCGGCTTCATCCTGCTCCAGGCCGTGCTGTCCTGGTACGCCTTCCGGCTCGACGGCGAGAAGCCCCTCCATCTGATCAGCCTGCCGATCCAGCAACTGGTCTACCGGCAGCTCATGTACATCGTCCTGTTGCAGTCCACGATCACGGCGCTGACCGGTGGCCGGCTGCGCTGGCAGAAGCTCCGGCGCACCGGCGAGGTCGCCGCACCGGTGGAGGCCTGACCATGACCGCATCCTTCGAGTTCGGGGGAGCCCAGGAGACCCTCCGGCTGAGGATCCCCGCCGCTCTGCGGCAGGAGTTCCCGCCTGAGCCGGGGCCGGAGCCGTCGACACCGGCCCCGCGCAAGAGTGGCCGAGACCGCTATCTCGACCTGCTGCGCGCGCTGGCGCTGATCCGTGTGGTGATCTACCACAACTTCGGCTGGTTCTGGCTGCCCGTCGTCTTCCCGTCGATGGGCGTGATGTTCGCGCTGGCCGGGTCGCTGATGGCTCGTTCCCTCAGCCGCCCCGCCGTGGGAGTCATCCGGGGACGTCTGCGCCGGCTGCTGCCGCCGATGTGGCTGTTCGGCGCGGTCGTCCTCACCCTCGAGATCATCGACGGCTGGGGGCCCGACGCCGAGGGGCATCCCGACTGGTGGTGGGGCAAGCTGCTGTTCTGGCTCGTGCCGGTGAGCACTCCGCCGTACGCCGAATCGCTGAACGGTTTCGACCATCTCGTGGGGCAGGGCTGGGCGGTGCAGGTCGTCGTCCCGCTCTGGTACCTCCGCGCGTATCTCTGGTACGTCCTGCTCTCCCCGTTGATGCTGTGGGCGCTGCGGCGGATGCCGGTGGTGACGCTGTCCGTGCCGCTCGCGGTGACGATCGTGCTGAACACGTTCTTCATCGACCAGGAGTTCCTCTACGGCCGGGTCTGGGAGAACCTCAGCGACTTCGCCATGTTCGGCTCCTGCTGGATCCTCGGCATGGCTCACCAGGAGGGCCTGCTCAAGAAACTCCCGCAGTACGTCGTGCCGTCCGTCGCGCCGCTGATCATGGTGGCCGGCTGGTGGTACCTGCAGACCAGGCCGGTCGATCCGACCGTGCCCACCGACATCGAGAGCTGGCCGATCGCCCAGGCACTGTGGTCCTTCGGCTTCGTCGCGATACTTCTCCACGTCAGCCCCTCCTGGGAACAGTGGCCCCGACCGCTGGAGCGCTGGAACGGCCTGATCAGCCTGCTCAACGCACGCGCGGTCAGCGTCTACCTCTGGCACCAGGTCGCGTTGGTGGCCGCGATCCCGCTGATCGACCCCCTCTGGTCCGTCGGCTTCTTCTACGAGCACTTCCAGTGGCTGCTGATGAGCCAGTGGTTCCCGCTGCTGGTGGCGATCCCCCTGACCGGACTGCTGGTGCTGACCTTCGGCTGGGTCGAGGACGTGGCGGCGAAGCGCTCTCCGCGGCTCTTCCCGTACCCGCGCCGGGTGCGGGGCAGGCGCCGGGCCGGCGCCTGACGGCGGGCTGCGACCGCCCGCGGCCCCTCTATCGTTCTCGTGGAACGGTGGGGACCGAACGGGGGCGTGATGGAGCTGCGGGACATCGAGATATTTCTGGTCCTCGCCGAGGAGCTGCACTTCGGCCGGACCGCCGAGCGGCTCCTGGTCTCCCAGGCGCGGGTGAGCCAGGCCATCAGGAAACAGGAGCGACGCATCGGCGCCGCGCTCTTCGAGCGCACCAGCCGCACCGTGCGGCTGACCGACGTCGGCCGTCAGCTCCGCGACGACCTGCAGCCGGTCTACGCGGGCCTCCACGAGTCCCTGGAACGGGCCCGGCTGGCCGCCCGCGGCGTCACCGGCAGACTTCGCGTCGGCATGCTGCCGTTCAACGTCGTCGACTTCCATCCCTACTGGAAGACGTTCCGCTCGCGGTACCCGCAGTGGGAGCTGGAGGTCTGTCAGGAGGCGTACGTGGATCTGTTCGGGCGGCTCCGCGAAGGCGAGATGGACGTGCTCGTCACCTGGCTGCCCGTGGAGGAGCCGGACCTCACCGTCGGTCCGGTCCTGTGCACGGACCCCCGCGTCCTCGCCGTGTCCGCCGACCACGAGCTCGCGCGGCGGACGACGGTGCGCCTGGAGGTGTTCGCCGACTTCCAGCACGCCGTCGCCCCCGACATGCCGGACTACTGGGAGGACGGCTATCTGCCGTTCTGCACGTCCGAGGGCCGGCCGATCGAGCGCGGGCGGCCCGTGACCAACGCGGAGGAGCTGATCAACCGGGTCGGGATGGGCGAGATAGTCCACGGCTTTCCCAGCCATGTCACCCGCCACTGGGGCATGCCGAACATCCGGTGGATACCCGTCACGGACATGGCGTCCCTGTCCTACGCCCTGGTCTGGCGGACCGAGGCGGAGAACGAGCCGATCGGCGCTCTCGCCGCCGTCGTCCGAGAACTCGGTGTGACGAGGTTCTGACGCGCCGCCGCGTCCGGCCGTCGAGCACGCAGGCGCCCTTCCGAGCCGCTCCCGGGCCGATCGATAACCATCGGGTTATCGATCGGCGGACGAACCGCGCGTTGATCCGAACCCGGCTCCGACGGGAGGCTTGAGGCGCCAGGGCGGGCCGCTCGTCGAGGTCACCGGAACCGGGAGTCGGACAGACGTGAGAGACAGGTTCGACATGACCGTGACGTTCGCGATGCACGACGCGCTGCGAAGGGAGTTGTACTCCCTCGCCGGTGCCGCCGCCCGCGCCGATCGCGATCCGCGGACCGTCCTGCGCACCGTGGGCTGGAAGCTGTTCCGGAGGGCCCTGCACGCCCACCACGCCGCCGAGGACGACGCGCTGTGGCCCGCCCTGCGCCAGGCTCTGCACGGCCGCCCCCTCGCCCTGGCGCGGCTTGAGGTGATCGAGGCCGAACACGCCGTGCTGGCGCGTCTGATCGAGGCGATCGACGAGGCGTCGGCCGGTCCCGACGCCCGTCCGGACCTGATCGGTGAGCTCACCGGCTCGCTTGTCACCGGTCTGCGCGGACATCTCCGCCATGAGGAGCAGGCCGTCTTCCCGCTCGTCCAGGCCATTCTGAGCGAGCAGCAGTGGGAGCACTTCGGGCGCGTCCACGCCCGGCGGATCGGGGCCGACGCGGCGCGGATCCTGCCGTGGCTCCTCGACGGCGCCGCCGAGGGGACCGTGACCGCCGTCCTGGCGCAGCTCCTGCCCGAGTCCGCGCACCGCACCTACGCGGACCGATGGCAGCCCGCCTACGCGGCGCTCGACCGCTGGGGTACCGACACGGCTCCCACCGGCGCACCCTGAGCGCGCCCTGTCGGTCGAAACGCCTCACCACATCATCGTTCGAGACGAGACGTCGCGTGTCGAGAGAGAGGGAACGCCATGAAGGTTCTGCTCACCGGTGCCACCGGCTACATCGGCTCCGCCGTGACCGACCACCTCACCGCTGCCGGCCACCAGGTCGTCGCGCTCACGCGTGGCGCCGGGCCGCGGCCCGGCCGGGCCTGGCACGCGCAGGTGGTCGGCGACACCGCGGACCCCGCCTCGCTGGCCGGCGCGGTGACCCCCGACATCGACGGAGTGATCCACCTCGCTCCCCCGAGCGGTGACGAGGACGTCGACACCGCCGTCGTCGAGGCGCTCGCCGCTCCGCTCCGCGGTACCGGCCGCCCCT
Source organism: Streptomyces sp. NPDC013317 (assembly GCF_055563155.1). Classification (NCBI taxonomy): domain Bacteria; kingdom Bacillati; phylum Actinomycetota; class Actinomycetes; order Kitasatosporales; family Streptomycetaceae; genus Streptomyces; species Streptomyces sp. NPDC013317. The sequence goes on from NZ_JBVHDX010000001.1 coordinate 193,494, forward strand.
TCGTCTACACCAGCGGTGTCTGGGTTCTCGGCGCCACCGGCGACGCCCGGGAAGTCCCCGAGGACACTCCGGTCGACCCGATCGGCATCGTCGGTCACCGCCACCGGATCGAGCGGCGCGTCCTGGCCGAGGCCTTCGACGGCGTGCGCGCGGCCGTCGTCCGGCCCGGCATCGTGTACGGCCGCGGCGGCGGCATCCCCGCCATCCTGGTGGACCGGGCCCGAGGGCAGGGCGTGCCCGAGTACTACGGCGACGAGGGCGTGCGCTGGCCGACCGTCCACGTGGACGACCTGGCCGAGCTGTTCGTGGCCGTCGTCGAGCGGGCCGGGGCCGGCACCCTCTGGCACGGCGTCGGCGAGCCGGCCGTCCCGGTCCGTGACCTCGCCCGGGCCGCCGGCCGCGCGGCAGGAGTGCTGGCCGCCCCGCACGTGGTGCCGGTGGAACAGGCCGCCGAGGTCTTCGGCCCGCGCTTCGCGGAAGCGCTCGCCCTCGACCAGAGCGTGAGCGGCTCCGCCGCCCGTACCGGACTCGGCTGGCGGCCGGAACGCCCCGGCGCGGTGGCCGAGCTGGAGTCGGGCTCCTACCGGCCGGTCGAGGTGTCAGGCGCCCCCGGCGCCACCGGGCAGGCCGCCCCCGTGGCCGACTGACGAACCGTACGGCCCACGGATGCGAGCGGTACGGACCCGAAGCGACAGAAAGTGGACGCCCCATGACGAACCAGCAGATGACCGATGCGGACCTCGCCGGACAGCCCGCCGCCTACTGGACCGGCGTCGCCTACGACGCGCTGATCGCGTTCACCCGGGCCCGCCAGCGCGAGAAGGGCTACACCCAGCCGCAGTTCTGGCTGCTGCGCAACCTGTCGGCGAACGACATCTCGCCCGACGGGGCGGGCATGACGCTGCCCGAACTGCGCCAGGCCATGAGCCGGTACATCCGGTCCGAGGACGACCTGTCGGCTGAGTCGGCGGTCCTCGTCGAGCGCGGCTGGCTGCGGTGGGACGACGAGGAGCGGCTGTGGCTCACCGACGAGGGTGAACGGGCCCGGACCGACCTGGCACGCAACGCCCCCGCCATCCGCGCCGCGCTCCACGAGGGCGTCGACGACGCGGACTACGTGACCACGGTGAAGGTCCTCCAGCGGTTGATCCGCAACGCGGGCGGAACGTGGTGACTACTCCTCGGCGGGGGTGGACTCCTGCGGGGCCCGGCGAAGCGCGCTGAGCGCGAAGGCGGACCAGGCGGCCGCGGCGACGAGTGCGATCGCGGCCATCCCGGCGAGAACGGGAGCCTCCGGGCGCCAGCCGAGGGTGAGTCGGGTGCCCAGGTAGATGAGGCCGGCCGCGATTCGGCCGGGGGCGTGGACCGGGACCTTAGCGGCGGCGGCGCGCAGGACCGTCGCCACCGCGAGGCCCACGGCGCCCCAGGCGGCCAGGTACGCCGTGAGGTCGCCGGGAGCCGCGGCCGGAAGGCCGTACCTCTCGGGTCCGATGCGGAACAACGACGTCACCCAGCCCAGCGCCAGCGCGCCGGCGGTGATGCCGACCACCCACAGCGCGTGGCGCCGGAACGGGCCGGGGCGCACGGTCTCGTCGTCGTTGTCGTAGAAGTCGATCACGTTCCCCAGGACGCGATCGGGTGGTCGGGGGTTGCTCGGTCAGCCCGCCCAGCGTCCTGTCAGATACGTGAGCGCGAACACCGTCGACAGGGGGGCGGCCAGGCAGTAGTACGCGGTCCTGAAGCGCGGGGAACGCAGGGTCCAGGCGGCGAGCGTGACCCACAGCGGCCACCAGAGGAGGGTCGCCCGGGGGATGGACGTGTACCAGTACGACGTGCCGAGGGCCCAGAGGCTGAGGGCGACGTACAGGGCCTCGGGCCAGCGGCGCCGTCGGATCAGCAGGGCCGCCAGGGCCAGGCCGACGAGCATCGCGAGGAGTTCCGCCTGGAACATGATGGCGTAGCCGGTGGTCTGTACGTGGTCGAACGCGGACTCCCACGTCGTGCCCCACGCATCCCAGGGCGCGTGGAACCGGCGGTACCAGCCGCGCTCCTGGGCGTGCTGCCAGGCCATCCAGTCGCCGGTGCGGGCGTGCAGGTACCAGGCGTAGAGGACGGCGGGCAGGGCCGGCAGCGCGAGCCAGGGCAGTCGTCCCCAGTCGGCGCGGGTCCGGACGGTCAGGACGAAGTGCAGCGCGAGCGCGGCGGCGAGGAAGAGACCGCTGACGCGTACGGTCGTGGCCAGGGCGGCCAGCGTCGCGGCGAGCGGCCACGCACGGCGCTGGGCGGCGAGCCACGCCGGAAGGGCGAGGGCGAGGAAGAGCGACTCGCTGTAGCCGGCGGCGAGGAAGACCGCGCACGGCGAGAGCAGCAGGAGCTGGACCGTCCGCCGGCCCGCCCGGGCGTCCGGCAGATACAGCCGCGCGATCCGCGCGAGCGCCAGGACGGCGACACCTCCGGCGACGAACGAGATGAGCAGCCCCGCCGCGGACCAGTGCGGGACGACGGCGTGGACCGCCCGCAGGGCGAGCGGGAAGCCGGGGAAGAACGCCTCACGGTTGTCCCAGTCGGCGTTCCACGGGCCGTCGCCCGCCGGGAAGTAGCCGTCGCGCGCCACGTTCAGGAAGTGGCCCCAGTCCCACCGTTCGAAGGAGGCGAGGGCGGGACCCGGGTCGCGGCCGCCGGCGTCGGCGGGAAAGAGCCACCGGGCGCAGTACGCGGTCGTCCAGACGGCGGCGCGGGTCAGCAGGTAGAGCCAGAGGACGTCCCGGTCCGCCGCGCTGAGCCGCAGGCGGCCGGTGCGCCGTTTGGTGCCTCGGGGGGTGCTTTCCCGGGAGTCGGTGCCTCGGGGGGCGTTTCCCCGGGAGTCGGTGCCTCCTGAATCGGTGCCTCCGGAGCGGTCGGCGTTCGGCGCCGGGGCGGCGCGGGTGAGGGCGAGCGACGTCGTCTCTTCCCGCGACCGTGGGGATATCACAGACATATCGGACTCTCAGGGGTGTGAGAAGGCAGGGGGGATCGCGCGACGGCGGCGCATTGCGGGGGAGGGAGTGAGGACCGCCGACGTGGGGGTCGGCGGCTCGGAGGTCAGGGGCCGGAGGCCGACAGCTCGGGGGCCGGCGGTCCGGAGGCCGGCTGCGAGACCGGCGGCCCGGAGGTCAGGGGGGCGTGGTGGTCGTCCGCCCCGACGGCCAGGTCGCGGAGGCCGACGGCTCGTCGGGGGTGCCCTCGCCGGTGGAGCTGGTCGGAGACATCGAGCCGTTCGACGGCGGCCGGGTCGTCTCCCCGGGATACGGCGGTTCGGCCGGCGGGCTCGGGCTCGGACTCGGGCTGTCGGCCGGGACGACGGGCGTCGGCCCGTCCGACAGGAGAGCCGCCGCGGTCACCCCGCCACCGGCGAAGAGCAGGCACGCGGCACCGGCGGCGACGGCGAGGCGCCGCCGGTGCGCGTGCCGGGCGCGTTCGGTGATGCGCGCGACCGGCACGGCGCGCGCACGGGACTGACCGGAGGCGGCGGCCTGCCGGAACAGCTCGCGAAGGGGGTCCTGGGGTTCCTGGGGCTCAAGCACCGGGGTCCTCCTCAACGTTCCGGGGCTGCAGACGATCGGCGAGGGCGACCCGGCCGCGGACCAGGTGCGTCTTCACGGTGCTGGCGGACTGTCCCGTCTCGCCGGCGATCTGTTCGACGCTCAGGTCGCACAGGTAGTGCAGCGTCACCGTGCGCCGCTGCTGGGCGGGTAGGTCACGCAGCGCCTCGATGAGCACCACGTGCTCGGGGCCGGGGCCCTCGACGGGGGGTGGAGCGCCCGCGCGGTCCCAGGCGTCCGAGGTGCGCCGGCGAAAACGCCAACGGCTCACGGCGAGGCGCCAGGCGACGGTACGGATCCACGCCTCCGGCTGCCCGTCGCGATCGAGCTGGCGCCGTCGGCTCCAGCCCTTGACGAACGCCTCCTGCACGACGTCCTGAGCCTCGTGCAGATCGCCCAGCATCACGTACAGCTGCCCTGTGAGTCGCGCGACCGCCTGCTCGTAGAACGCCTCGAACTCCTCAACGGTCAACACTCACTCCCGGATCTTTCGCTTCACCCGGCATACGCCTGGCACCAGGTGTCCGGTTGACACGGGCCGTGAATCAACAGGGTGACGGTGATCACGGAACCGAGGGGTGCCGACACGCGTCGCCCCGGCAGGGTGTACGAAGGCCGCTCTCCGGCCAGGGACAGCGGCCTGGGGCAACGCCCCTAGGGCGTGTTGCGAAAGTAGCGCCGTCCGCCCGAAGGGCGGGCCCCGCGGCGTCTGGTGCGTGCGATCGCAAGGCGGAGGGTCGTCCTCGTACCGGGTGTACTCGGACGATCCCGACAACGCAGCGAGCGTGCGTGCCAGGCGTCGCGGGCCAGGCGGGACTTTCGCAACACGCCCTAGGGCCCGGTCCAGGCGGTGTCGGTGACGGACCGGCGCCGGACCGCCAGGTGCACGCCCACCAGGAGTGCGAGCGTCACCCCCAGGGCGAGGGTGAGGCGGACCTGGAGGAGCAGCGCGCCCGCGAGGGCGCCGAGGAACATGGCCAGGACGGACAGGGCCCGGCGGGGCGCGGCTCGGCCGGCGGAGGTGGAGTCCGCGGCCAGTCCGGTCAGGGTCTGGGTCAGTACCGTCGTCGTCAGACCCGGCACGGCGACGCGACGTGCGACCGCGGTCTGCAGCCCCATGGCGAGTCCGAGAGCCACGATCAGGGTGTACCGGACCGGCGCGCCCACCTCGTCCCCCGACGCGGCCGCGGTGGCGAGCGCCGCGGCGACCAGCAGCGCCTGTCCGGCGACGCCCGCGCCGAGCAGCCGCCCCCGGTGCGCGGCGAACCGGGTGCCGAGGCGGCCGCCGCCCACCGCGCCGACGAGGAACGACGCCAGCGCCGTGAGCGAGGCGGGCGCGGAGAGGCCCGCGGCACCCGCCACGGCGAAGCCCAGGAGCACCACGTTGCCGGTCATGTTGGCCACGAAGACCTGACCGAGCGCGAGAAAACTCACCGCGTCCACGAGGCCGGCCACCACCGTCAGGGTGAGCATGAGCGGCGGCAGTGGCCCGTGCCGGTCGCCCGACGGCGGAACGAGCGTATGGGCCACGTCGGCCAGCAGCTTGCGCATCCTCGGAGGTCCTTCCGGGACGGGGGGCGATGCGGACACCGCGCGCGGTCGGTCCCCGGACATGATCCACCGCCCGGCGCCCACACCCGGTACCTCACCCCACCCGTCGCGCCACGTCCTCGGGGGGCGGGCTCACGAATCCTCGACCCCCCGTCGCGCCACGTCCTCGGGGGGCGGGCTCACGAATCCTCGACCACGCTCTCGCCGGAGGGCAGGGCCGCCCTTCTTCTGCGGTGGACGACGACCCCGCACACCGCGAGGAGGAGGGCGGCCACGGCGGAGACTCCGAGGGCCGTGTGCTCGGCGAAGAGTCTGCCCGTGACCTTCAGCACGCCGATCCCCGCGGTCGCGTAGATCAGCGCCCAGGCCGCTCCGCCCACGAACAGCGCGGGGAGGTAGCGGGGCAACGGCATGCGCATGCTGCCCGCGAGGAAGTTGACGGCGGTCTGGAAACCGACGGTCAGGAAGGAGACGGCCACCACGGGCGCGCCCCACCGCTGGATCGCCCGCTCTGCGCGCTGGAACCTCGCCGAGGCGATCCGGTCGGCGAACCTGCTGCGCCGGGCACCGGCGCCGGCGAGCCACCCGACGGCGAAGGTCCCTCCGGCGCGGAGCAGGACGATGGCGTAGAGGGCTCCGGCCGTGAGCGCGATCTCATCCACGACGCCTCGTCACGGGCACGGGGCCGGAACCCGCGTCGGCGGGCGCACGACGTGCGCAAGCCCGGTGGTCACTGTGTCTCACCTGCGCCCTGCTCCTGCCCGTTCCGTCCTGTGGGTCCCCGCCTGCGGCGCCGGAAGGACTCACATCCGCGCGTCAGGCAAGGTCAGCCTAACCGAACGTGCATACGGCGGACATAGGGCAACCGTGCCACCGGAGCTCAGCCGTCGCTGTCCGCGCCGCCGTGGCGCAGGTCGAGGTTCCAGTTCTGGCCGACGAGGTCGTGTCCGTAGCTGTGGTGGCGTTCCTCGTCGGCGAGGGTGAAGCCGAAGCTCTGGTAGATCTTGCGCGCCGCCGTCAGCACGTCGTTGGTCCACAGGGTCACCTGCTCGTAGCCGGCCGCGCGTGCGAAGGCCAGGCACGTCTCGACCAGGCGCGTCCCGAGGCGGAGGCCCCTGCCCTCCGGGGTGACGAGCAGGATCCGCAGCTTGGCCACCTGCGGTCGGTCGCCCGCGACGAGGAAGACGCAGCCCACACGCCGACCGTCGACCTCGGCGATCCAGCCCGCCTCTCGCGCCGGGTCGTGCGTGGCGCCGTAGTCGGCGACGATCCGGGCCACCAGGACCTCGAAGTCGGTGTTCCAGCCGAACTGCCGGTGGTACGCCTCGCCATGGGCCATCACCACCCATCCCAGGTCGCCGGGCCGGTCGGCGCGACGTACGACGACGTGACCCTGATCCCGCTGCGTCATGAGCAAAGGATGGCCCGCCGCGGACGCGCCCGGTGCGCGCCCGCGCCGACGCGGCGGCGCTCCGGTCCGAAGAAAATGCGTGGACCGCGCACGCGCCGACACGGAAGACTGACGTTTTGTCACCTGTCGGTCCGAGAGCACAGGGTTCGAGATGGGATCACCTGAAACGTCCGAAGGGTTACCGAGCAAGGGCTCGGTGCTCCTCGCGCTCCGCTACTACGGAAGGGAGCTGGCGCGGCTCCGCTGGATGACCGTGCCGGCGCTGCTGCTGCCGGCGCTCGGCAACATCGGCATCTTCTACATCGCGCCCCTCGTCGTCGCCAAACTCGTCGGCCGCATCGCAGGGGACGGCGAGGCCGCCACCGGAATCGGCCCGATGCTGCCGTACGTCCTCGGCTTCGCCGGGGTCCTGCTGCTCGCGGAGACCCTCTGGCGCATCGGCCTGCACTGTCTGAACCGCCTCGACGCCCGCGGCATCGAGAACCTGTACGTGATCGGCATGGACGAGCTGTACGCCAAGGACGCCGCGTTCTTCCACGACAACTTCGCCGGATCGCTGACCAAGCGCGTCCTCAGCTTCGCCTCCCGCTTCGAGGAGTTCGTCGACACGCTGACGTTCTCCGTCATGGGCAGCTTCGTACCCCTGGTGTTCGCGTCCGTCGTGCTCTGGCAGTACGACCCGCTGCTCGTGGTCGGCCTCCTCACGCTGATCACGGTCACGGCGGTCTGCGTGACCCCGCTCATCCGTCGGCGCCAGGCGCTGGTCGCCCGGCGCGAACAGGCGATCGCCCGCGTCTCCGGCCATGTCGCCGACAGCCTGATGAACATGGACACCGTCCGGTCCTTCGCCGCCGAGGAACGCGAGGCGGCCGAGCACCGCTCCCGCGTCGCCGAGTCGCGACGCCTGACGCTGCGCTCGTGGGACTACGGCAATCTGCGCATCGACACACTCGTCGCGCCGATGTCCGTGCTCACCAACGTGCTGGGGCTGCTGCTCGCGCTCGGGCTCGGCGCGGGACAGCACGGCGTGGAGGCCGTCATCGTCGCCTTCACGTACTACGCCAACGCCACGCGGATCATGTTCGAGTTCAACCAGATCTACCGCAGGCTGGAGAGCTCCATGACGGAGGCCGCCCAGTTCACCGAACTGCTCCTCCGGTCGCCGACCGTTCGCGACCCCGCCTGCCCGGAGCCCCTCGGGCCGCGCGGCGCCGACGTGAGCTTCGAGAAGGTGACCTTCGCCCACGCGGGGGCCGAGCCGCTGTTCGAGGACCTCGACCTGGCCGTACCCGGCGGGGCGAAGATCGGCTTCGTCGGGCGGTCCGGCGGGGGCAAGACCACGCTCACCCGGCTGCTGCTGCGGATGTCGGACATCGACGGCGGCCGGATCTTGATCGGAGGACAGGACATCAGCCGGCTGCGCCAGGCCGAGCTGCGCAGCCAGATCGCGTACGTACCGCAGGACCCGGCCATGTTCCACCGCACGCTTCGGGAGAACATCGCCTTCGCCCGGCCGGGCGCCACCGACGCCGAGATCCGCCGCGCCGCGGAGGCGGCGCACGTCACGGAGTTCGCGGACGCGCTCCCCGACGGCTTCGACACCATGGTGGGCGAGCGCGGCGTGAAGCTGTCGGGCGGACAGCGTCAGCGGGTCGCCCTCGCCCGGGCGATCCTGCGCGACGCGCCGATCCTGCTGCTCGACGAGGCCACCAGCGCCCTGGACTCCGAGAGCGAGATCCTGGTCCAGGACGCGCTGTGGAAGCTCATGGCGGGACGCACGGCGCTCGTGGTGGCGCACCGGCTCAGCACGGTCGCCGGCATGGACCGGCTCGTGGTCCTCGACCGCGGCCGGATCGTCGAACAGGGCACGCACCAGGAGCTGCTCACGTTCGGCGGCGCCTACGCGAAGCTCTGGCGGCACCAGTCGGGCGGCTTCCTCGACGACACCCCCGCCCAGGCCGAACCGCGCTGACACCGTCGCACCGAGCCCGGGCCGCGTCCGTGATTCCCGTACTCTGTGCCGATCTTGGCAGGATCGGGACGGACGCGGCCCGAGTGACACGAGAGGGGCGGAGGCCATGCATCACCACCGCGACACGGACGGCGCGCTGGACGTGCTCGTCTCCCTGGCCGACCCGGACGAGGCGGGGCGGATACGGGAGCGGATCGGGACGTCGGAGCGGCCGGACACGCGGGACAGGCAGCGCTGGCTCACGACGAGGCAGATCGCCTCCACCGAACCGCGCGCCTCCACCTGGCTGTGGATGCTGGAGGAGGACGACCCCGAGACCAACGAGATCGTGGTCCTCCTCGACGGCGGCCTGAACGGCGCACTGGAGCTGGCCGTGCTCGAGGGAGAGCCCTTCGGCCCCGACGAGCACCGCCGGGTACCCGTGACGGACGCGGTGGCCGACCGGCCCCGACCGGAGGCGGTGAAGCGGCTTCCCTCCCACGAACTGGTCCCCGCCCTCCGTGCGGTGACGACCATGCGCCAGGGCCGGCGGACCGCGAACGCCGTGGCCCGCAGGGACTGGGCGCGGGTCGTCGAGGCGGACACCACGGACCCCTTGCCGGGGTACGCGCGGTGGGCGCTCGCCCTGCGGCCCGACTGCCCCACGGCCCTGCGGGAGCGGTTCTCCGACCACCCGAGCTACGCCCACCGGATGCGGACGGCCGGCATCGTCGAGAGCCCGGCCGCCTACGTCAGGGAGTGGCGCTCCGCCGGCACGGTCCTGGCCACTCTGGACACCGGCCGATGGGCCTTCCCCACCCGGGTGCGCGAGGCCGAGGACGTGCTGCGGCCCCTGGTGCGCGGCTCGTTGGGGGCGAACGTCGAGGCATGGGCCGTACTGGCGCAGTTGCTGCCGACCTTCACGGGGACCGTTCCGGAGCTGATCGTGACGGCGGGCGCGATCGCCTGAGACGCCGCGCGCGAGGTGCCGCTCGCGAGGTGCCGCGATGGAAGTGCCCGCGGGAGGCGCCGTGCGGGAGGCGCCGGGTCGCGGAAGGGGCGGGGCGGCTGGAGTCGAACCAGCGTGTCCCGGTTCTGGAGACCGGTGCGTCTGCCTCTGCGCTACGGCCCCGCCTTGCCGCCGATCCTAGAGCACGGGCCGAGCCGAAACGCCTTCGCCCGTTGTCGGTGCCACCTGATAGCAATGGGTGAGCACCGGGGGAGTCACGGGGGAGACATGGTGTACGGGGAGCGCGCAGGACGGCCGCGCCATGTGGTCGATCTGACGGACCGGCGCGCACTGGAGCGGTGGCGGCCCGCCGACGAGACGATGATCGCGGAGGCGCGGCGGCTGAAGGAGGCCGCGCTGCTGGACTTCGGGCTCTCCGGCTCGGCGGTGGCCTCCTGGCTGTACGCCAAGTGCCGCCACCAGATACCGACCACGGCGGTGGACACGGCCGCTGTGGTGGCGAGCGGTGACGGCACCTGCCTGCTCGTCTACAACCCCGAGTTCTTCGTCTCCCTCGGGCTCGAAGGGGTGAGGTTCGTCCTCTTCCACGAGGCACGGCACCTCATCCACCGCCATCTGTTCGTCGAACCGGAGCTGCGGAGCGATCCCGTCTTCACCCTGGCCGCAGAGGTCTCCATCAACCACGTGGCGATGGTGCGTCTCGGTGCGCGCGAACTGCCCTCGTGCGACGGCAGACCGGTGGGCGTGGACCCGTGGGAGATCCACACCGCCTACCGCGAGGACCTGCGCGCCCACGGCCTGGAGCCCCTGGAATACCGGGAGTTCATCGCCACGGACATGTCGGTGTACGGCGAGCTGAAACGGATGGCGCACCCGCCCGTACCGGCCCCGGCGCTCTGCCCCCGGCTCTCCCACGACGGGATACCCGCCGACCAGGAGACCGTCGACACGATCGCCTCCTCGGTGCTGCTCAACTCCCTGCTCGCGGCACGCCGGGGCCACACGGTGGCCGAGGCGGAGATCGGCGAGCTGCTGGACCGTACGGACGGGGCCTCGGACCGGGTGACCCGGATGTGGGGCCGGCTCGGCGCGGGGCTGCTGCGCGGGCAGACGCCCCGCACGGCGCGGGTGGACTGGTGGCAGCGCTGGCTGGTGGACGTGGTCGCGTCGAAGCTGCGCGACGGCGAGCGGCTGGTGTACCCGAAGAAGCGGGGCGCGCTGCTCGCCGCGCTCGGCCTCGACCCGATGCTGTCGCGGCGCGGCCCTGTGCGGGACAAGGTTCTGGTCATCGCGTACGACACCTCGGGGTCGATGCCCGACCACGTCGTCGGCTGGCTGACCGAACTCGTCGGCGGGATCGACGGGGTGGAGGCGCACTGGCTCTCCTTCGACGCGGTGGTGATGCCGTTCCGCCCCGGCGAGAGGGTGTACGGAGGCGGGGGCACGAGCTTCCAGGCCGTCGCGGACTACGTGGAGGGGCGCACGCTCGTCGACGGCCGGCCCTTCGAGGAGAACCCGGACGCCGTCGTGATGCTCACCGACGGATACGCGCCCCCGATCACTCCGGCCGAACCCGACAAGTGGATCTGGCTCATCACCGAGGGCGGCGACGACTGGCCCGACTCCCACACACCCGCGATGGCCTGCCATCGCGTCACGACAGGAACGACATGACCGCGCTCCGTACCGTCCCATGGCGGCCCAACGCCACCTACCCGCAGCCGCCCGAGGGCTGGACGGGCGTCTCGCGCCTCGAGGCCTTCATCGACGCGATGATCGACATGGGACAGACCGGCCAGGTCTTCGGCGAGCACGGCATCGGCAAGACGGCGACCTTCTTCTCGCACGTCGCCGAGGCCTACCCGGACGCCGAGCTGGTCTTCGTCCCGGCCGCCAACCTCACCCCCGACGACCTCCTCGCCAACGCTCCCGTACGGGACGAGGAGACCGGGCGGCTGGTGCTGCGGCAGCTGGTGATGAGCCAGTTGAAGCCGGGAAAGCCGTTCGTCCTGCTCATCGACGACTCCCTGCAGGCGGGGGAGTCGATCCAGTCGCAGCTCATGCAGATCGCCTGCAACTGGACGCTCGGAGGCTACGACCTCCGTGCCCTCGGCTGCGTCGGCGTCTTCCTCACCGACAACGAGTCGCTCGCCGAGACCGCCGCCCGCCGCAGCGACCTGGCCATCCTGGACCGGATGGTCACCATCCGGATCACCGCCGACGACACGGCCTGGCGGATGAAGCTGGCGGCGAAGTACCGCAACCGGGACCTCAGTGGGGTGTTCGGCGTGTGGACGTCTCTGAGCCCCGCTCTGCGCGAGCTGCTCTCGCCGCGCACCCTGGAGCACATCCTCGCCAACGCCCAGGAGGGCTTTCCGCTGAGCTGGGGGCTGCCCCTCGTCAACGGCGAGCGGCTGAGGCTCGCCGAACCGCGCCCCGACGGCAGCCCGGGCCCCAACCGGACCCGGGAGATCCTCGACCGGATCGCCCAGGCGCTGGACGTGCCGAACCCGGCGCGGATCGCCGACCCGGTACGCAGCGTGGTGCGGGCGGCCCTGCGCAACCGGTGGACCGTCCTGCTCCAGGGCCCGCCCGGCTGCGGCAAGACCGAACTCGTACGGCAGACGGTCCGGGAGGGACTGGGCGGGCGGGAGCCGCTGTACTTCTCGCTGCCCGTCACGAACGTCGAGGACCTCTGCGCGCCGATCCCCACCTCCGACGGCTCGCTGGACAACCTGCTGGCCGCCGCGTTCACCGGCACGGAGCCGAAGGCGATCGTCTGGGACGAGTACAACCGGCCCAAGGACAAGGCCGCCTTCGCCAAGCTGATGGAGATCACGCAGGAGTGGTCCCTGGCCGGCGTGCGGATCGAGGGGCTGCGGGCGCAGGTCGCGGTGCAGAACCCGCCGTACCACCTGGGCCGCAAGCTGTTGGTGGCGCGGAACAACATCGCCCAGGCGACGCGGTTCACGGCCTCGCTGATCGTGCAGCCCGGGGACATCCCGGCCAACGAGTGGCTGATCGACACGTACGGCCCGGTCGCCGAGACGGTGCTCGAATGGTGGAAGCACGACATCGACGACGACGGCCGCGCCTGGATCACCAAGCGGACCATCGAGCGGCTCATCAGACTCCATCAGCGCGGGCTGCCCCTGGAGATGGGCACCGTCTACCTCGGGGACGGTGAGTACGCCCCGGTGTCGCTGAGCGGTCTCGTCATGCGCCTGGACAACCGGCCGGTGACCGGGCTGCGGGAGATGGCCCGCCACCTGGAGGCGTGGGAGACGCGCCTGCGGCGCGCGGCGGACGAGTCCTCGGAGGGCGGTGACGACAGCGACCTGGTGCACCAGGTCATCGCCAACGCCGAGCTGTCGCAGCTGAAGAAGCACCGCAAGGCCGTGACCCGGCTGGTCGCGCTGCTGCCTCCGAAGCTGCGGTCGACCTATCTGGTCGGTGCCTCGGAGGAGCATCAGCGCTTCTGGATCGAGGTGTTCGCGGCGATGCCGCGGTGACGCTCAGGGGCTGAGGCCGTCGGCGGAGCCGGGCCTGCGGTCGCGTCGACGCCGTGTCGCTCCGCCGTCGCCGTCGCCGTCGCCGCGGTGACGCGGCGTCGCGCCGTGTCACGTCCGACACCGCGCAGGGGCCGCCTCCGGGTGACCGGTCGTTTCGCCGATGCCTTCGTCCGCCGCTGCCCCGACAGTGGCCGAGCCGGTCGATACCGGTGCGCCGGCCGATCCCCGGGCCGACGCCGAACGCCCCACGACATGACGCAACACGACACGAGAGGACGACTCCGTCGTGAAACGACACCTCGCCGCCGCCGCAGCCCTGTCATCCCTGGCCTTCCTGGCCGCCCCCGCCGCCGACGCCGCGGACAACCCCTACCAGCGCGGACCGGCGCCGACCGTGGCCTCCATCGAGGCGGCGCGCGGCTCCTACGCGGTCTCCCAGACCAGCGTCTCCTCCCTGTCCGCCACCGGGTTCGGCGGCGGCACCATCTACTACCCGACGACGACGAGCGACGGCACGTTCGGCGCCGTCGTGATCTCGCCGGGCTTCACCGCGTACGAGTCCTCCATCGCCTGGCTGGGACCGCGGCTGGCCTCGCAGGGCTTCGTCGTCTTCACCATCGACACCCTCACCACGCTCGACCAGCCGGACAGCCGGGGCCGCCAACTGCTGGCCGCCCTGGACCACCTGACCCAGCGCAGCTCGGTCCGCTCCCGCGTCGACGCCTCACGCCTGGGCGTCATGGGCCACTCGATGGGCGGCGGCGGCACCCTGGAGGCGGCCAAGAGCCGGCCCTCCCTGAAGGCCGCCATCCCGCTCACCGGATGGAACACGGACAAGTCCTGGCCCGAGATCAGCACGCCGACCCTGGTCGTGGGCGCCGACGGTGACACCGTCGCCCCGGTCGCCACCCACTCGGAGCCGTTCTACGAGAGCCTGCCCGCGTCTCTGGACAAGGCGTACCTGGAACTCAACGGCGCGACCCACTTCACCCCGAACAGCTCGAACACGACGATCGCGAAGTACAGCATCTCCTGGCTCAAGCGGTTCATCGACGACGACACCCGCTACGACCAGTTCCTCTGCCCGCTGCCACGGCCGAGCCTGACGATCGAGGAGTACCGGGGCACCTGCCCGCTCGGTTCCTGACGGCCGGTCCGCCGTCCCCGTCGCGCGCCCGTGCGCGGGGCGGGGGCGGGTACGGGAGCGGTACGGGTGCGAGCGCGAGGTGGGGGCGACGCTTGTCCCTGGGCACAGTGGGCCTCCCGCAGGTGTGGGCCCGGGCCCAACACGTAACTCTTTCCTCGGTCCTTACCCACCAGTACCGTTGCGGCGTGAGTGGAGCGACGAGAGCCGCCGCTGCTCCGCGGCTGTACGACCGTACGTCCGAACTCGCCGCCGTGGCGGCGTTGTCGGCGCGCGCCGCCGAGGGTTCCGGCGGTGTCCTGCTGGTCACGGCGGGCCCCGGGACGGGCCGTACGGCGCTGCTCGACCGGGCCGTCCGGGACTGCGCGATCCGGGCGCACCGGGTGGGCGCGCCGAAGGGCAACCGGGTGCCCTGGAGCGGAGTGCGGGCGCTGGTGTCCGCACTCGCCCCGACGCCCTCGGCCGCGCGCCGCGCGGTGCGGGTGGCGCGCGGACCGGAGGGCGTTGCCGGCGCGCTGGCCGTCCTGCGCCCCGGGGAACCCCTGCTGCTCTGCGTGGACGACCACCATCTCTGGGACGCGCACTCGCGCACCGCACTGGACGCGGTGTGGCGCGCGGGGCCGGTCCCCTGGGCCTGGGTCGTCTCGTTCGCGGAGCACCACCGGCCGCCCGATGTGCCCGGTGCCCGACTGCTGCGTCTGGGGCGGCTGGGCCGACAGGGTGCCGACGCCCTGCTCGACGACGTGTGCCGGCCGCCGCTCCCGCCGTCCGTACGCGCTCGGCTGCTCGACGAGGCCGCCGGGCACCCGGGCGTCCTGACGGCGATGGCCGTGCACCTCTCCACCGCCGGTCCCGCTGCTGCGCCGCCGGATGCCGCAGGTGGCGCCGAGGCGGGGAGAGGGGCGGACGACGCGGTGCTGTCCGAGGTGTTCCGGGGGCTGCTGGAGTCCCTGCCCGCCGAATGCGTCCGGGTGCTCACGCTGGTGGCGATCGCGGGCGAGCCGGACCCGGCGGTGTCCGGCCCGGACCCGGCGGTGCCCGGGCCGGGCTCCGTACGCCCGGTCGGCGCCGACGCCGTCCTCGCGGCGGCACGCGCCGTGCGGGCGTCGCCCGAAGCGCTCGACCGGCTGGTCGCGTACGGCCTGCTCCGGGGGACCCGCGAGGCGCTCCGCTTCGTGGAGCCCCTTCTGCGGCGCGCCGTCCTCGGCACCGTCCCGCCGTCGCGACGCCGGGAACTGCGCGCCCTCCTCGCTCCGTCGGCCGCACCGGTCTCACCGGCTCTGTCGGCTCCGCAGGCTCCACCGGTCTCACCGGCCCCGGCGGCCGGCGAGGCACCGGCCGTAGCCCGTGCGCCCGTCGACGTGGTGCGGGGGCGGGCCGAGCTGGAGCGCGGTCTGGCCGCGCTGGCCGACGGACCGGCCGGCGACGCCCACCAGGTGCTGCTCCTCGCCGCCTCGCTGCTGCGCGAGGGGGCGCCGGAGGAGGCGGCCGACGCGCGGTTCCTCGCCATGGAGGCGGCCTGGGCCGCCGGCGACCCGGAAGCGTGCGCGACCGCGCTCGGCGGCGGCGACAGCGCCCGACGCCCCGGAACGGGCGGGTGCGCCGACGCGGCTGAAAGGGACTTCCGCGACGGGATGTGCGCCGCGCTGGCCGCCCGGCTGCACGAGGCACGCGCGCCGCTGACCCGCGTCGTGGCCTGCGACGGAGCGGCCGACGAGCCCCGCCGGCTGCTGCGCGCCGGGGCCGCCGCCCTCGTGCTCGGGGACATGACCACCGCCGTACGCGTCCACGCCCGCGTGCTGGCGAAGGCACGGGCCGAGGGCCGTACCGCGCTGCTCCCGAGGGTCCTCGAACACCTGGCGTACGCCGAGCTGAGGGCCGGCCGCCACGAACGCGCCGCCGCCCACGCCCGGGAGGGGCTGCGCACGGCCGAACTCACGGGCCAGCGCAACGCGGCGGCCCACCAGCACGCCGTACTCGCCCTGGCGGCCTCGGTCTCGGGCGACCGGAGCGCCGTGACGGAACACGCCGGACGGGCGCTCCGGACCGCACGGCCGCACGGACTCGTCCAGGCGATCACGCTCGCCGAGTGGTCACTGGCCCGGGCGGAACTGGCCGACGGACTCGCCGCCCAGGCCGCGGCGCGCCTCGCCCCGCTCGTCGGCCAGGGGCCCCGCAGCGGCCACTTCGCCCTCCGGATGCTGGTCGTTCCCTGCTTCGTCGAGGCGGCCTGCGCGGCGGGCCGGGCGGCGGACGCCCGGGGCGCGGCCGAGGAGTTCGCCGTCTGGGCCGGCCTGGGGATCGACCCCCAGGCGCCCGCACAACTGGCCCGCTGCCGTGCGCTGCTGGCCGGTGCGGAGGACTCCGCGCACTGGTACGGGGAGGCGGTTCGGCACCACGAGGAGACGGGCAACGACTTCGAGCGGGCGCGGACCCTGCTGGCCTACGGCAAGTGGCTGCGCAGACGGAGGCGTCCGGTGGAGGCCAGAGGGCCCCTCAGCGACGCGCTCGTCACCTTCGAACGGGCGGCGGCCGGTGTCTGGGCCGACCAGGCGAGGGCGGAACTGCGCGCGACCGGCGGCGCCGTGGGCGGGACGTCCCTCGCGCCGGCGGAGGCGGTCGGCGGGCTGACCCCTCAGCAGCAGCGCATCGCCGGCCTGGTGGCGGCGGGGGCGACCAACCGCGAGATCGCCGACCGGTTGTCGCTGAGCCCCCGCACGATCGACCACCATCTGCGGAACGTGTTCGCCCGGCTCGGCGTCCGCTCCCGCGTCGAACTCTCCGGACTTCTGGCCCGTGCCGCCCGGGACGCACACGGGCCCGGCGGGTGACCGCCTGCGGCCCGCCGTCCGCCCCTCGGATGTCAGTCGCCCCTGGTCGGGTCCGGCGGGTCCTTCGCTGCCGGTGAATCCGTCGCTGCCGGTGGGGCCGTGCGGTGGACGCTGCGGACGGCGTCGACGTCTGCGGACACCGTCGGCCTCGGCAGGTGTGCGCTGAACGCGTCGAGCCGCTGCCGGACGCTGGTCGCGATGCCCTTGCCGAGCACGAAGCGTGTCGCCGTGGCCGCCCGCGGCGCGGCGTCGAGGAGCCGGTGCGCCTCGCGGCTGCGCAGCCCGGTGTGGGCGAGGACGAGATGGGTCAGACGGTGTTCGCTCGCCGCGAGCGTCTCGCCGATCGCGGTCGCGGCGGCCAGGTCGACCTGGTTGTCCGCCGCGCCGAGCGTGCCGGCGGCCCGGACCCGGCCGAGGTCGAGCAGCTCGACGCCCGCGCCCGCCGCCGCGGCCACGAGCCGGGCGGCCGCCCCGGGCCCGATCCCGTTGCTGGCGACGGAGAGCCGGGCCGTACGGCCGTACGGCGCGCGCTCCAGGGCGTCCGCGAGGAGCAGCGCCCCGTCGTCGCCCAGTCGCGCCGCCGAGACATACAACTCGGCGACCGCCCCGGCGGACAGCAGCGCGGCGAGCGGTACGGCCCCGGCGCGGCCCAGCGGATCTCCGCCGACGAAGAGCCGCTCGATCCGGCGGCCGGAGGCGGCCGCCGCGAGCAGCGCCTCGGCGAGAACGGCGAGGCCCGCGGGGTCGAGCCCGGTCTGCACGAGGTCGAGGGTGCGCAGCCCGGACGCCGCGGCCACGAGATCGGCAGCCGCCCTGCCGCCCTCCGTGCCCAGCGGGTTGCGCTTGAGCCACACCCCGCTGACGACGTGTTCGGAGGCCCGCAGACTGTCGGCGATCCGGCATGCACCGCCCGCGGTGATGCCGTTGCAGCCCAGGTAGAGGGTCTCGACGCCCGCGCCCACGGTCTTCTCCGCGACATCCGCCGCGCCGTCGTCACCGAGCCCGTCCGTGCCGAGGAGCAGATGGCGGACCCCCGCCGGTCCTGCGGGCTCGCCGAGCGCTTCGGCGATCAGCGCGGCGCCCTCGGGGCCGAGGGCCTGCTTGCACAGGTCGAGCCGTCCGTCCGGCATCGCCGTGCCCGCCGGGAAGTCGAGCCGTCGTTCGGCCGCCCCACCGCCGCGCAGCCAGGCGATCAGCGGACCGAGGTCGGCGATCGAACGAGGCAGGACGGGCGGCACACCCGCGAACGTGTTCCCGCCTTCCCGGGACCCGCCCGCCGCGTTCCCCCGATCGCTCACCACTCCGCCTCCCGGTAGTCCTTGAGGAAGACGCCGGACACCGGCGCGCCGGCCTCGCCGCGCACGATCGGGTCGTACACCCGCGCCGCCCCGTCCACGATGTCCAGCGGCGTACGGAACCCCTCGGCGGCGAGCCGGTTCTTCTTCGGCAGGGGGTTCTCGTCGGTGATCCAGCCGGTGTCGACGCTGCACATGTGGACACCCTGGGAGGCGAGTTCGGGCCCGCTCGTGCGCGTGAGCATGTTGAGCGCGGCCTTGGCCATGTTGGTGTGGGGATGGCCGGCGGTCTTCCGCCGTGCGGCGAAACGGCCCTCCACGGCGGTCACGTTGATCACGTACCGGTTCGGCCGGGGCGAGGCGAGCAGCAGCGGCAGCAGCCGGTCCACCAGCAGCGCGGGCGCCAGCGCGTTGACGAGCTGGGTCTCCAGGAGCTCCGCCGGGTCCAGCGCGCCGATCCGTGCCGACCAGGAGTTCACCGGGGCATGGTCGGGCAGCAGGCCCGCCTCGTCCGCCTCGGCGAGTACCAGCGCCAGCGCGCCCCCGGCGGAAGGCGCCTCCAGGGCCCGTAGCGGGGCGTAGCCCGGTGCGGCCCAGGCGGCAGGGGGGAGCGCCGCCGTCTCGCCCGCGGCGAGCAGCGCGTACGACTCGGGCGGGCGACGGACGGTCTGGGCGGCGTTGTTGACCAGGATGTCGAGCGGTTCGCCGTCCGCGCGGAGCCGTTCGCAGAGCCCGAGGACCTGGCGCGGGTCGCGCAGGTCGACGGCGACGACCGTCAGCCGGTCGAGCCACGCGGCGCTGCCCGGGGCGGCCTCGAACCGGCGGAGCGTGTCGTGCGGGAAGCGCGACGTCACGAGGAGTTCGACGCCGTCCCGGAGCATCATCAGCGCCAGCTGGAAGCCGATCTTGACCCGGCCGCCGGTGAGCAGGGCGCGCCGCCCGCCGAGATCGGTCGACAGAGCGCGGCGGGCGGTGTTGTCGGCGGCGCACCCGGGGCAGAGCGCGTGGTAGAAGGCGTCGACCTCCCGGTAGTGCTCCTTGCAGACGTAGCAGCGCCGCGGCCGGTGGAAGACCCCGCCCCGGCCCGCGTGTTCGCTGCCCAGCGGGGCGTCCTCGCGGCGGGCGACGGCGCCGGTCGCCGTGGCGGCCACGACCGAGGCGTCGGCCTCTCCGAGGGCGCCCCTGCGGGCCTTGCGGCGCCGGGTGCGGCCGTCACGGGTGAAGGCGGCGGCGACCTGCTCGGCGCGCAGCCGGACCGGATCGTCGACGGGCAGCGCGCGGAGCCTGCCCACCGTACGGTCGAAGGCGGCGAGCTCCTCGTCGCTGATCTCCTCGCCGATCCGCCCCATGCCCGTTCCGCCCCGCTGTCGTCCGTCGTCGTGGTCCCGGCCGGATTCGAACCGGCGTGTCCCCTCCGGGCAGGAGGGCGCGACTGCCTCTGCGCTACAGGACCGGAAGCGCCCGGACGGTCGGATTCGAACCGACGTGACCCGACCTGAGAAGTCGGTGCGACTGCCTCTGCGCTACATCCGGGTGTGGTGATCATACCGACGGCACTCGGGGCGCCCGCCCGGCCCTCGGGCAGCCCCCGTAGAGTGAGGGCGGGCGCGGTGTGATCACGAGGAGTATGTGTGACCGCGGTGAGTCTCGAACACGCCACCGTCCCCGCCGACACCGGCGAGGTGACCCTGCTGATAGCCCGCCGGGTGGAACCCGGCCACGAACTGGCCTTCGAGCGCTGGGCGAGAGGCATCCTCGACAGCGCGGCCGCGTTCCCCGGCCACCTCGGGTACGGACTCTTCCGGTCTTCGGGAGGTGACGCCCCCTGGTTCCTCGTCCACCGCTTCCGTGACGCGGCGGCCTGCCGGGCCTGGCAGGAGTCACCGGAGCGGGCGGCCTGGTTCGCCGACTGCGAGGGCCACCACCACACCGAGATCGCCCGGCGGCAACTGACCGGAATGGAGACCTGGTTCGCCAAGCCGGGCTCGACACGGCCCGCGCCGCCCCGCTGGAAGATGGCGATCAGCGCGACGCTCGCGATCTACCCGATCTCCCTGCTGGGCAGCCTCTTCCTCGTGCCCCGGCTGACCACCCTGCCTCTCCTGCTCAGCAGCGCGGTCGTCGCCGCCGTCTTCAACGTCCTCATGACGTACGTGGCGATGCCGGCAGTGAGCAGGCTGCTGCGCGGATGGCTCGGCCGCTAGCGCGACGGCGAGGGCGGCCTCAGGAGGCGGCGGCCGAGACGCGTGCCTGGTGGACGCGGAGGTGGAGGGTCGCCAGGTCGAGGAGCGGGGTGGGTACCGAGAAGGTGCGCGCCCGGGTCACCAGGTCGCCGAAGAGGTGCTCGACCTCCGTCGGGCGGCCGGCGATCAGGTCACGGTAGAGCGAGGGCACCATCGGGGACCCCGTCGCCGTGACGATGCCCAGGGTCGCGGCACGCTCCGGCTCCGGGACGGGATGGCCCGCCGCCGCCGAGACGGCCGCCGCCTCGTCGAGGACCGCCGGGCCCAGGTCCGCACCGCCCGGGACGGCGTTGATCTCGCCGACCGTGCCGCGCATCAGGCTCGTCACCGCGCCGAAGGTGGTGATGAAGACCCATTTGTGCCACATCGAGGCCATCACGTCCTCCGGGACCAGGACGTCGATGCCGGCCTCCGCGAGGGCGGAGCGGATCTTCTCCACCCGGGGTGACGGGAACCCGTTCTGCTCTCCGACGGTCAGATGGGCGAGCGGCGCGAGCCGGACGATGTCTCCCTCGTCGTCGAGCGTGGTGACCACCTTGGCGACGCCGCCGAGGACCGGCGCGGCACCGAACCGGGTGTTCAGGGCGTCGATGTGGGCGAGACCGTTGAGCAGCGGCACGATCGCCGTGTCCGGTCCGACGGCCGGGGCGATGTCCTCCATCGCCCGCCCGAGGGCTGTGGACTTCACGGAGAGAAGGACGAGGTCGTACGTGGTGGTCAGCGCGTCGGCCGTGACGAGACGGGGCTCCAGGGACCACTCCTCGCCCCGGCCGGTGATGCGCAGGCCGCGTTCGCGCAGCACGGCGGCGCGGCGCGGCCTGACCAGGAAGGTGACGTCCTGTCCGGAACGGGCGAGCAGCCCCCCGAAGTAGCCTCCGGTGGCTCCGGCGCCGACGACCAGGATCTTCATGAGTGCGGACCTCTCGGGGAGCGTTGTGGGACGGACGGACGTTCGGACGGTACGCGATGAGCCCGGCGAGCCGGCAGGCGAGGACGGCGCGGGGGAGGCGCAGACGGGCGGCGGACTCGCACGAGCGCCGGGCTCCGCCATCGCCCCGTCGGCAACCTACCGCGAGGTCGACCGGGCCTCGCCGTCCGCGCGGCGGTCGTGGTCGCGCTCGGCCCTGACCGCCACGGCCTGGGACGGAACGGCGAGGAGGGGGATTAGGCTCGTCGCCACGATGACGAAGACTCCGCGGACCGGGGACGCCCGCCCGAAGCGACGGAAGCCGGCGGCCGAAGGCGGCGAGGCCGGGGGCGGGGCCGCCGAGAGCACGACGGCGGCAGCTACGCCTGCGCGGAATGCGACCGCCGAGGAGAGGGCGCGGGTGGAAGCGGGGCCCCGGGAGCCCAAGGCCGACAAGGCGAGCGTGCGGCGGCACAACCTCAGCCTCGTCCTGCGGACCGTCCACGAGGCCGGCGAGACGACCCGCGCGGCCGTCGCCGCGCGCGTGGGACTCACCCGGGCGGCTGTCTCCTCCCTCGTCGAACAGCTCCTGGAGCAGGGCTTCCTGGTCGAGTCGGGCAAGACGTTCAGCGGACAGGCCGGACGGCCGGGGACGGTCCTGAAGGCGGCCGACACCGGTCCGGCCGGGCTCGGGGTCGAGATCAACGTCGACTACGTGTCCGTCTGCGTCGTCGACCTCGCGGGAACCGACCGGGTCCGCGTCACCGAACCCGTCGACAACCGCGCCGCCGACCCGGACGACGTCCTCGCGCGCGCGGCCGGGATCGCGGCGGGCGCCCTGCGGAGCGCGGCGGACCTGGAGCTGCGGCCGGTCGGGGTCCGGCTCGCCCTGCCGGGCCTGGTCGCGTCGGGCACCGTCCGCCAGGCACCCAACCTCGGCTGGAACCGTGTGGCGGCCGACCGGCTGTTCGGCGCCGCGCTGCTCGCGCAGCACCGCTCGGGACCGGAGCTGCCGGTCGCCTCGGACAACGAGGCGAACGCGGCGGCGCTGGCCGAGCTGTGGTTCGGCGCCCTGGGCGACGTACGGAGCTTCCTGTACCTGACCGGCGAGATCGGCGTGGGCGGGGCGATCGTCGTGGACGGCGAACTGCTGCGCGGCGCGCACGGTTTCGCCGGCGAGATCGGCCATCTGCCCGTGGACGCGGACGGCCGCCTGTGCCGCTGCGGCTCGCGCGGCTGCCTCGAGCAGTACGCGGGACAGACGGCGCTGCTGCGGTCGGCGGGCGCCGCCGATGTGGAGGAGCTGGCCCGCCGCGCCGACGCGGGCGAGCCGCGCGCGGTGGCCGCCGTCGAGGAGGCGGGGCGGATGCTCGGTCTCGCGCTCGCCGGCGCGGTGAACCTGCTCGACCCCGAGGCCGTCGTCCTCGGCGGGATCTACCCGCGTCTGATGCCCCGTCTCGGACCGGTCGTCGACGCCGAACTCGCCCGCCGGGTCGTCTCCGGCCTCTGGACGCCGAAGGCGGGACGCCTGCGCGCCGCGTCCGCCGTCGGCCCGGTGGGCCGCCTGCGAGCCGCGTCGGCCGCGAGCCCGGCGGGCCGCCTGCGTGCCGCCTCCGCCGTGAGCCCCGCGTCGCGCGGCGCGGCCGCGTTCGTCGTCCGCCACGTCCTGGCGGACCCCCTCGCGTACGTCCCCTGAGCCGAGCCCCCGACTCTCATCCCACTCTCACGTGGGCCTTATCCAGCCATCACCGCCCGCGCCTAGCTTCGCGCCCATGTTCTTCACCTACCTCCGGCGCGAGCTGCGCCGTCGCAGAAAGGCGGCGCTCGTCGTCGCCTCCGGGCTCGCGCTCGGGATCGCGTTGGTCATCGTCGTCAACTCCGTGGCCTCCGGCATGAAGCAGGCCCAGACCCAGGTCCTGGAGTCCCTCTACGGTCTCGGTACCGACCTGACCGTCACCAAGGCTCGTGAAGAGCCCCAGGCCGGTGGGCAGGCGCAGCGGCCGCGGTTCGAGTTCGACGCCGGCGAGGAGGGCGAGGAGCAGAGCAGCGACCGGCTGATGGTCCAGGGGTTCCAGACCCTGCCCGCCTCCACCTCCACCACGGTCGCGAAGCAGGCGGGTGTCGCCCAGGCCGTCGGCGGGCTGAGCCTCGTCAACCTCAAGATCGACGGCGAGTTCAAGCGCGGCGAGTTCAAGCAGGCCG
Source organism: Streptomyces sp. NPDC013317 (assembly GCF_055563155.1). Lineage (NCBI taxonomy): Bacteria > Bacillati > Actinomycetota > Actinomycetes > Kitasatosporales > Streptomycetaceae > Streptomyces > Streptomyces sp. NPDC013317. Next base: position 217,092 of record NZ_JBVHDX010000001.1, read on the forward strand.
AGCCCGCCCAGCCCGGCACCCCGGGCGGCGGCAACGGCGGTGGCAACGGCGGCGGAGGCCGTGTCGAAGGCGGTGGCGCCGCCTTCGACGTCAACTCCTTCACCCTCTACGGCACCGACGTCAGCGCCCCCGACCTCGGCCCCCTCACCACCTCCAGCATCACCAAGGGCCGTACGTTCAAGGCCACCGAGACCGATGCCGCCGTCGTCGTGATCGACAGCGCCTACGCCAAGCAGGAGGGCCTCGACGTCGGCGAGACGCTCACGGTCAAGGGCGTGAAGTTCGAGGTCGTCGGCATCGCCACCGCCGACAGCGGCCAGGCCGCCGCCCAGGTCTACCTGCCGCTCACGAAGGCGCAGACGCTCTCCGACTCCAAGGACAAGATCACCACCGTCTATGTGAAGGCGACCGACTCGACGAGGATCGAGGCCGTCAAGGCCGCCATCCAGAAGAACGTCACCGGCACCACGGTCACCACCTCCGCCGACCTCGCCGAGACCGTCTCCGGCTCCCTCGACACCGCGGCCGACCTGGCGACCAGCGTGGGCAAGTGGCTCTCGTACGCCGTACTCGTCGCCGCCGTCCTCGTCGCGGGGCTGCTCACCTCCTCGGCCGTCAGCCGCCGGGTGCGCGAGTTCGGCACCCTCAAGGCGCTCGGCTGGAAGAGCGGCCGGGTCACCCGGCAGGTGATGGGCGAGGCGCTGGTCAACGGCCTCATCGGCGGCGCGCTCGGCATCGCCGTGGGCCTCGCCGGCGCGTACCTCGTCACCGCCGTCAGCCCCACCCTCACGGCCGAGCTCGGCGGCGGCGCGCTGTCGGGCGGCGGCCCCGGCGGCGGCCGGATGCTCGGCGGGCCCGGCATGGCCGCGGTCCGCGACGCGGGGGGTGGCGGCAACACGCTCGACATCGCCCTCACGGCGCCCGTGAGCCTCACCACCGTCGGCCTCGCCGTCCTCCTCGCCCTCGGCGGCGGTCTGGTCGCGGGCGGCTTCGGCGCCTGGCGCGCCTCCCGCCTGCGCCCGGCGGACGCGCTGCGCCGCGTCGAGTAGCCGGTAGCCCCGAACCCCTTCCCGTATCGCAGGAGTTGCACCATGTACGAACTCACAGGCGTCACCAAGCAGTACCGCAGGGGCCAGGAGAGAGTCGACGCCCTCGCCGGGATCGACCTCACCATCAGGGAGGGCGACCGGCTGGTCATCCAGGGTCCCACCGGCGGCGGCAAGTCCACGCTGCTGCAGATGCTGGGCGGTCTCGACCGGCCCACGGCGGGCAGCGTCATGCTCGACGGCGTCGATCTGGCCGGACTTCCCGAGAGCCGGCTGACGGCGGTACGGAGTCAGAACATCGGCTTCGTCTTCCAGTCCTTCAACCTCATCCCCACGCTCACCGCCCAGGAGAACGTGGAGACCGCGCTCGTCCCGATGGGCATCAGGGCCGGTGAACGGCGGACCATGGCGGCGGAGGCACTGGAGGCCGTCGGTCTCGGCGAGCGCCGGGCGCACCTGCCGTCCGAGCTGTCGGGCGGACAGCAGCAGCGCGTCGCGATCGCCCGTGCCCTCGTCAAGCGGCCCAAGGTCCTTCTCGCCGACGAGCCGACCGGCAACCTCGACGAGTCGATGCGCGACGAGATCGTGGAGCTCCTCGAAGGGCTCTGGAAGGAGCACGGGCTGACGTTCGTGATGGTCACCCACGACAGCGCGATCGCCCGGCGGGCCCCGCGCCTCGCGACGATCCGCAAGGGCCGGATCACGATCAAGGAGAACCGCCACGCGGAGGCGGTGGAGGCCTAGGGCGTGTTGCGAAAGTCCCGCCTGCCCCGCGACGCCTGGCACGCACGCTCGCTGCGTTGTCGGGATCGTCCGAGTACACCCGGTACGAGGACGACCCTCCGCCTTGCGATCGCACGCACCAGAGGCCGCGGGGCCCGCCCTTCGGGCGGACGGCGCTACTTTCGCAACACGCCCTAGGAGCCGTCCGGATCAGGCCGGACCGGCCACCCCGAACCCCCCGGTGATGCCATGATGTGCGCCATCACGTACGAAAGTACGAAACTCGCACACAGACCCGGGGGAGTTCGTGGGAACGTTCGGGACCGCGCTGGCCGAGCTGAAGTCCGCCCAGAAGTCGGCGAAGGGGGTCTCGCTCTACTCGCGGTTCGTCAACCGCCCGGTGGGGCGCCTCCTCGCGGCCGGTGCGTACCGGGTTGGACTGACTCCCAATCAGGTCACGCTGGTCAGTGCCCTGTTCAGCTTCGCGGCCGTCGCCGGAGTGGCCCTCGGCGGTCCGTCCTGGGTCCTCGGTCTGCTGGTCTGGCTGGGGCTCGCGGTCGGTTTCGCCTTCGACTCCGCCGACGGGCAGCTCGCGCGGCTGCGGGGTGGCGGCAGCCCGGCGGGGGAGTGGCTCGACCACGTCGTCGACTGCGCGAAGATCACCGCGCTGCACACCGCGGTGCTGATCGCCTTCTACCGTCACCCCGGGCACTTCGGCACGGACGCCGACGGCTGGCTCTTGGTCCCGCTCGGGTTCCAACTCGCCGCCGTGGTCACCTTCTTCGGCGGACTGCTGACCGAGAAGCTCAAGCCGCGCCCGGCGCCGGGCACCCCCGCCCCGCAGCCCTCCACCCTGCGCGCGGTGGCCCTGCTCCCCGTCGACCACGGCGTCTTCTGCCTGGTCTTCCTGCTCCTCGGCGGCGGATCCCTCTTCCGCTGGAGCTACACCGTGCTCGGCGCCGCGAGCGCGGTGTTCCTCCTCGCCTTCCTCGCCAAGTGGTTCCGCGAACTCAGCGCAGCCCCTCGCTGACCCCGCCGATCCCGCCCGCGGTGCCGCCGAGACCGGCGGCCCCGGTGCCCGGCTCGGCCTCCTGCGTCAGGAGGTCGAGCGCGCGCCGGAGCTGGGTGCTGGAGGTGTGCATCGTGTACGGGAAGTAGACGATCTCCACCCCCACCCCGGCGAACTCCCGCTCCAGCCGGTCCCCCTTGGGCGTACCGCGCCAGTCGTCACCCTTGAACAGCACGTCGAACCGGACCTGCTTCCAGGTCTCCAGCTTGTCCGGCACCGTCTCCACGAAGGCCGCGTCGACGTACTTCACGTTCCGTACGATCTCCAGCCGTTCGACCAGCGGGATCACCGGCCGCCGGCCCTTGGCCAGTTCGGCCATCTCGTCCGAGACCACACCCGCCACCAGGTAGTCGCACTGGCTGCGCGCGTGCCGGAGGATGTTGAGGTGGCCGATGTGAAAGAGGTCGTAGGCCCCCGGCGCGTAGCCGACGCGGTACGGCCTTCCTGCGGTCATGTACGAAACCCCCCAGGTGCGTTCGCGCTCCCCAGCGCGAAAGGAGTTTCGACGATAGCGTGCACATTCCGTTGAGAGTGGGTGAACGACTAGGGTGATGACCGGTTCGCGTCAGGGGGAGAGGGGCGGTCACGTGGGGGATCGTACGGCGGGGAACGGCGACTCGGGAACACCGCGGGGGCGCAGGCGCCTGCTGATGGTGTCCACCAACTACGCACCCGAGCATGCCGGAATAGGTCCGTACGCGACCCAGATCGCCGAACACTGGGCGGCGAGCGGCCACGAGACCCATGTCCTCGCCGGAATGCCGCACTACCCCTCCTGGTCCCTCGACCCGGCCTACGCCAAGGCCTGGCGCCGTACGGAGGAGCGCGCCGGAGTCGTCGTCCACCGCCGCCGCCACACCGTCCCCCCGCGCCAGACCGCCCTGAAGCGGGCCGCGTTCGAAGCCAGCGTGCTCGCCCACGGACTCCTCGCGCCGCCCCCGATGGCCCGGCCCCATGCCGTCCTCGCCCAGATGCCCAGCCTCGCCGGAGGCATCATCGGCGCCCGCCTCGCCGCCCGTTGGCGCGTTCCGTACGTTCCCGTCGTGCAGGACCTGATGGGCGCAGCGGCCGCGCAGAGCGGCATCGCCGGCGGGGACCGCGCCGCCGCGCTCGCCGCCCGGGCCGAGAGGTACGCCGTCCGCCGCGCCGCCCTCGTGGGCGTCATCCACGAGACGTTCGTCGACAAGGTCGCCGCCATGGGCGTCGACCGCGGCCGCATCCGGCTCGTCCCCAACTGGTCCCACGTCAGCGGCCCTTCGGCGCCCCGCGCCGAGACCCGGCACCGGCTCGGCTGGGGAGACGGCGAGACCGTCGTCCTGCACTCCGGCAACATGGGCCTCAAGCAGGGCCTCGAGGTGCTCGTCGAAGCGGCCCGGCGCGACCCGAAGGTCAGGATCGTGCTCCTGGGCGACGGCAACCAGCGTTCCCACCTGGAGGAGTTGGGCGCCGGAGTCCGCAACCTGGAGTTCATGGAGCCCGTCGACGACGACGCGTTCCCCGACACCCTCGCCGCGGCAGACGTCCTGGCCGTCACCCAGCGGGCCTCGGTGCTCGACATGAGCGTGCCCTCCAAGCTGACCTCGTACTTCGCCGCCGGACGCCCCGTCGTCGCCTCCGTGGCCGCCGTGGGCGGCACCGCCCAGGAGGTGCTGCGCTCCGGCGCCGGCGTCCTCGTACCTCCCGAGGATCCCGACGCGCTGCTCGCCGAGATCCGTAGAATCGGCGACGATCCGGCGGCCGCCGAAGCGCTCGGCGCCCAGGGACCCCGCCATGTCGAGGCCCATCTGACGAGGGCGGCCGGGCTCGCCCGGATCGACGCACTGATCGAAGAGGCACTGGGGGGTCCGAGCACGTGACACAATCGCACGTCACCGCGGTGGAGGACGACGAACCGGAGCTGCTCCGCGACCAGTTCCGCCAGCTCCTGCGCTACCGCTCGATCATCGCCGCCGGCATCGGGATCGGTCTGCTCGGCGGCGTCTGGTTCGGGATGTCCAACGCGGACACCTACGTGGCCACCAGCCAGGTCGTGCTCCGGGCCCCCGTCAACGACCCCTTCAACCCCAGCATTTCGCAGGAGAAGACCCTCAACATGGGGTCCGAGCGGCAGACCGCGCTCAGCAGCAGCGTCGCCGGGCAGGCCGCGAAGAAGCTCGGCTGGACCGGCACCATCGGCAAACTGCAGAAGGACCTGCAGGTCACCAACCCGCCACAGAGCCAGGTGCTCCAGTTCACCTACACGGCCGACACACCCCAAGCCGCCGCCGACCGGGCCAACGCGGTCACCCAGGCCTACCTCGAACTGCGCAAGAAGCAGTGGACCGACCTGCGGGCCACCATGCTCGACGGGCAGCAGAAGCAGCTCGACGAGGTGGCCAAGAAGCACGACCAGAAGATCAAGGAACTCGACCGGATGCCCGACGGGGCGGCCCGGGACGCCGAGTACGGCGTCAAGACCAACCTGCTCAACCGCATCAACGAACTCGACGGCCGGATCTCCCAGCTCAAGTCGCTCGACATGTCACCGGGCACCGTCATCCGCGTTGCCACCGCCCCCGGCTACTCCGACGGCCCCGGCCTGCCCATGAGCCTCGGCCTCGGCGCGCTCGTCGGCGTGGCGCTCGGCCTGCTCGCCGCCTGGGTCCGCCTCGTCTTCGACCCCGCGCCCCGTTCGCCCGGCGACGTCGCCCGCGCCGTACGCGCCCCCGTCCTCGGCACCCTGCCCCGCGGCGCCACCGACGTCCTCCTCGCCGAGGACCACACCGACGCCCGCGTCGCCGAGGAGTACCGCTCCGTCGCCTTCCGGCTCGCCTACGACCAGCGGTTCGCCGACCGGCGGCGCCTCCTCGTCGTCGCCCCACGCGGCTCCAACGAGGCGGCCGTCGCCGTCGCCTCCCATCTCGCGGCCTCCTTCGCCGAGACCGGCAAGGACGTCCTCCTCATCGAGGCCGACCTGCGCACCCCCACCCTCGCCGGGCGGCTGCGCGCCCACGCGGCCGCCGCGCCGCGCTGGAGCAACCCGCCGGAGGGCGAGGAGAGCGACTGGCCCCGCAGGCGCCAGCTCGCCGTCGACGCGGGAGAGTCCGGCTCCTTCGGCCTGGTGCCGGGCGAGCGGGTACGGAACGTGGCGCGCGCGCTGACCGGCCCCCGGGTCTCCCGGCTGATCGCCGAGGCCGACTCGCCCAACTCCACCGTCGTCGTCCTCGCCCCGCCCGTCCTCAACTACGCGGACGCGCTCGCGCTCGTCGACCGCGTCGACGGTGTCCTCATCGTCTGCGACCCGCGCGCCGTCCACCGTACGGACCTCCAGCGGATCCGCGAACTGATAGGAGGCGCGGGCGGTACGGTCCTCGGAGCCGTCGTGTACACACCGGGCCGCCGCCGGCGCCGGGCCGCCAAGCAGCAGGCCGCCAGCCGGGGAGCGGGCGCCGGCCGAAGCGGCCGGACCGCCCAGGCACCCGCACCCGCCGGGACCGAGGAGTTCGCCGCCGAACCCGAGCAGATCCTCGTCGGCGACGGCTCCGACACCGTCGCCCTGCGCGCCCTGCGCGCACAGGACGTGCGGACCGGCGACATCCACGCGGGCGACCGTTGAGACGTGCCGCCGCCGTCGCCGCCTCGGTGCTCGACCAGGCGGCGGCCAGTCTCACCAACATCGCCGTCCTGGTGATCGCGGCGCGCGCCTCCAGCGCCGACGGCTTCGCCGCCTTCTCCATGGTGTACATCGTCTTCACCGTGCTCCTCGGCCTGGGGGCCGCCTTCGTCGGGCAGAGCGTCGTCCTGGAGAAGGGCGAGGAGCACGAGATCGGCGCGGCGGTCCGCTCGGCCGTCGCCTTCACCGCCGCCGCCTCCACCGCGGCCGGGGTCCTGCTCCTCGCGACCGGCGCCGTCATCGGAGGCGGAACCGGACGCGCCGTCCTCGCCCTCGGCGCGGTCCTCCCGGTCGTCCTCGTCCAGGACGGCCTGCGCTACGGCTTCTCCGCCCTGCGGCAGCCCCACCGGGCCCTCGCCGCCGACCTGCTGCGGCTCGCCTGCGCCGTACCGGCCCTGCTGCTCCAGCCGCACGGCAGCTCACCCGCCCGGCTCGTCCTCGTCTGGGGCCTCTCGGCGCTGCCCGCCGTGCTTCTCGGCCTGGCCCTGCTCCACCCGTACGTCCGGAACCGGCCCTGGTCCCTCCACCGGCACCTGCGGGGGAACCGCCTCGGCCGGCGCTTCGTCGTCGAGTTCGCCGTCGGCAGCGGCTCCAGCCAGCTGGCCGTCCTCGGCCTCGGACTCCTCGCCGGCCCCCTCGTCGTCGGCGCGCTGCGCGGCGCGACCACGCTCTTCGGACCGCTCAACACGCTGTTCACCTCCGTCAACGCCTTCGGTCCGCCGCTCCTCGGCAGGGCGGGCGGCCGCCGTGCGACCGTACGGGCCGCCGCCGGTCTCGCCGCGGTCCTCGCGCTCGCCGCGCTCGGCTGGGCCGCCGTGCTGTACGCGCTGCCCGATCACGTCGGCCGTCGACTCCTCGGCGCCACCTGGCAGTCCACCGCCGCCCTGCTGCCCGCGACCGGCAGCCAGTACGCCGTGATGGCGGCGGGCACCTGTGCCCTGGTCACCCTCCGCGTCCTCAGCCCGCGCGCCACGCTCTCCGTGCAGGTGGTCTTCTCGCTGCTCTCCGTCGCCCTGATGCTCGCCGGATACGGCCTCGGCGGCGCCGCGGGCGCGGCCTGGGGCCTCGCGGCAGGCTCCGCCCTGAAGGCCCTCGCCGCGTGGACCAGGGTGGCGCGCACACGCCCCGAGCCCGCCGCCCCGCGCCAGGAGGGTCAGCGCAGCGAGGCGCCCTTGTCCTGACGCCAGGTCATCACCAGGGCCACACAGATCAGCGCGATCGCCACCCGCCCCGAGGCCTGGAGCAGCGGGCCGCGCAGCAGGATGAAGGAGTAACCCGCCACCAGCGGCACCACCAGGGAGATCAGACTGCCCGGTGGCGCCCTGCGCGTGCCCCGGCGGGCGAACCGTCCGTCCACCCGGGCGGCCGAGTAGCCGAGCCCCGTCATCCCGGCGGCCATGCCCACGGCGCCGAAGTCGATCCACAGCTCGGCCCAGACCGGCGAGGACAGATTGGTGTTCACCGTCCCCATCCACTGGCCGACCATCACCCCCGTGTCACGGGGCTTGCCGGCCCAGACCGAACGCGGCACGGCGAAGAGCACGGACCCGGCCAGCTGACGTCCGTACCGGTGCCGGCTGCCCGAGTTCACGAGCGTGATGGTGTTGGCGAACATGCCGACCTGGTCGTAGTCCTTCAGCGCCAGCGGCTCCAGGACCGAGGTCGTCTCGACGGGACGGTAGTTCTTCTCGTCGTAGCGGAAGCGGTCGGAGAACGGGAAGACGATCAGCGCCATGACCACGCCCAGGCTGAGCGCCGACCGGTACATGGCGGCGCTCACCGGAAAGACGGTGAACAGCAGTGAGAACATCACCGTCAGGAACCAGTAGCGCGGGTTCGAGATCGGGTTGTTCACCACGCAGTTGAGCACCACCAGGGCGGCGAAGACGACGAGCACCATGGGGCGGCGCCTCGCCCGGCGCGAGGTGACCAGCCAACGGCTGTAGACGAGCAGCGCGAAGAGCGCCGGGACCGTGCCGAAGCCGCGCAGGAACGCCTGCCCGGCCTGCGAGTCGGCCTGCGAGACGCCCGCCTCCTCGATCCCCGCGATGATCTCCTGGCGGCTGGAGAAGAAGACCGCCGGACCGCCCAGCTTGACCACGAACAGACCGCTGCACAGGAAGGCCAGCAGCACGAGGAGGTACAGCCGCCGCCGGTGCACCAGCGCCGGGCGCTCTTCCGCCTTCCGCGACGCCCCCGCGCGGCCCCGCGCCAGCAGCGACCCCAGGTCGAACGCGGCGCAGCCGACCAGGACCAGGGCGACCGCCGTCGTCAGATCGGAGCGCGGACCCACCACCGGCGTCGGCACCCGGCCCAGGACGGCCTGGGCGAGCGGTGCCACTCCCATCGCCATGTAGACGAAGAGCCAGAACGAGCCCTGGAGCAGCTTGCGCCGGCTCGTGAGGATCATCGCCGACAGCCGGGCCCCGGCGTACATGGTCAGCGCGATCTGGAGGAAGTACGCGGCGTCGTGCACGCCCGCGCCGGGCTGGATCGCCACCAGCAGCGGGAGGAAGACCGTGAAGCCGAGCACGAGCGGGATGGACAGGGCCCGGGAGAGCAGCGTGCGCGGAGACACGGCCGGGGCGAGCAGCAGCGGCGGGGGAGCCGCCGGCTCCGGACGCGCCTGGGCTCTCGCACCGCGTACATCGGTCGTCATTCCGCCCCCTGGACTCCCCGGAGCCACGGCCCCGCGGCGTCGAAGTCCCCACCCCGGAACATCACTTCGCGGCAGTCTACCGACGCCCCCCCTGTCACCTCGCGTCAACCGTTAGTCTGAACGCCGGGTGCCTGGGGAGGCACCCATGGGGGTGAACTCATGCGGAATCTCCCGGCCTTCACGCTGGCCGGCTACGACAAGGGCCGCGGCAAGGCCGTGCAGGCCCTCTGGTTCGCGGTGATGAACACGGTCTTCATGGCCTGGTTCTGCCCGGCCCGGCTGCGGGTCGCGCTGCTCCGGGCCTTCGGCGCGACCATAGGCGACGGCGTACTCATACGGCACCGGGTACGGATCCTGTGGCCGTGGAAGCTGACCGTCGGCGACCACACCTGGATCGGCGAGGGCGCCTGGCTGCTCAACCTGGAGCCCATCACCCTGGGCGCCCATGTCTGCGTCTCCCAGGAGGCGTTGCTCTGTACCGGCAGCCACGACCACCGCGCCGCGGACTTCCGCTACCGCAACGCCCCCGTCACCGTGGAGGACGGCGCATGGGTCGCGGCCCGCGCCACCGTCCTCGCCGGGGTCACGGTCGGCCGGCACGCGGTCGTCGCCGCCGGTACGACGCTCCACAAGGACCTGCCCGAGCTCACGCTGCACACGGCCGAAGGCCGCCGACCGGTCCCGGTGCCCGCGTGAGCGGCCTCAGGATCCTCCACGCGGTCACCCTGCACAGCCCCACCCACGCCTTCGGCGGACCGGTGCGGGTCGCCGTGAACCTGTGCCGCGGGCTTGCCGCACGCGGCCACCAGGTGCGGTTGACCGCACTCGGCGACGGCTTCCCCGGCGCCCTCCCCACCGACGTGGAAGGCGTGCCGGCCCGGCTCTACCAGGCCCGTTCGATCCTCCCGCTGGGCTTCAGCGGGATCACCTCGCCCGCGCTGCTCGCCGGGGCCCACGCGCTCGTCAGGGACGCCGACGTGGTCCATGTGCACCTCGCCCGCGATCTGGTCACCCTGCCCGTGGCGCTCGCCGCGCTCCGGGCCGGCCGTCCGCTGGTGCTCCAGACGCACGGGATGGTCGATCCCAGCGACAAGCCGCTGGCCAAGCTCCTCGACGCCGTCGCCGTCCGCCGTGTGCTGCGCCGGGCCTCCGCCGTGCTGTACCTGACGGACCGCGAGCGCCGGGACCTCGACGCGGTCGTCGGAGGCCCGCTCACCGGGGCCGTACGCCTGGTCAACGGCGTACCGGCCCAGGAGCCGCGCCCGGTGCCCACCGGACCGCCCCGCATCCTCTACGCGGCCCGGCTGCAGTCCCGCAAGCGGCCCACGGACTTCGTCGCGGCCGTCCCCGAGATCCTGCGCCGGCACCCGGAGGCGACGTTCGTCCTCGCCGGACCGGACGAGGGGGAGCGGGCCGCCGTGGACGCCCTCGTCGCCGAGCTGGGGGTCGGCGACCGGGTGAGCCGCCCGGGGCCCCTGACGTCCGGACAGATGCTCGACGAACTGCGCCGGGCGCATGTGTACGTCCTGCCGTCGGTCGACGAGCCGTTCCCGATGTCCGTGCTGGAATCGCTGTCGGTCGGCACCCCCGCCGTCGTCACCACCTCCAACGGCCTCGCGCGGGACGTCGAGGAGGCCGGCGCCGGACGGGTGGTCGCGGACGCCGCCGGCCTGGCCCCGGCCGTGTGCGCGCTGCTGGACCCCGGCACGAACGAGGCGGCCTCGGCGGCGGCCCGGAAGCTCGCGGCAGAGGCCTTCTCGATGGACGCGGTCCTCGACACCCTGCTCGGGGTCTACGGGAGGGCGACGGGCGGGGCGGCCTGACCCCGTCCACGCCACGGAGGAGCCCGGTACGGTCGTGACGACCGTACCGGGCTCTCCTCGCACTCTCGCTAGGCGGGCAGCCAGGCGTAGCAGGCGCTGGAGGTGAACTCCTTCGTCCCTGAGGGAATCTTCGCCCGCACGGGCCCGTCGGCGTCGCCGGTCGAGGGACCGGACGCGAGGACCTTCCCGTCCGCGCCCACCGCGCGCCACGTGCAGGCGGGGTCGGTGGTCAGGGCGCGGTACGTGCCCGCCTTCGGGCTCGTGAGCGTGCCGTCGGGGAAGCCGGTCCCCGCGGTCGCCACCAGCGGCTTCTGCGCCGGGCAGAGATGCTCCACGACGGCCTCGGCGTCCGGGATGTCCCCGGCGACGATCGCGCCGACGGCCGCGTCCTTGTCCCGCTTGGCGGTGCGCTCCAGGCGCTGGCAGGACTCCTGCCCGGTCTGGAGGACGGCGGCCGGGTCCGTGTTCACCGGCACCCGTCCGCTCAGATACTTCTTCTCCTTCTCCGTGAACGAGCCGGTGACCGGCTTGAGCGCGGAGTCCGGCACGACCGGGCCCTTGGTCGCGGACGCGGTGGGAGCGGCCGGCTCCGCCGCCTCCGCCTGCCGGTCGGGCACGGCCGCCGGGCGCGAGGGCCCCGCGGCCTTCGGTGCCGCGCCCGCGCCCCCGTCCTGGGAGGAACAGGCGGACAGGGCGAGCAGCGCGCCGGCGAGCACGGCCGCCGCCGCTGCCGGGCGCCGGTGAAGAGGACGACGCATGAGGGAACTCCCGTGGTACGTCGGATGCGGGGCCCGGTGCCGGGCCCCGCATCCTTGATGGAGGTACGACGACCCGTTACGGAGCGCCGAAGGTCAGCACCAGCTGCGGAGTGCCCTCCGCGGCCGCCGCCTCGGACGACCAGAGCCACAGCGGGTCCGTACCGGTGCTGGTCAGCGCCAGGCCGTACGAGCCGCCGAGCGCCGCCGCGACCGCCGTGGTGTCCAGCGGCGCCGAGTAGACCGCCGAGCCGTCCACCGCGCCGCTGAGCGTCCCGATCGGGTTCGCTTCGAGCGTGGGGCGGTTGTTGTACGTCAGCGTGTCCTCGGCCCACGAGCCCGTGATCGGCACGACCGACTGGGAGTCGGCCGAGCCCGCGCCGGTCATCGTGGTGGTCTTCACCGCGAGCCGGGCGCTCTTCAGGACCGTGCCGGCCGGAGCGGCCGGCAGCGCGAACCGGAGGTAGGACGCGTACGGCGAGGTGCCGCGGACCGCCAGCGAGCTGGACGTGCCGTAGTTGGTGCTCGGCGCTCCCGCGTTGGCGTAGGTGTCCTCGGACGCCGTGACGGTGGTGACCGTGTCGGCCGGGGCCTTCGCCAGGTTGTAGTGCTGGGAGACCTGAGACCCGGTGAGCGCCGACGGGTAGACGGCGACCTCGTCGATCTGGCCGGCGAAGAAGGTGCTGGTCGGCCGCAGCGGCCAGCTGGACAGGTTGTCCGCGCCGACGTGCCAGTATCCGTCGTACTGCTGGTTGGTGGTGACGTTGTTGGAGCCGACCAGCTGTCCGTCGATGTACAGCCTCATCCCCTCGGGGCCCTGGGTGCCCACGGCGTGGTGCCACTGGCCGTTGTTGTACGAGCCGAGAGAGGTGAGCGTCCGGGTGGACCCGGTGTACACGCCGAACACCACGTTGCCGAAGTTCGTCATGTACAGGTGCTTGTCGTAACTGCCGCTGTTCCGCGTCGTGTTGTTGCCGAAGCCGATCAGCTTGCCGCCGCGGTTCGTGGTGGTCTTGAACCACGTCTCGACGGTGAAGGCGCCGGTGACGCTCTGCCGCCGGTCGCTGTGGATCTGCTCGTCCGTGCCGTTCAGCGCGACGGCCGTGGAGGCGCCGGAGACGGCCCCCGGAGTCTGGCGCAGCGCGGGAGCGTTGACGTACAGACCGCTGTTGTCGCCGCCGTCGGAGGAGTCGGCCGCGTACGGCGTGGTCGACTCGTCGAAGCGCCAGTAGAGTCCGGCGCCGTCGGCGATCACCTTGGAGGCGTACGGCTCCGGCGAGGTCGGCACGGTCACCGTCGAGGTGGCGGAGAGGGCGCTGGTGTTGCCGTCCGCGTCACCCGCGGTCACGCGGTAGCTGTAGGTCTGGCCCGGGGTCACGCCGGTGTCCTTGAAGGAGACCTGGGGGCGGGACCAGTGCAGCGAGTCGCCCTGGACGGTCGCGATCGGCGTCGCGGCTCCGTTGCGGTAGACCTTGTACGTCAGCTTCGAGTCGTCCAGGTCGAGGCTGGAGCGCCAGCGGATCTGGACCGCGTTCGGGCCGACGGCGGCGGCGCTGGCGACCGGTACGGTCGGCGCTCCGGTGTCGGGTCCGGACGCGAAGCGGGTCAGCCCCTGGGCCGGTGCGCCGTTGGTGGTGGTGAACTCGCCGCCCACCCACATGTACTTGGTGGTGCCGGTGCCCGAGATGGCGAAGGCGCGGGGACCGATGCCCTCGCCTATGCCGTCGTTGGTATCGGGGAACCAGCCGAGCTTGCCGGTCGACGTGGTCGGCTGGGCGAGCAGGTGGTAGCGGCGCCCGTCCGGGAACTCGCCGACGCTGGAGCAGTCGTGCGCGTGCGAGGCGCTGTAGAGCACGCCCTCGTAGGAGCGGACGGCCTGGGTGGCGCCCAGGCAGGTGTCACGCCAGCGCTGCTCGAAGTTCGAGAGGTTCAGGGCGATCCGGCCGTCGAAGACACCGCCGCCGGTGCCCTCGTTGCCGGTGTAGAAGCCCGTTGCGTCCGTCTCGATGTCCTTGACGACGGAGTTCTGCGGGATCCAGCCGTTGGGGTACGCCTTGGTGACGGCGCCGCTCGTGGCGTTCACCACGGCCAGCGCGTGCGAGTTGGCGCCGTTGACGCTGAAGAAGTCGCCGCCGAGAAGGACGCTCTGTCCGTCCGGGGTGACCTCGATGGCCCGGCCCGGTTCGTCGGCGTTCGCCGTGAACGGCAGCAGCGCACCGGCGGTGGTGATCGCGGCGAATCGCTCGCGCGTCTGCCCCTCGACGGTCCCGAAGTCACCGGCCGCGTAGATCGTGGTGTCGGTGACGGCGAGCGCCCGCACGGTGGCGGGGAAGCTCGGGGTGAAGGACGCCCTCGGTGTGCAGGTGGCGATGTCGATCGCGGCGAGGCTGGAGACCGGGGTGCCGTTGACGGCGCCGAAGTATCCACCCGCGTACAGCGTCTTCTTGTCCGGCGAGACCACGAGGGTCCGCACGGTCGCGGTGCCGCTGCCGACGGTGAAGGAGAGGGCGCAGCCGGTGGGCGCGCCCGTGGCCGCGTCCATCGCGGCGAAGTTGACGGCGTTCCTCGGAGTGCCGGTGCCGCCGTCGGGCGGACGCACCTCGGAGAAGGTGCCGCCGACGAAGACGGTGTCGTTCGCCTCGGCGAGCGCCCAGACGACACCGTTGGTCTGCCAGGTCGGCAGATCGTCCGCGGTGAAGGCCACCGGCGGCGTCAGTGCCGCGGCCGTCGGGGCCAGAGAGCCTCCGGCTCCGGCCGCGACGGTCAGGACGAGGGCAGCGGTAAGCCCCCAGGATCTACGCATGTTCCCCCCAGGCGTCATAGCCCAGTCAATGTGGCGTGAAGTGGTGCAACTGCCATCTGATGAATGCGAACTGTATGACGAAGTGGCAGTCGGATAAGCCAACTTGACCAATTCCGTAGCTTCCGGCCCCGCGGAACCCCGGGGCGCAGCCGCCCCTCGGGTACCCGGAAGGACCGGAAGCCGCAGCTCAGCGGTCGATGCGTACCGTCACGCCGGCCAACTGGTCCTCGACGAGACGGACATCGGCGTCGACCATGATCCGCGCCAGTTCGTCCACCTGTACGGAGGGCTTCCAGCCAAGGAGGTCCCGGGCCTTGCTCGCGTCGCCGATCAGCGCGTCCACCTCGCTGGGGCGCTCGTACTTGGGGTCGTAGCGGACGTGCTCGGCCCAGTCGAGCCCCACGTGGGTGAAGGCCGTCTCCACGAACTGCCGTACGGTCGCGGCGACTCCGGTGGCCACGACGTAGTCGGTCGGCTCGTCCTGCTGGAGCATCCGCCACATCGCGTCGACGTACTCGGGGGCGTACCCCCAGTCGCGTACGGCATCGAGGTTCCCGAGGTAGAGCCGGTCCTGGAGCCCGGCCTTGATCCGGGCGACGGCCCGGGTCACCTTGCGTGTCACGAACGTCTCGCCCCGGCGGGGCGACTCGTGGTTGAACAGGACGCCGTTCACGGCGAACATGCCGTACGCCTCACGGTAGTTGACCGTCGTCCAGTAGGCGAAGACCTTGGCCGCGCCGTACGGACTGCGCGGGTGGAACGGGGTCTGCTCGTTCTGGGGCGGCGGGGTGGCGCCGAACATCTCGGAGGAGGACGCCTGGTAGATCCGGGTGTCGACGCCGCTGGCCCGGATCGCCTCCAGGAGCCGAAGAGCGCCGAGCCCGGTGACGTCACCGGTGTACAGCGGGGCGTCGAAGGAGACCCGCACATGGGACTGGGCGCCGAGGTTGTAGACCTCGTCGGGGCGTATGTCGCGGAGCAGGTTCACCAGGGCGACACCGTCCGAGAGGTCCGCGTGATGCAGCACGAAGGAACGGTTCGCCTGCTGCGGATCCTGGTAGATGTGGTCGATCCGCTCGGTGTTGAAGCTGGACGAGCGGCGGACGAGGCCGTGCACGGTGTAGCCCTTGGACAGCAGCAGTTCGGCCAGGTAGGAGCCGTCCTGCCCGGTGACGCCGCTGATCAGTGCGGTCTTGCTCATGCGTCGTGCCCCTCCTTGACGGGCCGGCCCCCAGCCGGTCCGTATCTTGCGGATATGGTCTGATCCAGGCAGAAAATCCGGATCTGGTGTACTGCGGTCCCGCTCGGCCTGGCATGATCCGGGCCATGACTGAACCGACGAGCGTCTCCCCGAGCGCATCGACGTCGTACCTGCCCGAGCGAGCCCGGATATTCGTCGCGGGACACCGCGGCCTCGTCGGCTCCGCGATCACCCGCCGGCTCACGGCCGACGGCCACGAGGTGATCACCCGGACCCGTGCCGAGCTCGACCTGAGGGACTCGGCGCGGACCGCCGCCTTCCTCGCCGAGGCCCGGCCCGACGCCGTGGTGCTCGCCGCCGCCAAGGTCGGCGGGATCATGGCGAACAGCACCTATCCGGTGCAGTTCCTGGAGGAGAACCTCCAGATCCAGCTGGCCGTCGTCGCCGGTGCCCACGCCGCCGGGGTCCGGCGCCTGCTCTTCCTCGGCTCGTCCTGCATCTACCCCCGGCTCGCGCCCCAGCCCATCAGCGAGGACGCGCTCCTGACCGGGCCGCTCGAACCCACCAACGAGGCCTACGCGCTGGCCAAGATCGCCGGAATCGTGCAGATCCAGGCGTACCGGAAGCAGTACGGCGCGCAGTACATCTCGGCGATGCCGACGAACCTCTACGGCCCCGGCGACAACTTCGACCTGGAGACCTCGCACGTCCTGCCCGCGCTGATCCGCCGCTTCCACGAGGCCCGCGAGGAGGGGCGGGAGGAGATCACGCTCTGGGGCTCCGGCACCCCTCGCCGTGAGTTCCTGCACGTCGACGACCTCGCCGCCGCCTGCGCCGTCCTGCTCCGCGGCTACGACGGCGACGAGCCGGTCAACATCGGGTGCGGCGAGGACCTCACGATCCGGGAACTGGCCGAGACCGTCGCCGGGGCGACGGGCTACCGGGGCCGGATCGCCTGGGACACGAGCAGGCCCGACGGCACCCCGCGCAAGCTCCTCGACGTGTCCCGGCTGACCGGACTCGGTTGGAAGCCCGCCGTCGCCCTGCCGGACGGGATCGCCGCCACCTACGCCTGGTGGCGGGAACAGCACTGATCTCATGCGGCGGCCGGCCCGTCAGTACGCTCCGCGACCGTCGACGACGGCGCGGAACGTACGGGCCATGACATCCACGTCACTCGTGAACGACCAGTTGTCGACGTAGTGCAGATCGAGCTCGACCGTCTCGTCCCACGACAGGTCCGAGCGGCCGCTGATCTGCCACAGCCCCGTCATCCCCGGCCGCACCGCGAGGCGGCGCAGCTCCACGTCCCCGTACCGCGCGACCTCCTCCGGCAGCGGAGGGCGCGGACCGACCAGGGACATCGAACCCAGCAACACGTTGATCAGCTGCGGCAGTTCGTCGAGCGAGGTACGGCGAAGCAGCCGGCCCACGCGGGTCACGCGCGGATCGCGGCGCATCTTGAACATCAGCCCGTCGTGCTCGTTGGAGCGCTCCAGCTCCGCCTTGCGGGCGTCGGCGTCCAGGAACATCGTGCGGAACTTCCACATCACGAACGGCGCCCGGCCCTGGCCTATCCGCACCTGCCGGTAGAAGACCGGGCCGGCCGAGCCGAGCCGGACCGCGGCGCCTATCGCCAGGAACACCGGCGACAGCAGGAGCAGGCCGAGCCCGGCGCCGGCCCGGTCCATCACGGACTTCAGGACCGGCTGCACCCCGCTGCGCAGCGGCGGTGCGACCCGGAGCAGCGCCAGACCGGCGGCCGACGTGGTCTCGAGCCGCTTGACCGCGCACTCCACCAGCCCTGGGGCCAGGGCGAGTTCGGTTCCGGCGTCGTGCAGCCCCCAGGAGAGCCTGCGCAGCCGCTCGCCCGCCATCAGGGGGCCGGCCGCGACCAGGACCACATCGGCCTCCAGCTCGCGGGCGGCGGCGAGCACCTGCCGGGTGTCGCCGTCCGCGGCCTCCGGCGCCGGCACGCCGAGCCGCGCCGCGACGGGCGCGCCGGTACGGACGACGCCCTCGCCGATGGCGACGACACCGACCACCACGTACGGGTGCTCGGTCCGTCCGGCGAGATGTTCGGCGACGTCACCGGCCGCGGTGGGCTCGCCGAGGACCAGCACACGGGTGACCACCTGCGCCTCCCGGCGCGCCGCCACCAGGTGATGCCACGTCAGCTTCGAGCAGACCAGGGTGAGTACCGGCGCCGGGAGCAGCACGAGGAGACAGAGCAGTGCCGGGTGGTGCAGATCGGCGGCGGCCCGCAGCACGGCGAGGACCCCGAGCAGGATCAGCCAGTCGTGCAGGACGGGCAGACTGCCCCGTGACTCGCCGAGTTCGCGCCGCGCGTACCGCCGGCGCAGCGACCGCACCGCCGCCCACGCGAGCGCGGCCACGAGGGCGCTGGCATGGGCGTACGGCTGGCGCTCGACGTGAAGGGTCAGCGCGACCGGCAGTCCCACGCCGAGCACGTCGACGGTCAGCGCGGCGACGGGATACCAGCGCGCCTTCGCGCGAGGACGCGTCGTCGTAACGCTCGAACCAGCCGTTGTTCCGGTGGAGTTGGTCTCAGATGTGCGCGCATGCCACATGTACCCCCCAGGCACGTGTCGACGTTCGCCACCTTGTTCGTCGACCCCCTGATCGACGAACAAGCGTCGCAACGCCGGAACAGTACGACATACACGCGCACGTCCGCTGCAGTTCACGCGAACGACCTCAGAGGGTGATGGCGTATTCATCTCGTGACATGGGTGCCGGTGTGGACACGGCAGGGCGCATGATACGTCTGTTCAAAGGGAGTTGACGCACGTAGGACGTGGAGAACAGGGGTGGGGACGTGTCGGAGGGAGAAGAGATCGCGGTGGGGGAGAGAGCCGATACTGTGGCGGAAAGCACACCCTCCGTCACGCCCCGGAAGCGCCGAGTGAGCCCGAAGCGGGTCCTGTTGGCGGCACTGGCCCTGCTCGGCATCGGGGTTCTGATGGTCGGCGGCGCCGGCTGGTGGGCCGTCGAGCACTACACCGGGAAGGTCGACCGCATCGCGGGCGCGTTCCCGACCCACGTCCCGCCGGCCCAGCAGCCCGCACCGTCCAAGGGCGGGCAGACCTTCCTCCTCGTCGGGGTCGACAGCCGCTCCGACCTGCCGACCACCGGGCGGGACGCCAAGGCGCCGTCCTGGCGGTACGGAGCCCAGCGCAGCGACACGATGATGCTGGTCCACCTCCCCGCCGACCACTCCAACGCCTACGTCGTCTCGCTGCCCCGCGACTCGTGGGTCGACATCCCCGGGCACGGCACGGCCAAGCTCAACGCCGCCTTCTCGTGGGGCGGTCCGCCGCTGCTCATCGACACCGTCCAGCGTCTCACCGACGTCCGCGTCGACCACCTCGCGATCATCGACTGGGAGGGGTTCAAGGAACTCACCGACGCGGTCGGCGGGGTCGACCTCCGCGTGGACGGCACGGTCCGCCACATGAACGGCACCGAAGCGCTCGTCTACGTCCGCGAGCGCAAGAACCTTCCCCGCGGCGACTTCGACCGCACCCACCGCCAGCAGAACTTCCTGCGCGCCGTCCTCACCAGGACGATGACCACGCGCAACCTCACCAACCCCGTCCGGGCCGCGGAACTGCTCGACACCCTCACCGCGAGCGTCAGCGTCGACGACCGGCTCAGCGACGGCGACCTGCGCGAACTGCTCTGGGACAACCGGTCGGTGAGACCCGGCGACATGGTCTTCATGAACGCGCCCGTCGCCCGCACCGACACCGTCAAGGGCCAGTCCGTCGTCCTCCTCGACCGGGCGAAATCCGACGCGTTGTGGGCGGCGATGCGGAACGACACCCTGGCGGACTACGTGGCAAGTCATCGCACCGACCGCCTCGGAAGCGGTACGCGATAGCACCGGGCGACCGGCACGCCACCGGGCCGACGGTGGTTGTTCCGCCGTCCGCCATCGGCTGTACTACAGCCAGCCCGCGGCCCCGCGAAAGCCGCGACCGACCCTAAGGACGCCCATGGCGGACAGGTCCTCGGCCCGGACCCACCGGGCGCCGGGGAGGCGTCGCCTCGCCCCGGCCATCGCCCTGGGCGTACTCCTCGCCGCGACCCTCGCGGGCATCGGCGCGGCGAACTCGCTCCGCGCGAGCGCCCCCGCCGAGACGGCCGGCGCAGCGCCCGAGGCGTACAGCACCGCCCTCCCCTTCGACCTGCCGGCGACCGCCGAGCTCCGCCGCTCGGACAAGCTGGTCTTCGCCCACTACTTCACCCCGTACCCCCTCTCCCTGGACAACGAGCCGGCCGACCGCGACTACTACGCGCGCAACTACCTGACCCCGGACGGCGAGAAGGGCCGACACCAGGCGTACGGAGGGTTGCTGCGCGACCGTCCGCTCCCGGCCGCGCCCGAGACCGGGGACTGGGAACTGGCCCATCTGCGCCAGGAGGTCCGCACCGCCCGCGACGCCGGACTCGACGGCTTCACCCTCGATCTGCTCTCCGAGACCGGACGCAACCGGGACCGCGCGGAACTGCTGCTCCGCGCCGCCCACGAGGAGGACCCGGGCTTCCGGATCCAGCTCATGCCGGACATGACGTCCCTGACGTCGACCACCCCCGCCCGCCTCGCCGATTCACTCGCGCAACTGGCACTGAGTCCTTCGGCCCACCGGCTCCCCGACGGCCGGCTCGTCGTCTCCCCGTTCAAGGCCGAGGAGAAGGACCCCGACTGGTGGCGGCGGATGATGGCCGAACTGGAGACCCGGCGCGGCATTCGGACCGCCCTCGTCCCGCTCTTCCTCGACTTCGCGCAGGACCGGGACGCGTACGCGGCGATCAGCCACGGCTTCTCCGAGTGGGGCGCCCGCAGCGCCGCACGCCAGGCGGGGGCGGTCGCCGACGCCGAACGGGCCCACCGCCTCGGAAAGATCTGGATGCAGCCGGTCTCCGTCCAGGACGCCCGCCCCAACCAGGGCGTCTACGACGAGGCAGGCAACACCGAGACCCTCCGCGCGAGCTGGGCGGCGGCCATCGAATCCAAAGCCGACTGGGTCCAGCTCACCACGTGGAACGACTACTCCGAAGGCACCCACGTCGCACCCTCCCTGCACAACGGCTACGCCTATCTGGACCTCGCGTCCTACTACCTGACGCGGTTCAAGACCGGTGCCTGGCCGAGGATCCTGCGCGACACCCTCTATCTGACCTCACGCGTCCAGTTCGCCGACGACCTCCCGCCGTCCGCCCGCCAGCCGCAGGTGATACGACCGCGCGAGGGCACGGCGAACCCCCGCGACACCGTGGAGGTCCTCTCCTTCCTCACGGCTCCCGCGGACGTCCGCGCGAGGACCGGTGACACGGAGCGCGTCTACCGGGCTCCGGCCGGTGTGCACGCGCAACTCTTCGCGCTCCGTACGGGCCACAGCGCCGCGACCGTCGTACGGGCCGGCACGACCACGACGAAGGTCACGACCCGCTACCCCGTCCGGCGGCCGGTCGCCCGACAGGACCTGCAGTACTACGCCGTGACGAGCGGCCGCAGCCAGCGCTGAGCGCGGCTGTCGGAGGCGGGCCCTAGCGTGGGGGCATGACGACGAACCGGGGGACCTTCGAAGCGGCGACGGGCGACGGCCCGCCGCTGCCGGAGGGAGAGAGGGAACAGAGATCCCGCGAGGTACGGGCCGCGGTCGAAGGGCTGCTCCAGATACGGCGGCTGACCGGCGGCGGAGGAGGCGGCGATCCACGGCCGCACCCGGCCGAGTGGGAGCGCAGGCAGCCCGTCCGGGCGGTGGCGCTCGCGCTGGAGGCGGCCGGCATCGCGCCCTCGGCGGTCGACGCCTCGGGAGCACGGACGGCGACCGGCTACCGGGTCACGGCCGGGGAGCGGCCCGCCACCGCGGTCGTGGAGTGGGCGGGACCTCCCGGCGGGGGAGCGGCCCAGGAAGAGGAGTCCGCCCTGGGAGCCTGTGTACCCGTCCTGGCGCGGCTCGGCTGGGAGGCGCTGCTCTACCGGGGCCCGCGGCGCAGAAGGTTCCTCGAAGTCGAGCCGATGGGGCACTGAAGGAGCCCCTGGGCGGCCCGGTTTCGGGTGGGTCGGCGCGGTCCGGCCCGGTTCAGGCGATGGAGGCGGAGACGATCGCCGAGACCGCGATGTTGCACGAGGCCGTGACCCAGACGGCCGGGTGGGGCTGCGGGTCCACGAGGGTGGCTCCGAGCTTGCCCGGTGTCACCAGGTCCACGACCAGGAACGCCACGGCCATCATCACCAGGCCGAGGAGCCCGAAGGCGGCCGTCGAGGCGAGCCCCTTGCCGAAGTCGTCGTACGTCGTCCATATGGAGGTGAAGACGATGCCCCCGATGCCGAGGAGCGCGGAGCTCAGGAGGGTCGCGGCGTTGCGGTTGCGCTCCTCCCAGATCTGGCGGCCGAGCTTCCCCGGCGTGAGCAGGTCCACGAGGACGATGCCGAGGATCAGCAGCACCACGCCGAGGGCGCCGTAGGCGGTGGCCCGGCCGAGGCCGTTGACGATGTCGCTCATGGGTTGCCGGCTCCGAGGGGATGGATCGTGAATGATCGCGGTCAAGGACCGGCAAAATGTAGCGCATGCGCCCTGGGTCGCCTGCGGGTGGGCGTCCACCGCGCAGCGGCCCCTGTATGGAGCAACAACGCATCGGCCTCCGCCTCCGCAGAGGTGAGAGTGGAAGACGTACGGCTTCGGCTCTGCCCAGGGAGACCACAGATGACCACCCTCAACCGACGCGACCTCGGGCTCCTCGCCCTCCGGCTCGGCACCGGTGCCGTCCTCGTCGCGCACGGCACCCAGAAGCTGCTCGGCTGGTTCGGGGGAGGCGGGGTGGAGGGAACCTCGAAGGCGATGGAGGCGATGGGCTTCCACCCACCGCGCGAGAGCGCGATCGCCGCGGGACTCGGCGAGACGGGCGGCGGGGTGCTGCTGGCCCTGGGCCTGGCCACCCCCGCGGCCGGCGCCGCCGCTGCCGGAGCGATGGCGGGAGCGGTCTCCGTCCACGCCCCGGCCGGATTCTTCGCCCAGAGCGGCGGCTTCGAGTACCCGGCGTTCCTCGGCTTCACGGCTGCGGCCATCGGCGTAGCGGGCGCCGGCCGCTACTCCCTCGACCACGTAACCGGCCATGTCGTGGACCGTCCCTGGGTCGTCGCCACCGCGTTCCTCGGCAGCGCCCTGGCGGCCGCCGCCGTCGTGGGCCGCCGTGCCCAGGCCCGGGGCGAGGGGGCGCACGGGGCGGACGGGGCGGACGGCGAGGACGGCGACGACTGAGCGAGACCCTTCCTGACGCGGCGGCTCCCCGGTAGACCGGGGAGCCGCCGCGCTTCTGCGCGCCCCGAGGCGCGATCCGCGCGAATCATGGGAAACCAGCGCGTCACTCCATATCGCCTGTGAAAACGCGGCGTTCCGCCCGACCGGCGGGGCGCCGCCCGTTTCGCCGGTGCGTGGCCGGCCACGCTCACCTGCCGAACTCCGCGCCGACGACGGGCCGTCGACGCCCCCGCGCCGATGCCCGTGCGGCACCGGACCTTCCCGCCCCCGAAACCTTTCGGGGGCGCACTCGTCATGACGGTGTGTGCGCCGTGGGGCTCACGCCCCGTATCGCCACGCCCCAGCCCACCTGGAGCGGAGCCTTCCATCGAGTTGCCTCGTCTGTTGCACTACGAGTCATCTCCCGGCAACTGACTGCGCTTTGCCTTGCCTTACGTTCCTACGACGGAAGGACGCTCATGCAGCGCAAGTCCCTCTCCCTCCTGGCGGCGGCTGCGACGGTTCTGGGTACGGCTTCGGCAGTGCCCGTCGCGGAGGCGGCCCCGCCGCAGGGCTCCGCGGCAGCCAGTGCGGCGGCCGCCGTCGTCGCACATCCCTTCATCCCCAGCGCCCCTTCGACGCGCACCACCGTGGCGCCCGGTGTGACCCTGACCACCACCACGTACGGCAAGCAGGACGCCGACGACCGGTGGACCGTTCACGTCTATCTCCCGGCGACCCCCGACGGCCCGCTCGCCTCCGCCGGTACGGCCCTCGGCCCCCGGGCCACCGCCGACCGGGTGGCCACCGCGCTGCGCGAGCAGGGGTTCGAGCCCCGCGTCGAGGAGGTCGTGGCCCCGGCGTTCGCCGACCGTCGCCCCGGAACGCTCGGCTGGACCGTCCGCGTCGGCCTGCACACGAGCGAGGCCGACGCGACGGCGCAGCTGAACCGGGTCAAGTACGCCGGATTCGCGGGCGGTACGCGGTACACCGCGCAGGACGGCACCGACAAGAAGGCGCCGCAGAAGGTGCACATGCTGCGCGTGGACTTCCGTACGTTCAAGGGCAGCGTGGACACGGACTTCGGCCCCCGGCTCCACGGTACGGAGAAGCTGACCG
Organism: Streptomyces sp. NPDC013317; assembly: GCF_055563155.1. Lineage (NCBI taxonomy): Bacteria > Bacillati > Actinomycetota > Actinomycetes > Kitasatosporales > Streptomycetaceae > Streptomyces > Streptomyces sp. NPDC013317. Next base: position 241,213 of record NZ_JBVHDX010000001.1, read on the forward strand.
ACCTCATCGCCTCCACCGGCGCGCTCGCGGGCATCAACGGCCAGTGGTTCTACAACGAGGCACCGGGCGGCATGTACGTGAAGAACGGCAGGCTGCTCGGCACCGCGACCCAGGGCCGGGCCGGCCTCAAGGTGACCGACGCCGGCCGCTCCTTCGCCGTGGACACGTACACCGCACACGTGACGCTCAAGGCCGGGACGGAGACCGTCGAGGTCGACGGAGTGAACCGGTTGCCCGGCGACGTCTGGAACTGCGGTGGCGTCGGCGGCGACCTGCCGACGCAGAAGCCGCAGCACGATCTCAAGTGCACCGACGAGAGCGAACTGGTGCGCTTCACCCCCGAGTGGGGCGCGCCGCCGGCCGGTACGGGCGCGGAGGCCGTGCTCGACGCCGACGGCCGCGTGACCGCGGTGAACGCCTCACGCGGCGCGAGCGTGCCGGACGGCGGGTCCACCCTCCAGGCGACCGGAGCGAGCGCGCAGTGGCTCCTCGCGCACGCCGTCGTCGGCCGGACGCTGACGTTCACCGAGCGGGTCGAGGACGGCAGGGGGCGCCAGGTGCCGCTCACCTCGGACACCACGATCCTCCAGGTCGGTCCGACCCTGGTACGTGAGGGGAGGGTGTCGGTCAACGCCCAGGCGGACGGCATCATCAGGGACGGCGCCGACCAGACCTTCACGTACAACTGGACCCTGCGCGCCAACCCGCGCTCGATGGTCGGCGTGGACGAGCTGGGCAGGCTGATGCTCGTGGTCGTCGACGGCCGGCAGGCCGGTCACAGCGAGGGGCTCGGCGTCGCGCAGGCCGCTCAGCTGATGAGGCAGCTCGGGGCCCGCGAGGCGATGAACCTCGACGGCGGCGGCTCCAGCGTCCTCGCCACCGCCCGGTCGGGCATCGTCAACCGGCCCTCCGACGCGACGGGTCAGCGCTCGCTGGGCAACGTCCTGGTGATCCGTCCATGACGCCCATCCGCCCATGACGTCCGCCTGACGGCACCGTCACGACCGCCGGCCGCACGCGGGGAGGCCCCGCTCGCGGCCGGCCCGCGCGGCGACCCCAGCGCGCCGACCCTCCCCGCCTCCGTGCGCCGACCCTCCCTGCTCCCGTGCGCCGACCCTCCCCGCCTCAGCGCGCCGACCCTCCCCGGCCCCGTGCGTCGGCCCGGACCTCGGCGGGTTCCCCCGACAGACGCCTCCCGCGTGCGGCATGCGAGCGGGGTGGTGAGACTGGTGCCATGGCGCACAAGGTGTTTCTGGAGGGCGGGCCGGACGACCTCCCCGAGCGGATCGTGCAGGTCGAGACCCCCGGCGAGGACGTGAAGCTCCCGCATCTCGGCGGATACGAACACTTCAGGGAGACCCCACGCCGCGAGGACACCGCCGCGGGCACCCTGCGGGTGTACGAGTGGTGGGAGCGCACGGAGATCGCCGAGTAGGCGAGTCTCCGGACTGTCCGGATCATCCGAGTGACCTCGGCGGACCACACTCTTCCCGTGCCCCACGACACACACCGGCAGGCATACCGGCACCCGTCCCGGGCACGCGCTGAGAGGACGTGGACGCGCGCGGCAGGTGCGAGGCGAATCGAGTCATGACCGAGAAGAAGATCATCACGGTGTTCGGGGCGACCGGCAGCCAGGGCGGCGGGCTCGTGCGCGCCGTCCTGAGCGACCCGGACGAGGAGTTCGCGGTACGGGCGGTCACCCGCCACCTCGACTCGGACGGGGCGCGGGAGCTGGAGCGCCTCGGTGTCACCGACATCGTCCAGGCCGACATGGACGATCCGCCCAGTCTCGCGCCGGCCTTCGAGCACGCCTACGGAGCCTTCCTGGTCACCCCGTTCTGGGAGCACATGTCCGCGGCCCGGGAGAAGGACCAGGCCCTGGCGCTCGCCCGGGCGGCCTCGCACGCGGGCGTGCAGCACGCCGTCTGGTCCACGCTGGAGGACACGCGCGTGTGCATCCCGCTCGACGACGACCGGATGCCCACGCTCCAGGAGCACTACAAGGTGCCGCACTTCGACGCCAAGGCGGAGGCCGACCGGTACTTCACCGAGGAGGGCGTACCCACCACCTTCCTGCGCACCACGTTCTACTGGGAGAACCTCTTCGACTTCTTCCCCCCGCAGCGCGGCGAGGACGGAACCCTCCGGCTGAACCTCCCGATGGGCGACCACCGGCTCTCGGGCATGGCCGCCGCCGACATCGGCAGGACCGCCCTGGCCATCCTCAAGCGGGGTACGGATCTCATCGCCGCCACGGTCAGCATCGCCGGGGAACACCTCGGGCTCGCCGACATCGCAGCCGCGCTCGGCGAGGCGCGGGGCGAACCGGTGCTGTACCGGCCGCTGACACCGGACGCGTACCGGGCACAGGGGCATCCCGGCGCGGACGAGGCGGGGAACATGTTCCAGTTCTTCGCCGACTGCGAGGAGCCGTACACCAGGGCCCGCGACCTCACCGCCGCGCGCGACCTCAACCCCGCGCTGCAGGACTTCGCCACCTGGCTCGCCGCGCACCGCGACGAGGTGCGCGAGGCCTGGAAGGACTGACCTCGGCGGCGCGGCGACCCTGACGGACGGAGACCACATGGCGCCCCGGCACAGGACGAGCGAGCCCCGGAGGATCCGGGCGGGGCGGCGCACGGTGGAGCTCGGGCGACCGGAGAAGGTGCTCTTCCCCGACGACGGCATCACCAAGGCCGACCTCGCCGCGTACTACCGCACCGTCGCCCGCCGGATGCTTCCGCAGCTGCGCGGCCGGCCGCTGATGCTGGAGCGCCACCCGGACGGCATCGGCGACCGGGGGTTCATGCAGAAGGACATCCCGGACCACTTCCCGGACTGGGTCCACCGGGCCGAGCTGCCCAAGGAGGGCGGCGCCGTCACGTACGTCCTGTGCGAGGACACGGCCACCCTGGTCCTGCTCGCGGGCCAGGGCTGCGTCACCCCGCACCGATGGCTCTCCCGGGCCGACCTGCCGGACCGGCCCGACCGGCTCGTCTTCGACCTCGACCCGTCCGGCGACGACTTCGCGCGGGTCCGCGAGGCGGCGTGGTGGCTCCACGACCTCCTGGACGAGCTGCGGCTGCCCTCACAGCTGATGACCACGGGCTCACGCGGCCTGCACGTCAGCGTCGCGCTGGACCGCGGCGCCGGCTTCGACGAGGTACGCGGATTCGCCTCCGGCGTCGCCCGCCTCCTCACCGCCCGCCACCCCGACCGGCTCACCACCGAGGCCCGTAAGAAGGCGCGCGGAGAGCGGCTCTACCTCGACATCCAGCGCAACGCGTACGGCCAGACGGCCGTCGCACCCTACGCGGTACGCGCCCTGCCCGGCGCACCCGTCGCCGCGCCGATCGCCTGGGCCGACCTGGACGAACCGGGCCTTGACGCCCGGAGCTGGACCCTCGCCGACGCGGACCGGCTCCTCCGGAGCAACCCCTGGACCCCCGCTCCGCGCCCCCGCTCGCTCGACGCGGCGGCCAGGCGCCTGCGCCAGATCACGGTCGACTGAGGCCCGAGCCCCGTCCGCGGGGGCGGCAGGGTCGCCGGTGCCGGTGCCGGAGCGGGTCAGTCGCCGGGATCGCCCCAACGGCCCCACGGGCGGACGCGTCCGGCGACAATTGCGTACGTCGCCCCCACGGACAGCACGACAGGGGCAGCCCGACACGGGCAACGCCGCGCGGGCGACGGAACTTTCGGCGAGCAGAAGGCGAGACACCAGGCATGCACGTCAGCGCGCACATCGAGGCCGTCTACACCGAGATCTGCCGACGCAACCCCGGGGAGGCGGAGTTCCACCAGGCGGCGGCCGAAGTGCTCGACTCCCTGGCACCCGCGCTCGACCGGCACCCGGAGTACGCGGACACCGGGATCCTGGAGCGGCTCTGCGAGCCGGAGCGGCAGCTGCTCTTCCGGGTCCCCTGGGTCGACGACCAGGGCACCGTACGGGTGAACCGGGGCTTCCGCGTGGAGTTCAACAGTGCCCTCGGGCCGTACAAGGGAGGCTTGCGGTTCCACCCGAGCGTCAACCTCGGCATCGTCAAGTTCCTCGGCTTCGAGCAGATCTTCAAGAACGCGCTGACCGGGATGGCCATCGGCGGCGGCAAGGGCGGCTCCGACTTCGACCCCAAGGGCCGCTCGGACGCGGAGGTCATGCGCTTCTGCCAGTCCTTCATGACCGAGCTGTACCGCCACCTCGGCGAGCACACCGACGTACCGGCGGGCGACATCGGCGTCGGGGCACGGGAGATCGGCTACCTCTTCGGCCAGTACAAGCGGATCACCAACCGGTACGAGTCCGGCGTCCTCACCGGAAAGCCGGTCGGCTGGGGCGGCTCGCACGTCCGCACCGAGGCGACGGGCTACGGCGCGGTCTACTTCGCCGAGGAGATGCTCACCACGCGCGGCGACGGCTTCGACGGGCGCCGGGTCGTGGTCTCCGGTTCGGGGAACGTGGCCCTGTACGCCGCCGAGAAGGTGCACGCCCTGGGCGGCCGGGTGGTGGCCTGCAGCGACTCCTCCGGATACCTCGTCGACGAGGACGGCATCGACCTGGAGCTGCTGAAGGACGTCAAGGAGGTACGCAGGGCCCGGATCTCCGCCTACGCGGAGGCGAAGCCGGCCGCCCGCTTCTCGGCCCGCGGCACGGTGTACGACGTGCCGTGCGAGATCGCCCTGCCGTGCGCGACGCAGAACGAGCTGGGCCGCGACGACGCCGTCGCGCTGGTCAAGCACGGGGTCCTCGCGGTCGCCGAGGGCGCGAACATGCCCTGTACTCCGGACGCGGTGAAGGTGTTCCGGGAGGCGGGGGTCCTCTTCGGCCCGGGGAAGGCCGCCAACGCGGGCGGCGTGGCCACGTCGGCCCTGGAGATGCAGCAGAACGCGGCCCGCGACAGCTGGTCCTTCGAGGAGACCGAGGCCCGCCTCGCCACGGTCATGCGCGGCGTCCACGCGGAGTGCCGGGCCACCGCCGAGGCGTACGGCGGCAACGCGGAGGACTACGTGCTCGGCGCCAACGTGGCGGGGTTCCTGAAGGTGGCCCGGGCGATGGCGGCGCAGGGCGTCATCTGACCCTCGTCCCGAGTGGCCCCCGGTGCGTCAGGGGGCCGCCCGGGGGTGGGGCGCGCCCCCTTCGGCGTGCTCCCACCGAACGGCGGGGGTGTCGGCCGTACGCTGCGTCTGTCCGGGGCCCCTTCGAAAGCGCGGATGCTCTTGCTTGCCGTCACCGTCATCGCGGGCATTCTCTTCACCTGGTGCGTCCTGTCGCACCGGCTCGCGCGATGGAGCATCACCGCGCCGATCGCCATGATGGTCGCGGGCATCGCCCTGACCAGCGGCTCCGACCCGCCGCTCGTCTTCGACCTCGGCGACCTGGCCGGCTTCGAGCACGCCGTGGAGGTCGTCCTCGCACTCCTGCTCTTCGTCGACGCGACCGAGGTGCCCAAGGGGGTCATCCGCCGGGAGCGGAGCGTCGTCGTCCGACTCCTCGGCGGCGCGCTGCCGCTCACCCTGGCCGCCGCGTTCCTGACCGCGCTCGCCTTCTTCCCTCACCAGCCCGGGTGGGTGCTCGCGGTCCTCGCGACCGTCGTCGTCCCGCTCGACCTCGCGCCCACCGCCGCCGTGCTCCGGGACAAGCGCATCCCGGCGCGTCTGCGGGACGTGCTCAACGTCGAGGGCGGTCTGAACGACGGGATCGTCTCGCCGGTGTTCCTGCTCTGCGTCGCCGCCGCCGTCGAGTCCCACACGGCGAGCGACGACTACGCCGAGGCCGTCCTCGACGCGGTCGCGGCGGCGGCCTGGGCCGTCGGTGCCGGATCGCTCGTCGGCTATGCGGCGGGGCGGCTGCTGCGCGGGTCCTGGGCCCGGGGCTGGACCCAGCCCGCCGCGACGAGGCTCGCGGTGCTGAGCGTGCCGATCGCCGCGTACACCCTGTCCGCCGCGCTGGGCGGCAACGGCTTCGTCGCCTCCTTCGTCGCCGGTGTCTGCCTCGCCCCCTCGCTGCGGCAGCTGCCCGAGGACGCAGTGGAGATGACCGACGACCTGGTCACCCTGCTGACGCTCGCCCTGTGGTTCCTCTTCGGACAGATGGTCAACGACGAGTTCTGGGACGGCTTCCACCTCTCCGTCATCCTCTACGGACTCCTCGCCGTCACCCTGGTCCGTGTCGTACCGGTGCTGCTCGTGCTGATCGGTACGGACCTGTCCCTGACCGACCGGCTCTTCCTGGGCTGGATGGGGCCCCGGGGTGTGACCACGGTGGTCTTCGGGCTGCTCGCCACGCTGGAACTGCCCGCCGCCGGCGGCGGTGACTTCATCTCCCGCGTCATGGTGATCACCGTCATGGTCAGCGTCGTCCTGCACGGCCTGAGCACCGAACCCGTCGGCCGTCTCTACGCCCGCCGCCGACGTGTCCCGCCACCGGAACCCACGCCCCGGGGCGTGGACTGAGACCCATCCGGCCGGGGCGGCACACGGCGGAAGGGCGGGCGCCGGTCCGCGGTGGACCAGGCACATGCCTGGTCCACCGCGGACCGCCGCGCCCGTGTCAGGACGGGATCCAGGCCCGCCAGGTCGCCTCGTTCTCCTTCACCCAGCGCCCCGCCGCCTCCTGCGGCGACAGCTTCTGCTCCGCGATCATGAGGGCGACGTCGTTCTGCATCTCGGTCGTCCAGCGGAACTTCTTCAGGAAGGCGGCGGCATCGCCCCCGCCGTCCGCGAAGCGGGCGTTGAGGAACTTCTGCAGCGGCGTGTGCGGGTACGCGCAGGCCACCTTCTCCGGTTCGGCGTCGCAGCCCTCCTTGTACGCGGGCAGCTTCACCTCCGTCATCGGCACCTTCTCGAACAGCCACTGGGGCTTGTACCAGTAGCTCAGGAAGGGCTTCTTCTCCTTGGCGAACTGCTTGATCTGCGTGATCTGCGCCGCCTCCGAGCCCGCGAACACGACCTGGTAGTCGAGGTCCAGGTTCTTCACGAGGGCCTTGTCGTTCGTGACGTAGGACGGCGAGCCGTCCAGCAACTGGCCCTTGCCGCCGCTCTCCGCGGTGCGGAACTCGTCGGCGTACTTGTCCAGGTTCCTCCAGTCGGTGACGTCCGGGTGCTTCTCGGCGAAGTAGGTCGGCACGAACCAGCCGATGTGGCCGGTCACCCCGAGATCGCCACCGCGCTCGATCGTCCCCTTGTCGTCGATGTACCGCTTCTCCTGCTCCGGGTGGCCCCAGTCCTCCAGGATGGCGTCCACCCGGCCCTGGCTGAGCGCGTCCCAGGCGGGCACCTCGTCGATCTGGACGGTGTCCACCCGGTAGCCGAGCTCGTGCTCCAGCAGGTACTGGGCCACGGCGACGTTGGCCTGCGCTCCCACCCACGACTGCACGGACAGGGTCACCGTGCGGGAGCCCTTCGCGTCGGCGTACGGGGAGGCCTGGCGGGTCATGTCGGCGGCGCCGCAGCCGGTGAGCCCGGCCGCCAGGGCGGCGGCGGTCACGAGTGCGGCGATGCGGGTACGAGCCATCTCAGGCCCCCTTTCCGGCGAGTGTGCGGCGTTCCGTCGGCTGGGTGACGCGGTCGAGCATCAGGCCGAGGCAGACGATCGCCGCGCCGGCGACCAGACCGGTCGCGAGGTCGCCCTGGGCGAGACCGAAGACGGCGTCGTATCCGAGCGCGCCACCGCCCACCAGGCCGCCGACGACGACCACGGCGAGCACGAGGACCACGCCCTGGTTGACGGCCAGCAGCAACGCGGGCCGAGCCAGGGGCAGTTGGACCTGGAACAGCTGCTGACGTCCGGTCGCGCCCAGGGAGCGCGAGGACTCCATCGCGGCCGGGTCCACTCCGCGCACGCCCTGGGCGGTGATCCGTACGACGGCCGGCAGCGCGTAGACCACGGCGGCCGCGACCGCCGGGGCGCGGCCCACGCCGAACAGCGCGACCACCGGGATCAGGTACACGAACTGCGGCATCGTCTGGAAGACGTCCAGCACCGGCCGCAGCGCCCGCCCCAGGCGGGTGCTGCGCGCCGCGGCGACGCCCAGGGCGACACCGAGCAGCAGCGTCACGGCGACGGCGGCCAGCACCTGGGACAGCGTGTCGAGCGCCGGGCCCCAGACGCCGAGCACCCCGATCGCCGCCATCGCGACGACGGCCGTCGCGGCGGTACGCCACGTGCCGATGAGCAGGGCGAGCGCGCCGACCGTCAGGAGGACCGCCCACCAGGGGAGCCACTGCAGGCCGTCGCGCAGGGGGTTGAGGACCCATGTGGTGAACCGTGCCGCCCAGTCGGCGGTGCCGCCGACGACCGGCACGCCGGAGTAGAGGTGCGCGGTCATCCAGTCGACCGCGCCGTTGACGGGCTCGGCGATGCCGACCGTCCACGCGTCGGGCCAGGAGAGCCGGCCTGCCAGCCTGCCCGCGACGGCGACGACGGTGGTCGCCGCGAGAGCGACGGCCCAGCCGAGTCCGGCCCGGCGGGCGGGCGCCGCACCGATGCGGTCGCCGGCCGCGGCCGTGACCCGGTCGAGGACGACGGCGAGCATCACGATCGGCACACCGGCCGCGAGCGCGGCGCCGACGTCGACGGAGGCCAGCGCCTGGTAGACCCGGTCTCCGAGCCCGCCGGCGCCGATGACCGAGGCGATCACGGCCATGCCGAGCGCCATCATGATCGACTGGTTGACGCCGAGCATGAGCTCCTTGCGGGCCAGCGGAAGCCGGGCGGTCAGCAGACGCTGCCGACCGGTGGCGCCGAGCGACTCGGCGGCCTCCATGACCCCGGGGTCCGCTCCGCGCAGCCCCAGCGCGGTGAGACGGGCCATGGGCGGGGCCGCGTAGACGACGGTCGCGAGGACGGCCGCGGGCACGCCGATGCCGAAGACCAGGACGACCGGCAGCAGATACGCGAAGGCCGGCAGCACCTGCATGGTGTCGAGCACCGGACGCAGGATCCGGTGCATCCGGTCCGACAGGCCGGCGGCGAGGCCGAGGAGGCCTCCGAGCAGCACGGACGCGGCGACGGCGACGACCATCAGGGCGAGCGTCTGCATCGTGGGCACCCACATGCCGAGCACTCCGCACACGGCGAAGCCGGCGACGGAGGTCAGCGCGAGCCGGACACCCGCGACCCGCCACGCCACCAGACCGGCGGCGGCGGTGACGCCGGCCCAGCCGAGGGCGAGCAGCAGCAGGTACACCGCGCGGACGGACACGACCACGACGTTGCTGACGTGTCCGAGGAAGTAGAGGAACAGCGGGTGGCCGTCGCGGTTGTCGATGATCCAGTCGCTGGTGCGCTCCAGCGGCCCGGACAGGTCGACGGCGAGCGCCGCGGGCCAGCTTCCGCCGCCCAGGAGTACGGCTCCGAGGACGAGCGCGAGGGCGGTGCCGGCGCCGATCAGCCGGCCGCGGTGGCGCGTGAGCGCGCGCAGCGCACCGGACCCGGCGTCGCGGGCGGCCGTGGGGCGGGGAGGGACGGGAGTGACGGTGGTGGTCATCGGCCCCACCGCCCGGTGGTCGTGCCGTCGCGGCGTGCGGCCAGGACCGCGAAGCCGCTCGCGGAGGTCGTGGCACCGCTCGTGCCACGCGGCGCGGAGGTCGTGGCACCGCTCGTGCCACCCGGCGGCGGCCAGGTCGTATGGGCGTACATCAGGCCACCGCCTTCCCCGCCGCGGCCGGCACCCCGGCGACGACACCGAGCAGGCCCGCGTGGTCGACCACGCCCAGGCACCTGCCGTCCTCGACGATCCGTGCGTTCTCGCCCGTACGGGCGACGGCCTCGATGGCCTCGTGCACGGTGGCGGTCGGGGCGAGCGAGGGACCGGCCTCGTGCTCGCCGGCGAGCGCCGGGCGCATCGCCGAGCGGACGGTGAGGACCTGCTCGCGCGGCACGTCACGGACGAAGTCCCGGACGTAGTCGTCGGCGGGGGCGCCCACGATCTCCTCCGGCGTGCCGAGCTGGACGATTTGGCCGTCGCGCATCAGCGCGATGCGGTCGCCCAGCTTCAGCGCCTCGCTCAGATCGTGGGTGATGAAGACCATCGTGCGTCCCTCCTCCCGGTGCAGGCGGACGACCTCCTCCTGCATGTCCCGGCGGATCAGTGGGTCCAGTGCGCTGAACGGCTCGTCGAACAGCAGGACTTCGGGGTCCACGGCGAGCGCGCGGGCCAGCCCGACCCGCTGCTGCTGACCACCGGACAGCTGGCTCGGCCTGCGGTGCTCCATACCGTCCAGGCCCACCTTGGTGACGAACTCCGCTGCCCGCTCGCGCCGTTCGCCTCGCCCCACACCCTGGATCTCCAGGCCGTACGCGATGTTGTCGAGCACCGTGCGGTGCGGCAGCAGCCCGAAGTGCTGGAAGACCATCGCCGCCCGGTGCCGGCGCAGCTCGCGGAGGCGTCCGGTGTCCATGGACAGCACGTCCTCGCCGTCGATGGCGATCGTGCCCGAGGTCGGCTCGATGAGCCGGGTCAGACAGCGGACCAGCGTGGACTTGCCCGAGCCCGAGAGGCCCATGACGACGAAGACCTCGCCCTTGCGGACGTCGAACGAGACGTCGCGGACGGCCGCGGTGCAGCCGGTGCGCTCGCGCAGCTCCGCGGCGTCGAGCGACCCGAGTTCGCGGTCCGCGGGCACGCGGTCGGCCTTCGGACCGAAGACCTTCCACAGGTCGCGTACGGAGAAGACGGGGTCGGCGGGGTTCCGCGGCGGAGTGTGCGGGGTGTGCGAAGTGTGCGGAGTGCTCATCGGACCGTGCCTCCCAGCAGGTCGGCGCATTTCTCGCCGACCATGAGCACACCGATCATCGGGTTGACGGCGGTCATGGTCGGGAAGACGGACGCGTCGGCGATCCGGATGCCGTCGAGGCCCCGGATCCTCAGATCGGGCGCGACGACGGCGAGTTCGTCGTCGTCGGCCCCCATCCGGCATGTACCGGCCGGGTGGTAGACGGTGTGTGCGACCTGGCGGGCGTACGCGCTGAGCTCCTCGTCGGAGGTCACCTCGGGCCCCGGGCACACCTCGCGCTTCAGCCATCCGGCCAGCGGCTCGCTCGCCGCGATCTGCCGGGCGATGCGGATGCCGTCGACGAGGGTCCGGCCGTCGTAGTCGTCCTCGTCGGTGAAGTACCGGAAGTCCAGCGCGGGCTTGACCTCGGGGTCGGCGCTCGTGAGGTAGAGCCGCCCGCGGCTGCGCGGCTTGGGGATGTTCGGGGTCATCGACACGCCGTGCGCGGGCCGTTCGTAGCCCAGACGCTCGGGATTGTCGGTGAAGGGGATCTGGTAGAAGTGGAACATCAGGTCCGGACCCTCGGACTCAGGGTCGCGGCGGACGAACAGACCGGCGTCGGAGTCCATGGCGGAGTTCTCCGGGATCGGGCCGTGCGTCTCCCACACGATGACCGACTCGGGGTGGTCGAGCAGGTTCTCCCCGACACCCGGCAGGTCGTGCACGACGGGTATGCCGAGCTTCTCCAGGTCGGCACGGGGCCCGACCCCGGAGTGCAGCAGCAGCCGCGGGGTGTCCACGGCGCCGGCGCAGACGAGGACCTCGCGCCGGGCGCGTACGACGTGCTCCTCGCCCTCCTTGGTCCGGATGTGCACGCCGGTGGCCCGGGTGCCCTCGAACTCGAGGCGGAACGCCCAGGTCTCCAGCGCGATGTGCAGGTTCGGCCGGTCCAGGAACGGGTGCAGATAGGCCACCGAGGCGGACGACCGCTTGTTGTTCTCCGGGTGGTACGCGAGGTCGAAGAAGCCGACGCCCTCGTGGAAGGGGCGCCTGTTGAAGCCCTCGACGCGCGGCACACCCAGCGTGGTCTGCGCCGCGTCGACGAAGTCCCGCGCGATCGCGTTCCGGTCGGCCTCGTCGACGGGCACGATGTTGTTGCGCAGCCGGGCGAAGTACGGATCCATCGCCTCCGCGCCCCAGCCCTCGGCGCCGGCCTCGGCCCATTCGTCCCAGTCGGAGGGCAGGGGCTTGAAGGCGATGAGGGTGTTGTGCGAGGAACAGCCGCCGAGCACCCGCGCACGGCTGTGGCGGATGTGCGAGTTGCCACGGGGCTGTTCGGTCGTGGGGTAGTCGTAGTCCAGCTCACCGCCGAGCAGGCCCATCCAGCGGCGCAGGGTGAGGACGTCGTCACGGCCGACGTCGCTGGGGCCGCCCTCGATGACGGCGACGCTGACGTCCGGGTCCTCGGTCAGCCGGGAGGCGATGACCGAGCCCGCCGTACCGCCGCCGACGACGACGTAGTCGTACACGTGCTGGTCGTTCATGCCTGGTCCTTCTCCGCCTCGCCCGCGAACCAGCGCACGGGGCGCGGAGCGAGGTTCTGGTAGATGTGCTTGGCCTCGCGGTACTCGGCGAGACCGCTGGGGCCCAGTTCGCGGCCGATGCCGCTCTTTCCGAAGCCGCCCCACTCCGCCTGCGGCAGATAGGGGTGGAAGTCGTTGATCCAGACGGTGCCGTGGCGCAGCCGGGCCGCGACGCGCCGGGCCCGGTCCTCGTCGGCCGTCCACACCGCTCCGGCGAGGCCGTACTCGGTGTCGTTGGCGAGGGTGACGGCCTCATCCTCGGTGCGGAAGGTCTCCACGGTGAGAACGGGTCCGAAGACCTCCTCGCGGACGATCCGCATCCGGCGGTGGCACCGGTCGAGAACCGTGGGCCGGTAGAAGTAGCCGGGACCGGCCGGGCGCTCGCCGCCCGCACGGAGGACCGCGCCCTCGCCGAGGGCGGAGGCCACGTACTCCTCGGTCCTCGCGACCTGGGCCGCGGAGACCAGCGGGCCGCACTCCACGCCCGCGTCGGTGCCGCGGCCGAGCCGGATCAGTTCGGCCCGGCGGGCGAGTTCGGCGACGAAGCGCTCGCGCAGGGACTCCTCGACGATGAGGCGGGAGCCGGCGGAGCAGACCTGCCCGCTGTGGATGAAGGCGGCGTTGAGGGCCTGGTCGACGGCGGTGTCGAACCCCTCGGCCGTCGCGCACGCGTCGGCGAACACGACGTTGGGGTTCTTGCCGCCCAGTTCGAGGGCGACCTTCTTCACGCTGTCGGCGGCCGCGTGGGCCACCTTCGTACCGCTGACGAGACCACCCGTGAACGAGACGAGGTCGACGTCGGGGTGTTCGGCGAGCCGGGCGCCGACGGTGTGGCCGGGGCCGGTGACGATGTTGGCCGCGCCGAGCGGCAGACCGGCCTCCAGGAGCAGTTCGACGAGGACGACCGTGCTCAGCGGGGTGATCTCGCTGGGCTTGATCACGAAGGTGTTGCCGGCGGCGAGGGCGGGCGCGATCTTCCAGCTGGCCTGGAGGAGCGGGTAGTTCCACGGCGTGATCAGCGCGCAGACGCCGACGGGCTCGTGCACGACGACGCTGCGGATCTCGTCCGATCCGGCGTCGACGACGCGTGCGCCGCTCTCGCTCTCCACGAGGTCGGCGAAGTAGCGGAAGGCGTCGCGGACGCAGTCGACGTCGACGCGGCCCTCCTCCAGCGTCTTGCCCGCGTCCTGGCTCTCCAGGGCACCGATGCGCTCGCGGTCGCGCTCGAGCAGGGCGGCGACCCGCCGCAGCAGGTTCGCCCGCTCGGCGACCGGGGTACGCGGCCAGGCACCGTCGTCGAACGCGGCGCGTGCCGCGGCCACGGCGTCTTCGGTGTCCGCGACATCGCCCTCCGACACGACGGCGAAGGCGGTCGCGTCGACGGGGTCGATGATGTCGCGCGTGGCACCGGAGACGGCGGCTCGCCATTCTCCGCCCACATGGATGGTCTGTTGTTCTGCGGTCACGTCGCGTCTGGCCCTTCGTTCCTTGAATCCCCCTGCCGGTGCGCCGGCGGTCCGGCCGCCTGCCCCGGCCCCGGGGATCCATGCGCAATGCCTCACGGAGAGTGCGCTGTCTCACGCGTGATAACAGTGCGAAACAGGACATATGACGCGGATTGCAAGCACCTGAAGGTGCGGATGCCCGGACGGGGGTCCCGGCCGGGCATCCGCGGCGGAGGCTCGGTTACGGAGCGTCCACCAGGACCCGGCCGTCGGCGGGGAGCCGGAGGGTGGCACCGCCGGCGTAGGCGGACTCCACCCTGGCCCGCTCGGTGGCGTTCGGGACCGCGTTGGTGCAGCTCGTACCGGCGCTCGACCCGGACATCAGCTGCGAGCACGGGCCGGGCTTGGTGTCCGGCAGGCCCAGACTGTGACCGAGCTCATGGGCGGCGATGCGGGTCTTGTCGTACCCCTGCGTCACCGCCTGGCTCCCGAGCTCGACGCGGACCTGCCGTCCCGGGCGGACGGGGCCGAGGGTGGCCTGGGGCCATCCGGTCGTGGCCACGATCACGATCTCGGCCCGGGTGCCCGGTGCGGCCTCGACCAGCTTGACGTTGCCGACGCTCGCGTTCCAGGAGGCGACTCCGGCCGCTATGGCCGCCTCCCAGCCGCCGGCCCTGCTGTCGTCGTAGCGCAGTGTCACCGCCGCCGACGCGCTCGCCGTCGACGGTTCGGGTGCCGTCGCCGGCGCGGCGGTCGCCGCCGTCGCGGTGGCCAGGACGACCGCGGCGGCGGTGGTGCCTGCCTTCAGCCATGTGGAGAGGGGCATGCTTCTCCTTCACTCGTGGGGGCTCGGACCCGGCGCGGAAGACGGACGGATCCGAGAGTGCGGGAAGTTCGAAGGTATGCCCCCGCACCCCGATCCGCCATGTACCTGTCATAACCTGATTGGTCGTCAACTTCCGCGCCATGTACCGGGGTCGGCAGAAGCGCGACCCCCGCACCGGGTCGAGGTTCCGAAATCCTCGCGTGTTACTTGGCGGTAAGGAATGATGGCGGGCAACCATCCACACGGTCGGGGGCTGATGCAGCGGTGACGACTTTCGACGAACGAACCACGGTGCACGCGTTCCGGGACGACTCCCTGGGCGACCACGACGCCGTCGGACTCGCCGCGGCGATCCGGCGCGGCGAGGTCGGCGCCGCCGAGGCGGCACGGGACGCGGCCGGGCGGGTGCGGGCCGTCGAGGAACGGCTCCACGCCGTCCAGGTGCACGTCGACCTGCCGGCGCACGCCGCGGGCGGCGACGGCCCCCTCGCAGGGGTGCCGACCTTCGTCAAGGACAACACCGACCACCTGGGGCTGCCGACCGGCCACGGCAGCGCCTCCTTCACCCCGAGGGCCGCCCGCCGGCACGCGCCGTTCGCCCGGCAGTTCCTCAGCAGCGGCGTCACCGTGCTGGGCAAGACCCGGCTGCCCGAGTTCGGGTTCAGCCCGACCACCGAGTACGAGGGCGCCGAGCCCGTCCGCAACCCCTGGAACACCGCCTACTCGGCCGGTGGTTCCTCCGGGGGCAGCGCCGCGCTCGTCGCCGCCGGGGCCGTCCCGATCGCCCACGCCAACGACGGCGGCGGGTCGATCCGGATCCCCGCCGCCTGCTGCGGACTCGTCGGACTCAAGCCGACCCGCGGCCGGGTCGTGAGGAACGCCCAGAGCCGTCAACTGCCGCTCGACATCGTCTCCGACGGGATCGTCAGCCGCTCCGTCCGCGACACCGCCGCGTTCCTCGCCGCCGCCGAGACGCACTGGCGCAACCCGAAGCTGCCGCCCCTGGGCCTGGTCGAAGGCCCCTCGGAGCGGCGGCTGCGCATCGGCCTCCTCCTCGACTCGCCCGGCGGCGTCCGCACCGACGCCGCCACCCGCGCGGCGGTCACGGAGACCGCGGCCACCCTCGAACGGCTCGGCCACACCGTGGAGCCGGTGGAGGTGGCCATCGACCCCAGGTTCACCGAGGACTTCCTCACCTACTGGGGGATGCTGTCGTTCCTCCTCGGCATCACCGGCCGGACGCTCGGCACCGGCTTCGACCGGCGCCGCATGGACGGGCTCAGCCGCGGCCTGCGCGAGACGTACCTCGCCACCTGGCAGCGCACCCCGGGGATGCTGCGGAGGCTGAAGCGGACGGAACGCGCGTACGCGGCGGCCTTCCGCGGTCTCGACCTCCTCCTGTCGCCCGTGCTCGCCCACACCACACCGCGGATCGGCCACCTCAGCCCGACCGTCCCGTACGCGACACTCATCGAACGGATCCTCGCGTACGTCGCGTTCACCCCGGTCAACAACGTCGTGGGCACGCCCTCGATCTCGGTGCCCGCCGCGAGCGCCACCGAGGACGGACTCCCCATCGGCGTCATGTTCTCCGGCCGCCCGGGCGGTGAACGGACGCTTCTGGAGGTCGCGTTCGCGCTGGAGGCGGAGCAGCCCTTCCGGCGCATCCAGGACGTGTGACGCCACGTCCCCGACGGGGCCCCGCCGGTCTGGCATGCTGCCCGGGTGCGCGTGTTGATCGTGACGGCGGGAAGCTGGGGCGACGTCGCCCCCTACACCGGCCTCGGCGTGCGGCTGCGCGCGGCGGGCCACGACGTGGCGCTCGCCACCCATGAGCGCTTCGAGCAGGCGGTGACGGCGCACGGGCTCGGCTTCCGGCCGCTGCCCGTCGACCCCCGGGCAGAGCTGGCGTCGGAGCACGGACAGGGCCTGGCGCGAGCGGCCGCCGCCCCGGTGGAGCTGGCGCGGATCGTACGGATGGCGGCGGCGTTCATGCCCCGGCTGAGCGCCGGTGTCGTGGACGCGGTACGCCAGGGGGCCGACGTCCTGTTCAGCTCCACGGTCACCGAACCCGTCTGCTCCGTTCTCGGCGAAGGCCTGCGCCTGCCGACCATCGGACTTCCCCTCCAGCCGCTCCACCCCACGTCGGCGTTCCCGCCGATGATGACGGGGCTCCGGTCGTTCGGACCGTACGGGAACCGGCTGGCCACCCAGGCCCTGTGGGCCGCGACCGACCGGATCTTCGCCCCCGCAGTCACCCGGCTGCGACGCGAACTCGGCCTGCCGCCGCGACGGTGGGCAGGCCCCCTGGCCCTGCCGCGCGACCGGACGGTCCTGCACGGCTTCAGCACGCGGATCGTCCCCCGGCCTGCCGACTGGCCCGACGGCCACCGGGTCTGCGGCTACTGGTGGCCCCCGACACTCCCCGGCTGGCGGCCCGACCCACGGCTCGCGGACTTCCTCGACTCCGGCCCGCCGCCCGTCTTCGTCGGCTTCGGCAGCTGTGTCACCGCCGAGGCCGACCGGCTGAGCGAGCTGCTCGCCGAGGCCCTGCGCCGGGCCAACGTACGCGGGATCGTCCAGGCGGGCTGGAGCGGGCTGCACGCCGAAGGAGACGACCTGCTCACCGTCCAGGAGGTCCCGCACGCCTGGCTCTTCCCGCGGACCGCCGCCGTCGTCCACCACGCCGGCGCCGGTACGACAGCGGCCGGCCTGCGCGCCGGGGTCCCGGCCGTACCGGTCCCGGTCCAGCTGGACCAGCACTTCTGGGCGGCCCGCCTCGCCCGCCTCGGGGTCGCCCCGGCACCCCTGCGGCACCAGCGGATCACGGCCGGGCGCCTGGCGGCCGCGATCACCACCGCGACCCGCGACCCCGTACTGCGCGCACGCTCCCGCCGCCTCGCCGCAGACCTGACCGGCGAGGACGGCGCACAGCCCGTACTGGACACCCTGGCGCGCCTCGCCTGACATCCTCGTCGTACGCCGCCGAACGGACGCCGGGGGCCGTATATCGCGGGCGTATCGAAAAGCGCATACGCCACCACAACGGCGCCTGGCGTCCAATGAGGGCATGAACCACGACGCATCCCTGTCGGCACCGCCGCGCCGCACGCGCAGGACCGTGCTCCTCGGCCTGGCGGTCACCGGACTGGCCGGCGTCCTGTACGTCATCAGAGGGCCGCTCCTGATGTCCGCACCGAGGTGCGTGGCCGGGCGGTGGCACGGCTGTCTCGACACCTTCAACGGCGTGGTGCTCATGACGCTGGTCACCGTGCCCCTGGCCGTCCTCGTGGCCTGGGCCCTGGCGCGCCGACGCCGGGCCGCGGGTACCGCCGGGGCCTGGCGGACGTCGCTGGCCGAGGTGGGCATGGTCCACGGCACGGTGCCCTTCGTGTGGCTGATCCTGATGCCGGGCGCCGCGCCCGGCGTCGCTCCCGCACGGGTGAGCCTGGTGCCGCTGCGGGACCTGGTCACGATGGGCCCGCTCGGGATCACCGGCAATCTGCTCGTCTTCGCGTCGCTGGGCTTCTTCGCCCCGATGCGGTACGCGGCGGTGGCGTCCGTGCCGCGGATCCTGGCGCTCGGGGCGGGCTGCTCGGTCCTGGTCGAGACCGCCCAGTACGTTCTGCGGCTCGACCGGGTCTCCTCGGTGGACGACGTCCTGGTCAACGCGACCGGCGCCGTACTGGCGGGGCTGGCGTCGCGCCGCTGGTGGCGCACGAAGGCGCAGACGCCGTCGGACCGGCCCCGGCCCCTGCCGGCACCGGCCGGCCGAACCGGGCGTCCGACCTAGGCTTCTCCCATGCGTGTACTGATCGTGGAGGACGAGCCCTACCTGGCCGAGGCCGTCCGTGACGGCCTGCGGCTCGAGGCGATCGCCGCCGACATCGCAGGCGACGGCGACTCCGCCCTGCGACTGCTCAGCGTCCACTCCTACGACCTCGCGGTCCTCGACCGCGACATCCCCGGGCCCTCCGGCGACGAGGTCGCCCGGCGCATCGTGGCCTCCGGCAGCGGCATCCCGATCCTCATGCTCACGGCGGCCGACCGGATCGACGACAAGGCCTCCGGGTTCGAGCTCGGCGCCGACGACTACCTCACGAAGCCGTTCGAGCTGCGGGAACTCGTCCTGCGGCTGAGGGCCCTCGACCGACGGCGCGCGTACGCCCGGCCCCCGGTCCGCGAGATCGCGGGCCTGCGACTCGACCCCTTCCGCCGGGAGGTCTTCCGCGACGGGCGCTACGTCGCGCTCACCCGTAAGCAGTTCGCGGTGCTGGAAGTCCTCGTCGCCGCGGAGGGCGGGGTCGTCAGCGCCGAAGAGCTGCTGGAGAGGGCCTGGGACGAGAACGCCGACCCCCTCACCAACGCCGTACGCATCACGGTCTCCGCCCTGCGCAAACGGCTCGGCGAACCGTGGCTCATCGCCACCGTGCCGGGTGTCGGCTACCGCATCGAGACCGGCTCCACCCCCACCTGCCCCGGCGGCACGCGTGCCTAGACGCTCCGGGCTCAGCGTCCGGCTGAAACTCACCCTCAGCTACGCCGGGTTCCTCGCCGTCGCCGGTGCGCTGCTTCTGGCCGTCGTGTGGGGGTACCTGTTGCGCTACGTACCCGACAACCCGCAAGGCCTGCTCGGGATCTCGCCGAACCGCTACCTCCTCGTGCGCACCTTCTTCCCGGCCGCGGCCGTGGCGATGGCCTTCCTGCTGCTCTTCGGCCTCGTCGGCGGATGGATGCTCGCGGGCCGGATGCTCGCGCCCCTCACGCAGATCACGGACGCGGCACGGATGGCCGGGAACGGGTCGCTGTCCCACCGCATCCGTATGAAGGGCCGCCAGGACGAGTTCCGTGAACTCTCCGACGCGTTCGACTCGATGCTCCGGCGTCTGGAGTCCCACGTCGCCGAGCAGCAGCGGTTCGCCGCGAACGCCTCCCACGAACTGCGCACCCCGCTGGCGATCTCACGGACGCTCCTCGACGTCGCCCGCAAGGATCCGACGCGGGACCGGGACGAGGTGATCGAACGCCTGCACGCGGTCAACGCGCGGGCGATCGACCTCACCGAGGCCCTGCTGCTGCTCAGCCGCGGCGACCGAGGAACCTTCACCCGCGCGCCCGTCGACCTCTCCCTCCTCGCCGAGGAGGCCGCCGAGACGCTGCTGCCCCTCGCCGAACAGCGCGGGATCACGCTCGACGTCACCGGCGGGGAGGCGCGGGCCGACGGCTCCGAGGAGCTCCTGCTGCGGATGGTGACCAACCTCGTCCAGAACGCCGTCGTCCACAACCTCCCCATCGGCGGCACGGTGACGGTCCACACCGAGTCGCGGGGCGACACCAGCGTGCTCAGGGTCGAGAACACGGGCCACCGGCTCCCGCCGGACCTGGTGCCGACCCTCACCGAGCCCTTTCAGCGCGGAACGGAACGCGTCCGCACCGACGAGCACGCCGGCGTGGGCCTCGGCCTGGCCATCGTGCAGAGCGTCGTCCGCGCCCACGACGGAACCCTCGACCTCACCTCACGCCCCGCCGGCGGCCTGCTCGTCACGGTCCGGCTGCCCCTCACGCCACGTCGGTGATCTCGATCGGCGTGGCCGCGGCGGCGGCCACCGGGGCCGGCTCGGGGTGGGTCTTCTTCTGGGTGAGCTGCTGGAGGAGTGACGAGAGGTCGACCCCGGTGGCGGAGGTGAGCAGCTCCATGCCCTGGGTGACGTTGTCGGTGACGGTACGGGTCAGCCGGCTCGCCCCGTCCGTCGAGATGACGGTCATCTTGTCGACGGCGGCGAGCGGTTCGGCCGCCTTGGCGACGACCTGCGGCAGGACCTCGACCAGCATCTGCAGGACGGCCGCGTCGCCGTACCGGTCGAACGCGTCGGCCTTCTTCTGCATGGCGTCCGCCTCCGCGGTGCCCTTGGCGGCGATGGCGGCGGCCTCGGCCTCGCCCTCGATGCGTACGGCGTCGGCGAGGGCGGCGCGCTGCGCCTTCTCGCCCTCACCGGTCAGGCGGGCACGCTCGGAGGCCGCTTCGGCCTCCTTGACGAGCGCGATGCGACGGGCCTCGGCCTCCTGCTCGGCCTGGTAACGGGCGGCGTCGGCGGGCTTGCGGACCTGGGTGTCGAGCTGACGGTCGGTGAGCGCGGCCTGCCGGGCGGCGACCTTCTCCTGCTCGGAGAGCACGTCCTGCTGCCGTGCGGCCTCGGCGAGCGGACCGGCGGCGTTCGCCTGGGCGGCCGCCTCGTCCGTCTGCGCCTTGATCTCCGCCTGCTTCAGGTAGAGGGTCCGCTGCGCGATCGCGATCTCCTCCTCCGCCTTCAGACGGGCCTGTTCGGCGGCGCGGCGGGCCACGGCCTCGGCGATGTCCGCCTCCTGCTTGGCGCGGGCGGCCTCGGGCCGGCCGAGGTCCTCCAGGTAGGAGCCCTCGGTGGTGATGTCCTGGATCTGGAAGGCGTCCAGCACGAGGCCCTGGCCCGAGAGGCTCGCCTCCGCCTCCTCCGCCACCTGGCCGGCGAACGCGGCCCGGTCGCGGATGATGTCCTCCACCGACATCCGGCCCACAATGGACCGCAGCGCGCCGGAGAGCACCTCCTGCGTGAATCCGACGATGCCGTCCTGCTGCATCAGGAAGCGCTGGGCGGCGGCCCGGATCGAGTCCTCGTTCCCGCCCACCTTGACGATGGCGACGCCCTCCAGGTTCGCCTTCACGCCGCGCAGGGTGACCGCGCCGCGGACGGCGACGGGGATGTGGCGGCTGGACAGGTCGAGGCTGAACTTCTGCTGCACGAACGGCACGACGAAGACACCGCCGCCGACCACGACCTTCTGGCCGCTGTTGTCGGTGTAGACCCGTCCCGTGTCGGGATCCGTGGACTTCTTGCCGCGCCGGCCGGTGATGATGAACGCCTCGCTGGGCCCGGCGACCTTGTAGCGGGTGATGACGACGAGGCCGAGCAGGACGACGAGTACGACGATGCCTACGACGGCCATGAGGACAGGGCTCATGGAGCGACCCCCTTCGATCGGAACTGGCTGGAACGATGAGCGGAACGGGCCGGACGGTCAGGGCCGGACCGGCCGGACGGCCACGGAGGTGGGGGAGAGGACGGCCTCGACCCAGACCTCCGTGCCGCGGGCGACCGGGACCGCGGCCCGCGCCGCGTACTTGACGGGCTGGCCGCCCAGGGAGAGCAGGACCTCGCCGTAACCCGTCGTCGGAATCGCGGTGACGACCGATCCGCTGCTGCCGGTCAGGTCCTCGCCCCGCGGTACGGACGCGGTGCCGTCGCCCCGTACGAGCGCCCGGCTGAACCACCAGGCCGCCCACCCCGTGACGCCCCCCGCGACCACGCCCGCACCGGTGGCGACCCCCGCCCCCGTACCGGTGGTCCCGAGGACGACGGCCCCCGTGAACCCCAGGGCCGAGACGAACCCGGCGACCACCGGCAACGACAGAAGGCCGTCCAGGCCCGCGCCGAGACCGTCGAGGACACCCTCCATCACCCCGTCGACGACCAGGGCCAGGACCAGGAGCACCAGACCGGCGATGCCGAGACCGAGAAACCAGCCCATGTGTGTCGTGCCTCCCCCGTGCGGCTCCGTCTGCCGTCACGCGGATGGTGCCACGCACCCGGACGCGTGTTCACTGCCGGATGTCGGCAATCTTTACGCGTTCTTGATGCCGGAGAGCGCGCGGCGGGATGAAGAGCGTCGGCGGACCGAGGGTCAGAGCGGCTGGTCCGGCCAGCCGAGGAGGCGGGCGCCGATAACGGCCGTCTGCAGCGTGTAGCGCTGAACGGGATCGGTCGGGTCCGCCCCGGTGAGCTGGTGGATGCGGGCGAGGCGGTAGGTCATCGCCCGTACGCTGAGCCGCAGCCGGCGGGCCGCCTGGGCGCTGACGCATCCGTTGTCGAAGTACGCGGTGAGGGTGTCGAGGAGCGGCTCGGGGCCGCCACGCGCGTCCTTCAGCGGGCCGAGCACCGTGCGCACGAGGTCGACCATGGCCTGGCGGTCACGGGTGAGGACGGGGTAGACGAGGAGGTCGGCGGCGTACAGGACCGGCTCGTCCAGGTTCATCCGGGCGGCGAGATCGAGTGCGTTGACGGCCTCCTCGTAGGAGTGGACGACGCCGCCGGCGCCGGGGTGGGCCCGGCCGACGGCGACCTGGCCGCCGTCGGTCGCCGCGTGCGCCTGCTTCGCGAAGTGGGCGAGTACATCGGGCTCGTCGGCGGGTGCGACGCAGATCAGCCGGCCGTCCTTGGTGGTGAGCAGGATGCGGCGGTCGCCGAACCGGGCGACGAGCGCGGACTCGACGCTGCGCGCGACCGCGTAACCGTCCCCGTACGGCTCGGAACCCTGGGCGACGGCCACGGCATGGGCATGGGACAGCAGCAGCCCGAAGCGTTCGGCGCGCTCGGCGAGGCGCCCGAGGTCACTGCGCCCGTAGAGCAGGTCGTCGATGAACTCCCGTCTGGCCGCCTCCTCCTGGCGTACCGCCAGACGCTGCGCCCGTTCGTGCCCCTCGGCGAAGGCGTCGACGGCCTGCTCGACGGCGGCGAGGAGGTTGTCCTGACTCGGCCGCGGCAGCCCGGCGTGGGTCCTCCTCGCGGCGGTGAGGTGGGCGCGGACCAGTGCCCGCAGCCCGATCCCGTCCTCCGCCGCCCGTTCTCCCCGGGACCGGAAGGCCTCCAGCTCCTCGCGTGTGAGCCTGCGACCGGTCGCGCAGACCACCGTGAGCACCTCGGCGTACCCGTCCAGATAGCCCTCGGGCGTCTTCCGTTCCCCCATGTCCCCTCCCGGATCGCCGACGCGGGGAGACAAGGTTGTCATGCCCTCGAAGTGGCCCGGGGACGCGGGCGGGCCCGGCGCAGCCAAACGGGGGAGTTGGCGGCACCGGGCCCTACCCACCACGGTACTAGGCGCGGAGCGGTATGGGGGCCTGATTCGGCCAGGACATGCACGTGATGCGGAGCTCAGGCCGCGTGAGGTGCCCGGTGCTCCTCCTCCAGGCGTTCCTGCTCCGTGCCCTCCCGCTCCATGCGTTCCTGCATGTGTCCGAAGAACTCCTCCGGCCGTGTCACACCGGCCGTCACCCGGACGAACTCGTCCTGGGCCGAGCGGCTCCGGGTCACGGCCTGGAGCATCTCCTGCATCTCGGGCGGCGGCGGTTCCATCGTCGCGAAGTCGGCCGTGAACTCGTACATGCTCATGGCCGCGGAGTCCCTCTCCTCCTGGCAGGAGCGCATGGCCTCCTCGAAGTCCCGGCGGCCGGCGAACACGTCGTCGAGCGCTCCGGCGCACCGCTCCGCGTCCCGGAAGGCGTCCTGGATGCCCTGGGCGGTGATGGGATCCTTCAGGTACCCCGCGTCCCCGACGAGGATCCAGCCGGGCCCGTAGGGCCTGCGGAAGTAGTTGGGTATGGCCGTGCCGACGAACCGCTCGGCCCGTGTGGCCTTCGAGATCCGCTCGGCGAAGGCCGGCGCGCGGGCCAGCGTGTCGTGGTAGTTGCCTTCGATGTCACCGCGGTTGGCCTCGAAGTCGCGCATCGGCCAGGCACAGATGACCATCGTCAGATCGTCGTTGGTGGGCCAGGCCGCGAAGGCGCGGTCCTCGCGGTCGTACGCCTCGAACGTCCCCTCCATCGGCAGCCCGGACCAGTACGTGTAGTAGTAGGCGTTGATCTTCGGCTTCTCCGCGTAGCCCGTGGTGTCCGTCGCCTTCGCGACGGACGAGTGGAGTCCGTCGGCGCCGACGACGATCCGGGCACGGTCGACGCAGGTCGTGCCGTCCTTGCCGTGCCCCTTGACTCCGGTGACCGTCCCGCCGTCGAACAGGATCTCCTCGACGGTGAAACCCTCCCGGACCTCGGCACCCGAGGCGGCGGCCGCGTCGACCAGGATCTTGTCCAGCACCGTGCGGCGCGGGGCGTACGAGACCTCGAAGCCCTCACCGGCGGGGGACCCGGCGATGACGAAGGGCCCCAGATCGAACGCGTAGGTGTCGATGGCGGGGCAGCCCGTCCCGATCATGCGGTCCAGCAGCCCCCAGCGTTCGAGTGCGGCCAGCCCGGGCGGATGGATCATGTGGGTGGAGATCGTGTCGCTCGGGAACGTCGCCCGGTCGACGAGCAGGACCCGGTGACCGAGACGGGCCAGGAGCATGGCGGTCGGCGCGCCCGCACACCGTGCGCCGACGACGATCACGTCGTGATCGTGGGTGGTGGCACCGGACGTGCTGGTCATGGACCTCACCTGCCGATCGAGCACACCGCAGGGCGGGACCGGCCATGGGCAGACGCGGGTGCCTGCCGCTGCCGCGGCGCCTCACTTCCACGCTAGACCAGGCCGGCGCCCCGTTCCAGCAGTGTCAGGACGGCGCTGAGACGGGGCGGCCGACCGCCCCGTCGGCGAGCGCGTGTACCGGACGTCGCGGGGCGGGCAGGATCTTCAAAGACAGGCCCTAGCTCCCGCCGGACTCCGCTTCGTGGAGCGTGATCGCGCCGGAGGGGCAGACGCCGGCGGCCATCCGAGCGGCCGCCCGGTCGGCGGCGCGCGGTTCGGTGTCCAGCAGGAGCACGAGGCCGTCGTCGTCCTGGTCGAAGACCTCGGGCGCGGTCATGGCGCACATCCCGGCGCCGATGCAGCGCCCACGGTCCACGTGCAGCTGCGCGGTGCTCACTTCTTGTCCCAGGTGACCGGGAGGCTCTTCACACCGAAGATGTCCGCGGTCTCCGGGCGCAGACCGACCTCCTCGGCCGGCACGGCGAGACGCAGCGTGGGGAAGCGGTCCACCAGCGCGCGGAACGCGACCCGCATCTCGACACGGGCCAGCTGCTGCCCCAGACACTGGTGGATGCCGTGGCTGAAGGCCAGATGCCCGGCGGCCTGCCTCCCGAGGTCGAGCACGTGGGGGTCGGCGAAGCGCTCGGGGTCGCGGTTGGCGGTGTGGTACGACAGGACGACCGTCGTGCCGGCCTCGACGGTCTGCCCGCCGACCTCCACGTCCTCCAGCGCCGTCCGCATGAACGTCTTGGCGACACTGAGATACCGCAGCAGCTCCTCCACGGCCCCGTCGGTGAGCGCGGGGTCGGCACGCAGCGCGGCGAGCTGCCCCGGGTTCCGCAGCAGCGCGAAGGTGCCGAGCGACAGCATGTTCGCGGTGGTGTCGAACCCGGCCGCCAGGAGGATCAGGCTGATCCCCTTCAGCTCCTCGTCGGTCAGGTCGCTGTCGGTGAGTTCGCTGAGCACGTCGTCGGTGGGGGCGGCCCGCTTGGCGGCCACCAGCCGCGCGAGGTACTCCTGGGTCGCGGTGTACGCCGCGATCAGCTCCTCGTCGCTCACCTCTCCGCCCATGAACGTGTCGATCTGCTCCTGGAAGGACGCCCGGTCCTCGTAAGGCACGCCCAGGATCTCGCAGATCACCATGGTGGGGATGGGCTTGGCGAACGCGGTCACCAGGTCGGCCGGCGGCCCGGTCTTCTCCATGGCGTCCAGGCAGTCGGCGGTGATCTGCTCGATGCGCTCGGTCAGCATCCGCATGCGCCGAACGGTGAACTTGCCCACCAGCGGCTTCCGGTAGCGGCTGTGCTGCGGCTCGTCCATGAGGAGGAACTCGCCGGGCGGCGCCGGAGGCAGCTGGAAGTCGACGACGTTCAGCAGCTCCTTGCGCGAGCTGAACCGGGGGTCGGCGAGGACCGACCTGACCAGGTCGTACCCGGTGATCAGCCAGCCGGGTTTCCCGCCGGGGTGGGTGTAGCGGCTGATGGGACCGTGTCCGCGGGCCTCGATCAGCTCTGCGGGCGGGTCGAAGGGGCAGCCGGCCGGACGCTCCGTCGGCAGCGTCGCAACGGTGTGGAGGGACTCGCCCATGACCATTCCTCGTCTCGCGATATGACGTGCTTGCCTGTGCCGGAAAGCTACGTTGCATTCATGGATTGGTCAATCACGAGATCGCGTAACTGCAGCTGAAGTCAGATGAATCGATGCAATGGCCTGCAGTCGAATGCAATGCGCCATTGCAATGGCTGCAAGCGAAGGCAATGCGGGGGAGTGTGGGCGTATGACGTACGACGAAGGTCTGGCCCAGCGGATCAGGGAGCAGCTCGGGGATCGGCCGGGCATCACCGAGAAGCGAATGTTCGGCGGGCTGTCCTTCCTGCTGGACGGCAACATGAGCGTGGGTGTGGTCGGCGACGAGCTCATCGCCCGGGTGGGCACCGACACCGCCGAGGCGCTCACCCGGCCCGAGGCCCGGCCGATGGACTTCACCGGCCGCCCGATGCGCGGCTGGGTGACGGTCTCGGGCCCCCTGCTCGCCGAGGACGCGGTCCTGCGGCACTGGGTGACGGCGTCGGTCGCCTTCGCCGGCACCCTTCCGCCGAAGTAGCCCGTATGTAGAGCACGCCGCCGGGGTGCGGCCGGGCCAGGACACTCTCCGCCTGTTCGGGTGGACGGCGCAGCCGAGCCCGCCAGGCCGATCCGCGCTCATTCCGACGGGCTGTCACCCATCCGCCCGACGAGTGCCCGTCATTCGGTGACGCGGACCGCGAGGGCCGGGCGGATGGCGGCGGCGCGGCGGGCCGGCCCGATCGTGGCCAGGAGCGACGCGGCGAAGGTGGCCGCCGCCAGGCCGCCGATGCTGGTCCATTCGACGGGGAAGCCGCCATCGAGGCCCGCGAACGCCGCGCTGTTGCTGTACATCAACCAGGTCGTCAGCACACCCAGCAGGGAGCCGAGCACGATGCCCTCCACCGCGACGAAGGTGCTCTCCCACAGGAAGGACCGCTGGACGGTCCGGGCCCGGAAGCCGAGGGCCCGCAGGATGCCGATGGTGCGGCGGCGTTCGCGTACGGCCCGGACCATGACGACGCCGAGGCCGGTGATGCCCACGCCGAGGCCCAGGGCGAGGAAGCCCTGCATGAGGCGGAAGAACGCGGTGCTGGAGTCGAACTGCTGGCGGATGTCCGACTCGATGGGTGTGGCGACCAGGCTGGACGAGAGCTGCTCACCCTGCAGTTGGGTCGCCAGGGCGTCGGGGGAGGTTCCGGGGCTCGTTCGTACGAGTGCGGAGGCGTTCTGCGCGTGGGCGCCGAAAAGTGCGCGCATGCCCTGCTCGCCCATCACGACGGGGTACGTGGTCGAACTGGCGCCGGTGCCCGGGTAGAAGACCAGCCCGTTGCTCAGCACGCCGGCGATGACCGTCTCTTCGCTGCGGCCCGTCCGGGGATCCGTCAGGGTGAGGGTGTCGCCGGGGTCGTAGTAGTCGCCGGCCGGGCCGCCGGTGCTGCCGAAGAAGCCGTCGATCACGACATAGCGGGGGTCGGTCGCCAGCGCCTGCCAGACTGCGGGATCGTCGGCCAGGCCGGGCAGGCGCTCCCGGAAGGTGATGCCGGTGATGGCGCCGTCGGGCACACCGACGACCGCGGCGTCCAGCGGCTGAGGGCTGCGGTGTCCCGGATCGGTGGCCCGTCCCATGGCGTTGAGCAGCGGTGTGACGACGGCGATCTCCGGGGCTGAGGGACCCTCACGGAGGGCGGGAATCAGCTTGTCTCCGGCGACCTGGTGGTTGTAGTCCAGTCGCAGCGAGTATCCGGCGGTGGCGTCGGCGACGACTCCGTCCACGCCCGCACGGAGGATGCCCGAGATCTCGGTCAGAAGCACGAGGACGAACACGATGAGGGTGTACATCACCAGGGTCGCGCCGGTCCTGAATCGCTTGGCCAAGGGGTACGCGACCGCCAGGCGTGCCGCCAGGCCGCCCTCCGTCGGGCGTTGGAGGAGTCGCCGTATCGGGCGAAGCAGTGTCTTCTGGTTGTCGCTGACGAGCACCACCGCGGAGAAGGCGGCGAGGGCGCCCTGGACGACGTACACGGACATCGAGGGAGTGTCGAAGATCCGGGGGCGTATGACGGGTGCCAGGAGAGTCCATGCCAGAACGGCTCCCGCAACCACGGTGGTGACCGTGTGAACGGGAAGGACACGCAGCAGCGCCGGAGTGGCGAAGGCGAGGGCGAGCGCCGGCATGAGGTACGTGGCGTCGGGCTGGCTGCGCGCCACGGCCGGGACGGCCGCGAGCGCGCACAGTACGGCCAGGGCGGAGGAGACCGCGAGCAGACGGCGGCGCGGTCGCTGCCCGGGTGTCGTGGGGAGGTCGCGGATGGCGGCGATGATGTTGAACCTGCTGATGCGCACACTGGTGGCGAGGATCGCGGTGAAAGCGATGAGGAGCCCCATGGCCAGACCGTTGAGGACGCTGGTCGGGGTGACGGCGAACGCGATGCGGATACTGCTGCCGCCGACCGACCAGCCCTGGAAGATCCGCGCCGCCACCACGGCGACGCCATAGCCCACCGCGACCCCGATGGCCGCCCCCGGCACGGAGGACAGCAACGCGTAGGTCGACCCTTCGAGGGTGAAGGACCCGACCAGCCGGGAACGCTTCATCCCCACCGCCCGCACCATGCCCATCTGCGACTTCCGCTCCTCGCCGAGCATCACGAAGATGTTCACCAGCAGCAGCGCGCCCGCGATGATGCTGAAACTGCCGATCATCAGGAACAGCGCGCCGAGGGAGTCACCGGCCTGCTTGGCGTCCCGCAGGACCGTGTGTTTCGGTGTCTCGATCGCCGTCTGGCCGGCGAGCGGGCCCAGAGCCTTCCGGATGTCGGCGGTCACCCGGTCGGTCAGGGCTTCGCCGCTCTCGACGCCGCCTCGATTGGACACGAAGGTGACCGAGCGCGGCTCGGCGCCGGTGGCCCGGGCGGCGGAGTCCAGCGCCTCAGGCGGCAGGAACACGTCGCGGTTCAGCCTGCCGCCCAGGCCCACACCGGCCAGACCCTGCTCCGGGACGACGCGCTCGACCCGGTACGTCTGCGGTGCTCCGAAGAGGTACAGCGTGATCGGATCACCGGCTCCCACGCTCAGGGACCGGGCCAGCGGCTCGTTGACCACGGCCTGGCCGGGCTTCGGGTTCGGTCCGTCCAGACCGGAGTCTCCGCCCGGGGAGCCGAAGCGGGACGCGTCGCCGAAGTCCATCTGCCAGGCCAGGACGCGCGGTTCGGCGACCGTGCGGCCGTCGTCGGTGCTGACGGCAGATGCCTGGGTCGCCCGGGCGCCGAGGACCCCGTCGACGTCGGGGCTTCCGCTCAGGCCGGCCAGTCGTTCGGTGACGGCGCGGCCTGTCGGTCCCGGAGGCGCGACCACGCGTTCGTCCACGGGCCCCAGCGTGCGGTACGCCTCCTGACGTACGGAGAAGTTCAGGGTGTCGCCGACGACCAAGGCCCCGATGACGATGGCGGTTCCGAGCATCGATCCGCCGATCACCAGTGCCGCCTCGGTGCGCCGACGGGCGACCTGCCGGAAGGCCAGCCGCCGTGACACCGGCTGCCGGACCGCGACCAGCACCAGGGTCGCCAGGGCGAGGGCCAGAACCGTCAGCAGTGGGACGAGGAGGTTCGGGTACATGGTCAGCCCATGGGGTTGTCGCGGATCGACGCCTGGGCGGTGACGGCTTGGCGGACGTCGTCGACCAGTTGCCCGTCGCGCATCCGGATCAGCCGGGGGACGCGTGCGCCGATGGCACTGTCGTGAGTGACCAGGACGATCGTCTGGCCCTCGTCCCGGTTCAGTTCGCACAGCAGGTCCATGACCTGGTCGGCCATCGCACTGTCGAGGTTGCCGGTGGGTTCGTCCGCCCACACGATGGCCGGACGCCCGGCCAGGGCGCGGGCGATGGTCACCCGTTGCTGCTCGCCACCGGACATCTCGCTCGGCCGGTGCTCGACCCGGTGCGCGAGGCCGACCCGGTCGAGCATGGCCAGCGCCCTGCGTCGTGCCTCACGCGGCTGGGTGCCCACCAGGAGGAGCGGCAGTTCGACGTTCTCCACGGCGGAGAAGACGGGGATGAGGTTGAACGCCTGGAAGACGAAACCCATGGTGCGGGCCCGGTGTTCCGTGCGTGCCGCGTCCGACATCGCGAACAGGTCGTGACCGTCGACCTCCACGCGGCCACCGTCGATGTCGTCGAGCCCCGACAGACAGTTCAGCAGCGTGGTCTTCCCGGAACCCGACGGTCCCATGACCCCCACCATCTCCCCGTGCCGCACGACCAGATCCAGGTCGAGCAGGGCGGTGACCTCCACCGAGCCCGTCCGGTAGGTCTTGCGTACCCCGGTGGCGACAAGGAGTGCCCGGTCGGTGTTCATGTTCTCCATACCAGCCCTCGGACGGAGAACGGGCTACGGCCACCCAGGCCCTGCCTGGGGGCCGAAAGGCCCAATCGCCGGCTCACCGCAGCGACCACCCGCTGGGCTTCGTACCGGAACGCTCAGACGTCCGTGGTCGCCCGCGCGCGCCGCCGGACGGCGGTGGCCAGGGTTCCGGCACCCGTCACGGTGACGGCGGGGAGGACGACCCCCCATGTGTGGTCGTGCGCGACGCTGTCCACCGCTCCCATCACGAGGGGCGGGAAGAAGCCTCCGAGACCGCCCGCCGCCCCGACCACTCCCGTCACCGAACCGACGCGCTCTGCCGGAACCAGTCGCGCCACGAGTGCGAAGACGGCCCCGGACCCGGCGCCGAGGCCGGCGGCCATGCCGAGGAAGGCCGCCGTTCCCACGGGGACCAGTTCTGTCTCGAACGCCGCGACCAGGGCGCACAGCGAAACGAGACCGTACGACGCCGTCAGCACGGGCACGGGATGGATCCGGTCCGACAACCAGCCGCCCACGGGCCGCATGGCCACGGCCAGGACGACGAATCCTGCGGTTCTCAGTGCCGCGTCGGAGCGGTCGAGCTCGTAGGCCCGGGTGAGGTAGGTCGGCAGGTAGACGCTGAACGCGACGAAGCCGCCGAAGGACACGGCGTACAGGAAGGCCAGCTGCCAGGTGGCAGGCGTACGTACCGCCGAGGCGGTGCGCGAGAGTAACGACCCCGTCGCCGTCGCACGCCCCGGACGGTCGCGGAGCACGAACCACGCCACCACGGCGCACACGGCGAGGCAGGCGGCCACGAGATCGAAGGGGAAGGACGCTCGGCGCAAGGCCGTCAGGCGGCGGCAATACTTCTCCTCGTCGATCTCGCTGCGGGCCGGACGCTCGCCGAGGATCTGCTCGACCGGCGCGGCAGGGGCCGAGACCCCGAGGGCGTTCCGCGGCACGGTCCGGTGCGCAGCAGAGCGATCGGGGCCGACTGATCCCCGGTGGGGGGCCGGACGGCCGTGGAGAGGAACGGGTGGGCCCTGGAGCCGGGAACCGGACTCGCGGAGCCGTGAGTCCGACGACCGGCCGGGATGCGGGCGGGGGTCCGGCCGGTCACCCTGGGGGCATGACCCGTCGGATGTCCGCGGAGCCGGGCCGACGCCCGGACGCGCTCCGTGAGCTGACCGCACGGCGCGCAGGGCGCGAGGGGCGGATGCCGGCCGCGCTGGAACGCGCCAGGGCCCGCACCGCCGAAGGGCCCGAGACATGGGCGCCCCAGGTGGCGGAGGCAGGCGGACTGCCGGCCGCAGCGGGCCTCGGCCCCGCCACATTCTTCGCCGATCTCGCCGCCCCGCGCGGCGAGCGCCACGTGCGGGTGTGCACCGCGACGGCATGCTTCGCCGCTCGGGGCGGACGGCATCTGGCCGAGGTCGAAAACTCCCTCGGAGTGGTGGCGGGCACGGTCGACGAGGCGGGCGCGACCTCGCTGCAGACCGTGCACTGCCTCGGCTACTGCTACGCGGGCCCTGCCGCCCTCGACGGCACCCTGCCCCGCACGGGCCCTGACCTTGCCGACCAACTCGGCGGGCGTACGGAACCGCGCGCGCCGGGCATTCCCGCGGCCGACACCACTGGGGCGCCCGTCCTGCTCGCCGGCATCGTGGGAGGGCAGGACGCCTGGAACGTGTGGCGCGAGGCGGTGGCCGGGCTGAGGCCCGAGGACGTACGGGAGGAGACCGCCGTCTCGGGGCTGCGCGGGCGCGGCGGCGCAGGATTCCCGGTGGCCGACAAGTGGGCCGCGGTGGCGGGGAAGCCGGACACCGTCGTCGTGGCCAACGGGGACGAGGGCGACCCGGGCTCGTACGCCGACCGGCTGCTCATGGAGGAGGACCCGGAGCGGGTCCTGACGGGACTCGCGCTGGCCTGCTTCGCCTGCGGTGCAGGGCGCGGGATCGTCCTGGTGCGCTCCGAGTATCCGAGGGCCATGGCTCGGCTGCGCCGGGCGGTGGAACGCGCGGCGGAGGAGGGCGATCTGGCTCCCTCGGTCGGGGCAGCCGGTCCGCGGCCGTTCGTAGAGATCGTCGAAGGAGCCGGTTCCTACGTCTCCGGCGAGGAGACCGCCCTCATCGCCCGCCTCGAAGGCGCTCGCGGCTGTGCGCGCCCCCGACCCCCGTACCCCACGGACCACGGCCTGTGGGATACGCCGACAGTGGTCAACAACGTGGAGACGCTGGCGGCCGTGCCCTGGATCGTCGCCCACGGCAGAGCGTCCTACGCCCGTCGTGGCGTACCGGACGAGACCGGCACCAAACTGGTGTGCCTGTCCGAACGCTTCGCCCGGCCCGGAGCCTACGAGGTCGAACTCGGCACCCCCGTAGGCGAGATCGTCACACGGTACGGCGGGGGCCTCAAGGACGGCCGTGAACTGGTCGCCCTCCAGATCGGCGGCCCCCTCGGCGGCTTCCTCGCCGGGACCGCCCTCGATGTCCCCCTCACCACGGCAGCACTCGCCGCGCACGGCGCCGCTCTCGGTCACGCCGGCATGGTCGCCTTCGACAGCGACACCGATCCGCACGAACTGCTGCGACACATCTGGGAGTTCGCTGCGGATGAGAGCTGCGGAGCATGCTCGCCCTGCCGGGTCGGCACTCGGCGAGGATTCGACCTCGCCCAGCGCCGGGGCGGGCCGGGCGAGTCCTACGAACCACTGGCGCGGCTGATGGGCGAGGCGAGCCTCTGCGCCTTCGGCCGCCGCGTCCCCGCCGCCGTCCGCAGCCTTGCTCGCGCCTACGGGCCGACCCTCGAAGGATGGGACCGATGACGCGGCTCCGGGTCGACGGCGTCGCGGTCGAACTGCCCGCCGGGGCCTCACTGCTCGACGCGGTACGCGCCACCGGAGCCGACCTGCCCACCCTCTGCCACGACGACCGCCTCCGGCCGGCCGGCTCCTGCCGGACCTGTCTGGTCCGCGTCGACGGCCGGACCGTCGCCGCCTGCGTCACGCCCGCCAAGCCGGACATCGCAGTCGACACACTCGGCGACGAGCTGCGGAATCTGCGCCGCGAAGCGGTCGCCCTCATCGCCTCGGCACTCCCGCCGCACGCGCTGGCCGACAGCGCTCGCAGTGAACTGGCCGAGGCGTGCCGCGCCTTGGGGATCCCCGCGGAGACGGCGACCACCGACGGAACGCGAGGGCTGGATGAGAGCCATCCGTACGTTCATCTCGACCGAGACCTGTGCATCGCATGCGGGCGTTGCGTCCGGATGTGCTCCGACGTCCAGGGCACCTTCGCGCTCACCCTCACCGGACGCGGAGCCGACACGGTCGTCGCACCGGGAACTGGCGGCCTCTGGGCCGACTCCGACTGCGTGTCCTGCGGCGGCTGTGTCGACACCTGCCCGACAGGGGCGATCACCCAGCCCGGACCCGGTCAGGGCCTCACCTCGCGGCAGACCCCCCATGACCGCGTGCGCACAACCTGCGGCTACTGCGGAGTCGGCTGCACCCTCGACGTCGTCGTCCGCGAGGACCGTGTCGCTGCTGTGCTCCCCGCCCGGGACGGGCCTGTCAACCGGGGCCACGCCTGCGTCAAGGGCCGTTTCGCGTACGGATATCTCAGCTCCGCCGAACGTCTCACCGAGCCCCTGATCCGGGAGAACGGCGAACTGCGACCGGCGACCTGGGACGAGGCGGTGACCCGGATCGCCGACGGCCTGCGCGCGGCCGTCCTTGACGGCGGCCCCGACTCGGTGGCCGCGATCTCCTCCGCCCGTGCCACCAACGAGGAGAACTACCTCGTCCAGAAGTTCCTGCGGACCGTCATCGGCACCAACAACGTCGACAACTGCTCCCGTCTCTGTCACGCCCCTTCCGCTGCGGGACTCACCGCCTCACTAGGGCGCGCCGGCGGCACCGACCCCTTCGACGACGTCGAGACCGCCGACTGTCTCCTGGTCGTCGGCGCCAACCCCGTCGAAGCCCACCCCGTCGTCGGTGCCCGCCTCCTCCAGCGGGCCCTCGCGGGGGCCTCCCTGATCGTGGCCGACCCCCGTGCCGTGGGCCTCGCCATTCACGCCGACGTGCACCTGCGTCCGCGACCCGGTACGAACGTCGCCCTCTTCCACGGCCTGGCCCACGTCCTCGTCGACGAAGGCA
The DNA here is from genome assembly GCF_055563155.1 of Streptomyces sp. NPDC013317. Classification (NCBI taxonomy): domain Bacteria; kingdom Bacillati; phylum Actinomycetota; class Actinomycetes; order Kitasatosporales; family Streptomycetaceae; genus Streptomyces; species Streptomyces sp. NPDC013317. Next base: position 276,122 of record NZ_JBVHDX010000001.1, read on the forward strand.
TGGCCGACCCGGACTTCCTCAGCGACCGGGCCACCGGACTGGGCGAACTCACCGCCCTGCTGGCCGACTACCCGCCCGAGCGGGTCGCCGGGATCACCGGTGTCCCCGCCGACGACATCAGGAAGGCCGCCCGGCTGTACGGCCGTGCCGAGCGGCCGGCCGTCCTGTACGGACTCGGCGTCACCGAGCACCTGCACGGCACCGACGGCGTACGCACCCTGGCGAACCTCCCGATCCTGCGCGGCGCCGTCGGCGGCACAGGCCGCGGGTTCGGCATCAGCCCTCTGCGCGGCCAGAACAACGTGCAAGGCGCCTCCGACATGGGCGCCCTGCCCGATCTGCTCCCGGGCTACGGCCGGGTCACCGACCCGGAGGCCCGCGCCCGCGCCGAGGCGGTGTGGGGCCGGGGAGTCCCCGAGCGGCCGGGTATGCGCATCCCCGAGATGTTCGCCGCGGCACGGCAGGACCGCCTGCGGGCTCTGTGGATCATCGGTGAGGACGTGTGCGCGACCGATCCCGACAGCCGGCGGGTCGCGGAGGCCCTCGACGCCTGCCCGCTCGTCGTGGTCAACGAGCTCTTTCTCGGCGAGACCGCCCACCACGCTGATGTCGTCCTGCCCGTGGCCTCCTGGCTGGAGAAGGATGGGACCTTCGTCAACTTCGACCGCCGCTTCCAGCGCGTACGGCCGGCGGTGCCTCCGCCCGGTGCGGCGCGCTCCGACTTCGAGGTCGTGCACGCCGTCGCCGATGCGCTCGGTGCCGACCTGGGCTGTCCCACCCCGGCGGCGGCACTCGCCGAATGCGGACGCGTGACACCCCTCTTCGCCGGACTGTCACACGAGCGGATCGACCAGGAGGGGGCTGTGCCCTGGCCCTGCCCCGCGCCAGACCTGCCTGGCGAACGCACTTTGTACGCCGAAGAGTTCGCCACGCCCGACGGCGCGCCCACCTGTCGGCTGCTCCCTATCTGGCGCCCGGCGAGGAACCGGACCGGGACTATCCGCTGGTGCTCGTCACGGGGCGCCGATGGGCCCACTACAACTCCGGGAGCATGACCCGGCGAGGTGGCAACCTGCTCCTCGACGCCTCCGACCACCTGGATCTGACCGCCGAGGACGCCGTTCGGTTCGGTGTGCGGGACGGCACTCCGGTCACCGTCGAGAGCCGCCACGGCCAGGCGCGCCTCGTCGCCCGCGTCGCCACGGAACTCGCCCCCGGGCAGGTCTTCTGCGCGTTCCACTTCCCGGCCAGCGGCGTAAACTCCCTCACCTCTGAGCACGCCGACACCGTGACCTCGTGTCCGGAGTACAAGGTCACGGCGGTACGGCTGCGGCCGACGGTGTCCGACGACTGAGCGGTACCGATCAGTCGTGCGGAACGAGGGCCACGGGCACCGGGCTGTGATGCAGGACCGCGTGGGCCACGCTGCCGATGTGCGCGCCGAGCTTCGAACGGCGGGTACGCCGCCCCACCACCATGAGGGAGGCTTCCCGGGCGACCGCCACCAGTTCGAGTCCGGCCGACCCGACCGCCACGCGGGCGACCGCCTCGACGTCGGGATACTTCGCCCGCCAGGGTTCCAGCATCACCTCCACCGAACGCTTGATCTCCGGCACCATGGAAAGCCTGAAATCCGGGACCATCGCGGGCCCCATTCCCGCGTGCAGCGGGAGCTGCTGGACGTACACGACGAGGACCTGGGTGTGCCGTCGCGCGGCTTCCTCGAAGGCGAAGCCCAGCACGGAGTCCACGGGCTGCCGCACGTCGGCCCCGACCACGACGGGGCCCCGTGGAGTGCTCGCCGCGCCGACGGCCCGCACCAGTACGACGGGTCGCTCGACGGCACCGGCGACCGTCAGGCCCACTGAGCCGATGAGGTAGCCGGCCACGCTGCCGAGCGCCCGGGAGCCGAGGACCAGCAGCTCGCCCTCCTCGGCCGCGGCGACGAGACCCGGCACGGGGCTGGAGGGCAGCACCTGGGAGGTCACGGACAGGCCGCGATGGCGCTCGCGCAGTTCACCGGCGGTGCGGGCCATCATCTCCCTGACCCACGGCTCCTCGGACTCCCACTCCACGAGAGACAGAGCGGACCCCGGTACCGGTTCCTTCGCATACACCAGATGCACGTCTGTGCCGCGCAGCAGCGCCTCCTCGGCCGCCCACTCCGCAGCTGCCTCGGCCTGCGCCGTGCCGTCCACGCCGACCACGATGCTCCGTGTCATGATCGTCCACCTCCTCGTTCGGTGTCATCGACGTCGTACGTGAGACGGGTGCAGGAGACCGAGACCACGCCGTCCACGGTCGCGCACATGCGCTCGACCGCCGGGATCATGCCGCGGAAAGGCAGCCTGCCGCTGAGCTCCACCCGCCCGTCGCGCACCTCAACGGCGAGGGAGGTAGGTCCGAGGCGCAGCGTGTCACCGAGAACGTCCTCGACGATCTCCCGGCGGATGTCGTCGTCCTCGCGGAGGTAGATGCCCAAGAGGTCGCGTCGGCTCACGATGCCCAGCAGCAGGTCGTCGCCGTCGACGACAACGAGCCGCTTGACCCCTTGGACCTCCATCAGCCGGGCCGCCTCCGCCACCGTCCAGTCGGGCCGGGCGCACACGGCTGGTGCGGACATCAGTTCCTCGGCGCGCGTGCCCTCGGACTTCGCCCGCTCCCACGCCTCCAAGTCCGGAACGGCCGGCAGGTCGCCAGGCGTGGCGGCCTGGTCGGCGGTCTTGCGCAGCAGGTCCCCTTCCGACACCACCCCGAGGACCCGGCCACCTCCGTCCACCAAGGGAACAGCGGTCACCTGGTGCTGTGAGAGCGTGCGGGCGATCTCCTTGAAGGGGGTGTCGCCGTGGAGACTCACCACCTCCCGGGTCATCAGCTCGCCGATCGTGCGATGACGCATCGCCCTCTCCTTCCCCGCGCGGACGCATGTGCCCCGCCCACCAGGCGGGCGGCGCAGCTGCCCCAACGGTCGAGGGAGAACGTGGCCCGAGCACCGTCGTAGTCAGGGATGACGGGTTCCCCACACAGGGCGTTCATCGCTGTGCCTCCCCGTCGAGCGCGAGGTTGTCGTAGGCGTACTCGATCGATTCGTGCAGGGCGACGACTCCGTCGACCGAGCGGCAGAGCCGCACGATCACGCGGATGTCGGCGCGTTCGTCGACCCAGCCGGTCAGCTTGACGACGCCGTCGTCGACGGTCACCCGGACCGTGTCAGGGGCGAGGCGAAGCGTGTCGTACAGGACGTCGTGCTCGATCTCGTCGCGGATCGCATCGTCACTGCGCAGGAACGGCCGGAGCAGGTCGCTGCGGCTGACGATCCCGACCAGCCGACCGGTCTCATCGGCCACGGGAAGCCGTTTCACTTCCTTCTGCTGCATCGTCCGAGCCGTCTCGACGATGTTCCAGTTCGCCTGCGCCGCGACGGCCGGCGAGGACATCAGCTCGGCAGCCGTCTCCGCATCGGGGAGCCCTCGCTCCTGAGACAGCAGTCGGACACCCGCCCAGCGGCCCTCGAGGTCGGGAAGTTCGGCGGTGGCCCGCAGCAGGTCGGCCTCCGAGACCACACCGAGCAGGCGTCGGTCGGCGTCGACGACGGGGACCGCCGAGACGTCGTTCTCGGCGAAGAGACGGGCGATCTCCTTGAACGGGGTCTCTGGGGCGGCGGTGACCACGTCGTGGGTCATCACCTCGAAAACCGTGCGGTGCTGCATGACGGTCCTCCTTCACGGGGCGAGGCGGCCCCGGTAGATCTCACCCTGCTGCGTGGAACACCGGCGTGGCAGTGCCGAATGGTCCCCTTCCGGGCCTGTTGGCCCCTATGCGGTCCGCCGGTCGGGACGCACGGTGGAAGGACGAAGGCCCGGTCTCGGGAGGACGGGGGCCGGGCGCGGGCCGGGAGGCGAGAACCATGACCGCGACCGAAGCACGACAAGGTCAGGAGACGCTTCGCGCCGGGCTCTGGGCCCGCGTCGGGGACCGGCTCATCGTGGGTGGTTCCACGGTCGGGGACGAGGGGCGCGACGGTGAGATCGTCGGGCTGCACCACGAGGACGGCACTCCGCCCTTCGACGTCCGATGGTCGGACACGGGCCGGGTCACTCTGGTGTTCCCGGGCCCGGACGCGCGGATCCAGCACTTTCCTTCGCATATCAGGAAGGGCAAAGGTCGCTAAGCGGCCCTGATCCCACTGCACGGTCGTGAACGCAGCCGCGCCGTCCACCACGCGGGGCGCGGCCCTGCTCAGGCGCAGAGCCAGTTCGCTGCCCGCCGGGGACGACAAGGGCCGAACGGGGCACGTCTGAGCCCTGACAGCCCTGGCGGGGACCATCGACCGGTGCTTTCCTGAAGGTGAGGAGGGGGCCCACCGGTAAGGACGCGGGGAAGCGGCTTCGAGCCGCGCACCGCGCGATCAGGATCCGCGAGAAGCGGATGGGCCCCTCCTCCTGTCGTGTCTCCCTGCGGTGACCACGCGTGGTCCGGGCGGGCCGGGCTCGGGACCGACCGGCCCTACCCGCCGCCTCGGCGCGGTGCGACCGTGGCAGCAGGCCACCACACCTCCCGGAAGGCGGTGGGCACCATGGAATCGCCCCTGGTGGTAGGAGTCGACGGGTCCGAGGCCAGTCTCACGGCCTTGGACTGGGCAGTCGACGAAGCGGTACGCCACGCGCTTCCGCTGCGGATCGTCCACGCATCGATGTGGGAACGGTACGAAGGCGTCGTGCCGGCCTGGACCACGGACCGCCCCTCGGGCCAGATCCTCGCCGAGAACATCGTGGGCGTGGCCGCCGAACGGGCCCGCCTCCGCGCCCCCGGCCTCCACCTCACCACGGACGTCCTGGCCGAGGACGCGGCCACCGCGCTGCTCCGAGAGGGGCAGGGGGGCACGCTGCTCGCCGTCGGATCCCGCGGGCGGGGCGAGTTCGCCGACCTTCTGCTCGGATCCGTCGGCCTGATCGTGGCCGCCAGGGCCCATTGCCCGGTCGTCGTCGTCCGTGGGGACCGCCATGCCCTGGAGGCACGCCATGGGCGCGTCCTGCTGGGCGTCGGGGACCAGGACGTGGACTCGCGGGCCGTGCGCTTCGCCTTCCGGGAGGCGGCGGTCCGGGACGCGGAACTGGACGCCGTCCACGCCTGGCGACGGCCGGCCCGCGAACCGGTCGACCACCCGCTGCCGGCCGGCGACGTCGGAGCCCACTTCGCGGAACGGTCCGCCGGACTCCTCGACAAGGTTCTCGCGGTAGCGGCCTCCGAGAATCCCCGGGTCCGTCTGCGCAGGACCACGTTCGAAGGACCGGCCCACAAAGTCTTGACCGAGCGGTCCGCCGCCGCCGACCTGCTGGTCGTCGGGGCCCGCCGCCGCGACGGGCTCGTCGGCCTGGAGCTCGGCAGGATCGCCCACCGCGCCCTGCATCACGCCTCGTGCCCGGTCGCCGTCGTTCCTCAGCGGGGTCCGGAGGCAACGGAAGGAGACCGGTGATGAACACGGCTGGCGACCCGCGTGCCCCGCACGCCGCGAGTGACCTCGGCCGCCGCGCCGCATCCAGGCGTGCCCGACTCGGCCTTTCCCGCGAGGACGTGGCCGAACGGGCAGGCTCCACACCCGGGTACATCGCCTACGTGGAGGAGCAGGTGGCCGCCCCGGGGGTCGAGTTCCTGGTCCGGCTCGCGAACGCCCTGGAGACCACGGTCCAGGATCTGACCGGGTATGCGACCGACGTCGCTCCGGGTGGAGCCCGTGCCGGTTACCGGGCGCGCATGGAGGAGATCGATGAGGCCGAATGCTGGGAGCTCCTCGATGGTCACGGCGTCGGACGCATCGCCGCCGAAGGGCGGGACGGGACCATGGTGTTTCCCGTCAACTACCAGGTCGTCGACAGGGGCATCGTCTTCATGACGGCTCCGGACTCATCCCTCGCGCGCGCCTCGGCGTCCGGCGTCGAGGTCGCCTTCGAGCAGGACCGCATGGACGAAGCCTTCAGCCAGGGCTGGAGCGTGCTCCTGGTGGGTCCGGTGCGCACGGTGTCCGAGGAGAGCGAGAGGCGGAGGATCAAGGACGGTGTCCACTCGGCACCGTGGGCGGGAGACAGACGGGACACCGTGGTGGTGCTCTCACCGCGGAGGGTGACCGGACGTCGCATCGTCGTACCGGGAGCGCCGGGCACGCCGTCCGGGCCTGTGGACTTCGGCCCGTCCCGTGAGTGATCTCCGAGTACCAGGCGGTGCTTGCCTCCGCTGCGGGCCCCGGCCGTGTCCGTGAGCGCCGTGTCCCGAACCGGGCCTCAGCAGGGGACGACGGCGACCGGTGCGGGGCTGTGGTGGATGACCGCGTGCGCGACATGGCCCAGATATGGGCCGAGAGGTACTTTCCGGTCCCGGCGTCCCACGATGACGAGTTGAGCGGTCCGAGCCGCCTCGACCAGCTGGTACGCGGGCGAGCCCACCATAGCCCTGGCCTCCACCTCCACGCCCGCGTACCGCTTCCGCCATGGTTCCAGGAGGTCGTCCAGCTCCTTGAGGAGGTGGCCGCCCAGTTCCTCGCCGATCCCCGGGTCCACGACGGCCGCATAGCCGTACGAGACGGGAAGCGGCCAGCTGTGCAGGAACCGCAACGGCGTGCTCCTGCGGGCGGCTTCGGCGAACGAGAACGCGAGCAGGGCTTCGCACGGGTGGTGGACGTCGACGCCCACCACGATCCCGCCTTCGGGAGCTGTTCGGCTGTCCTCGCCCCGTACGAGGACGACCGGCTGTCGGGCCGCGCCGACGACGGCGAGGGAGACTGACCCGACGAGGAAGCCGCGGACGCCGCCGAGTCCGCGCGAACCAAGGACCATCAGATCCGCCTCGTTCGCGGCGGCCGTCAGTTCTTCGGCTGCCCGGCCCTGCGCATGCTCCGTGATGACCTCGAGGCCGGGATGATCCTTCCGCGCTCGATCCGTCGCCTCGCGCATCAACCTCTCGGTCTGCTCGTCGTGGGCGAGCGTGCGGGCGTACGCCATGGGTACTTCCGGCATGCTCGGCCATTCCTCCACGTGCATCAACCTGAGGGGCACTTCGCGCAGCACCGCTTGCGTCGCGGCCCAACGAGCGGCGGCGAGGCTTTCGTCAGAGCCGTCCAGACCGACGGTGACCTGGGCTGTCATGGCGTGCCTCCCTCATCGGATCCATTCCGCCCCGCTTAGTCCCGGGTCCGGATCGGACGGGACATCTCACCTTTCAGGTTGGCGCCACGTCCCTCCCGGCATCAGGGCCGGGCAGGTCTCGATGGGGGCCGAACGGCCCATCCCGAGGAGCCCGCCACGATGTCAGCGTGGGAGGTGTCGTCCTTCGGGACGTGTTCCCGGGCTTCGGGCGTACCCCGAGGAGGAACCATGAGCAGCGAGACCCCCACCCGACCGGAGTTCGGCAACGTCGTCGTGGGAGTCGACGGGTCGCCCTCCGGCCGTGCGGCCGCGCTGTGGGCCGCGGCGGAGGCGGACCGCAGAGAGCGGCACCTGCACCTCGTGCATGCCGCCGACACGGACCGCCGGGCCCTCTACGCGAACGCCGAAACGCTCCAGGCGGTGCGAGAGGCCGGCCGCGACCTTCTGACGGAGACCGTGAACGCGGTCCAGGAGGACTTTCCGGACCTCAAGATCACCAAGGAACTGAGCCGTCAGGAGCCGGTCGCGGGCCTTCGAGCGGCCGCCGGTGACCGGGGAACGATCGTGGTGGGCAGCCGCGGGCTGGGAGGATTCTCGGCCCTCATGCTCGGATCGGTCGGTCTGGGTGTCGCGGCCCGCTCCGACGTGCCCGTGATCGTGGTGCGCGGTGACGGCGACCGTCCCGCGTCCGGTTCGGTGACGGCGGCCGTGCACGGCGCCTCGGACCTTGGCTGGCTGCTCGTCGCGGCTGCCGAGGCGAATGCCCGCAAGGCGGCACTGCGGCTGGTGAGCGTCTGGAACGTGCTCACCCACATCGGCAGCGTCGCGACCATGCTGGACGACCTCGACGAGATCGCACGGCAGCGTGTACGTGAGACCAAGGCGCTCGCCGACCTCGCGCGCGGGTTCTATCCACAGCTGATCGTGAGCCATCACGTCGAGACGGGCACGAGCACGCCCGGGATCCTGGTGGAGGCGACCGCCCACACCGATCTGCTCGTGATGGGCCGCGAACGCCGCGCTCTCGGCGCGGTCCCCTCCCTGGGGCGAGTCGCCCACGTCCTGCTCCACCACGCCCACTGCCCGGTGATGATCGTCCCACCCGCCTTCGCCAGCCGGTTCGAGGAGACGTGAACGAGATCCTGCTCGGGGTTGACCCTCGGGAACCGTCTGTACCCGCTCTCGTCTGGGCCGCCGACGAGGCCGTACGAGGAGGACGGGTCCTCCGGCTGGTCGTCGCCGTACCCCCGGTCCACGACGGGCTCCGGTACGACGCGCTCGCGCATCAGAGCGCCCTGCGCATGCACGCGGAGTCGGCGATCGCCAACGCGGAGGACCTCGTCCGGGAGCTCCACGGAGGTCTGCGAACCGCGACGGAACGCGTGAACGGTTCTCCGGCGACCGTGCTGCGCGACATGTCGGAGCACGCCGCGCTCGTCGTCGTGGGCTCGCGCCGCCTGCGCATGGCGGCCGAGCTGTTCAGCGAGAATTCCGTGGTCGTCCCGCTCACGGCACGATCCCACTGTCCCGTCGTCGTCGTCCGCGCGCCGGAGCACACCACCCTGCACCCGCCGACCATCGTCGTCGGCACGGACGGAAGCGAGTCCTCACGGGCCGCCATCGCCTTCGCCGTCGAGGAGGCGAGTCTGCGAGCGGCACGGCTGAGGGCCGTGTGGGTCTGGCCCCGTTCGGTCCTCGACCGCGACGAAGGTGAGGTCGGCATGGCCGAGCGGCGCCGGTTGCTCGCCGAATCGGTGGCGGGCTGGGCGGAGAGGTATCCGGACGTCGCCATCTCCGAGGAGGTGCTGCGGGGGCACCCGGTCGAGCAACTGGCCCTGACGTCCCAAAAATCCCTCTCTCTCGTGGTCGGTCGCAGGGGCCGCGGCGGCTACTCCGGCCTGCGGTTGGGCTCGACGGTTCACGGCCTGCTCCACCGCGCCGCGTGCCCCGTGATCACCGTCCCACTCTCACCGCCCGAGGAGCGGACCGGCGACCCGGCATGGGCCGATCGGGCCCGTTCCCGTACGACCGACCGGCCCCGGCCGACCGGCCCGCTCGGCACTGGGTCGCGACGACGTCCACGCGGGACTGTGGGGCGAGAGGACGACCCCGGTCCGTCCGCCGGTTCCGCGGAGAGGTGAGCACCATGCAGTGCATCCGGATCAGCCCCCGGCCCCGTCGGCCCGGCAGGTCGAGGCCCCTCGATCTGCGGACCCCGTCCGGCCGACCCCTGCCGTACTGAGGTGCCCGAGAGCCACGGAGGCTGCCATGGAACCGATACGAAGCGTCGTACCGTTCACGGAACTCGGCCGGTCGGACGTCGGCCGGGTCGGAGGCAAGAACGCCTCGCCGGGGGAGCTGACCAACCGGCTCGGTGCCGCGGGCATACGCGTACCGCCGGGCTTCGCCACCACCGCCGAGGCGACGCTCGTCGGCGGCGCGGGACGAAAGGGGCGGTGACCATGCCGAGGAGGACACGGCACAGAGTCGCCCAGGACACCGAGTCCGCGGTCCGGGCCCGTCGACAGGCGGCGGCCACGGACACGCGGCGCGGTCGCCCCGGCGACCGACGACAGCCCGCAGAGGTCGTGAACGGGCGCCCCGGGCGCCCGGTACACACCATCAGGGTGTCGACGCTCTTCCTCTGAACCCATGGCGAACCGGCCGTATCACGAACAGGGGGGCAGGAAAGGAGGACGCGGCCATGACGACCGCAAGGGAAATCATGCACACCGGTGCGAGCTGCGTGCAGGAGAACGAGAGCCTGATGGACGCGGCGCGCCTCATGAGCGAACTGGACGTCGGCGCGCTGCCCATCTGCGGGCCGGACAACCGGCTGCACGGCATCATCACCGACCGTGACATCGTGCTGAAGTGCCTGGCCAAGGGCAAGGACCCCCACCACATGACGGCCGGACTCCTCGCCCAGGGCAAGCCGATCACGGTCGACGCGGACGCCGACAGTGACCAGGTGCTGCGCACCATGCAGGACCACCGCGTCCGCCGCGTGCCCGTGATCGACGACCATCGCCTCGTCGGGATGATCAGCGAGGCGGACCTGGCGCGGCACCTGCCGGAGGAACGGGTGGGCCACTTCGTCGAGGAGATCTGTCGCTGATCGCAGTGGCGACGTGGCGCACCGTGGGCCAGTCGGTCCTTCCCGGTGGGGCCCGTTCGGCCCCGTCGAACAACCCGCTTGGACGCTGCGCCACCTGGCCTCCCGGGCGGACGATGGGGTTACGGAGTCGGACCGGGCGCCTGGCCGATCCGCCGCCCGTCCGCACCGACTGGGGTCCACTGTGCCTTCCCGGACCCCGTACACGAGGAGCAGAACGATGACCGGACACCACGTGGAACGCAGGCACAGCCTCTTCCCCGACTTCGACGCCTGGTTCGGCCGGGAGTTCCCCGGGTTGCCCGGATGGCGCCCCGCCACCGCCGCCCACTCCATCCCGGTGGAGGTGTCCAGCAGTGGCGGCGAGTACGTGCTGCGGGCCGAGCTGCCGGGGATGGACTCGGACGACATCACGATCACTGTCGACGAGAACCTCATCACCGTGACCGCAGAGCACAGCGAGAGCAAGGAGGACAAGGAGCACTCGGAGTTCCGCTACGGATCGTTCCGCAGGACCGTGCGTCTTCCGGGCACGATCCCGGCCGACGACGTCGAGGCGTCGTACGCGGACGGCATCCTCACCGTCCGCGTCCCGATGCCCGACGAGGAGGAGGCGACGAAGGTGCGGACGATTCCCGTCAAGCGGATCGCCAAGCCCGCCGAGGAAGCGGAATCATGAACACCAAGCGTGTCCTGGTCGCCTACGGCAGCAAGGCCGGAGCGACCGCCGGAATCGCGGAAGAGATCGGCCAGACGCTCCGGGACGACGGCTTCGACGCTGTCGTCCTGCCGGCCGACACCGTCACCGACGTCAGCGGCTACGACGGTCGTCCTCGGTGGAGCTCTCTACGCCGGGCACTGGACCGGCAAGGCCCGCCGGTGTGCGCGGCGTAACGCCGAACAACTCCGGCATCGGCCTTTGTGGCTCTTCAGCAGCGGCCCCGTGGACACGTCGGCGGACGAACACGACGTCCCGCCCGTACGCGGGGTCGCCCGGCGGATGAAGAAGCTCGGTGCTCGTGAGCACATGACCTTCGGCGGCGCCGTGACCGGCGAGACGTCGGACCCGGTCGCCCGGCACATGGTGAGCCGCGGCAAGGGCGGAGACTTCCGCAATCCGGAACGGATCCGGGCATGGGCCCACCACATAGGAACGGAACTCGGCGCCCCGACCTGACGGCGGGCGGCTGACGGTCCGGCGAGTCCACTCCCTTCGGGAGGTGCGGCATGCTTCACCACGAGCCGTCGGAGAGCGGGACCATCCCGCCCAGGGGAACAGCACGGCGCGCCGCTTTGGTCTTCGTCCTGCTGGTCTCTCTGATCTGCGGCGCGGTGAGCGCCGGGATGCTCTGGAACGCCGGAGCGAAGGCCGACCGTGAACTCGCCGCCCGACACCACCAGGTGCAGGCGACCACCACCGGACCGGCCAAGGACCCGCCTGCGGTCGCACGCTATGGAGCGACGCCCAAGTCCGTCGCACCAGCGGTCTGGGAACAGCCCGACAACGTCCGGCGGACCGGCACGATTCAGGTCCCTCCCCGGACGCCCGAGGGGCGCACCCTGACGATCTGGGTGGACGACAACGGCACCCCCGCCCGCCCCCCGAACAGCGCCGCCGACCGCGCGCTGACCTCACTCTCGGGCGGAAGCATCGCCGCGGCCGCCGTCGGAGCGATGGGGGCCGGGGCTCTCTTCCTCGTACGACGGTGGAGCGGAGCCCGTCTGCTCGCGGCCTGGGAACAGGAATGGGAACAGGTCGAACCCGTGTGGTCCGGACGGCTCCGTCGGGGGAGCGCTCCGGGGCAGGACGATGACTGACCGAGCGGCCACGGGGCGGGCCGCCACCCCGGCCGTGTCGCTGCCCTTCGACCCCAGCGAGCCCCTGCCCCGGTTGCGCCGGGAACTGGCCACCGGGCCCGAAGGGCTGTCTGCTCGCGAGGCCGCCCGCCGGCTCGCCGTCCACGGGCCCAACGAGGTCCGGCGGAAGGCCCGCTCCTCCTTCGCGCGGGAGCTGGTCGGGCAGCTGGTCCACCCCCTGGCCCTTCTGCTCTGGGCGGCCGCCGCCCTGGCATTCGTCGCCGATCTCGGAGTGCTCGGCTGGGCGATTCTGGCGGTCGTCGCCGTCAACGCGGCCTTCGCGCTGCTTCAGGAACGTCAGGCCGAGCGGGCGGTGGAGACCCTCGCGCGCTATCTGCCCGAGCACGCCCTCGCCGTACGCGACGGCCGGCCCCTCACGGTGGAGGCCCGCGACCTGGTGCCCGGCGACGTGATCCTCCTGGAAGAGGGCGACAAGGTACCGGCCGACGCACGCCTCACCGAAGGGGGCGTGGAGGTCGACCTGTCGATGCTCACAGGGGAGTCCGTCCCCGCCGAACGCATGGCTGCCGCCGGGCTCCTCGGTGCCCCGCTGCTGGAGGAGCCGAACCTCGTCTTCAGCGGGACCACCTGCGTGGAGGGACAGGCCCGGGCCATCGTGTTCGCCACCGGAAGCCACACCGAACTCGGCCGGATCGCCGCCCTCAGCCAGCGGACCCGGCGCGAGGCGAGCCCGCTGGAACGACAGGTCAAGAAGGTCGCCTGGCTCATCGCCGGGGTCGCGACCGGCATGGGGGCCCTGTTCCTGGTCGTCGGGGTGGCCGTCGGACTGCCGGTGACCGACTCCCTCATGTTCGCCATCGGGCTCCTCGTCGCCAACGTCCCCGAGGGACTGCTTCCGACCATCACGCTGGCCCTCGCCGTCGGCGTGCGCGCGCTGGCGCGCGAGGGTGCCTTGGTGAAGCGGCTCAGCGCCGTGGAGACGCTCGGTTCCACGAGCGTCATCTGTACGGACAAGACCGGCACGCTGACCCGTAACCGCATGCGCCTGCGAGCCCTCTGGACCGCCGGTCACGGAGCGGAACCGGGACCCTGGACACAGGAGTTGGTACGAGCGAGCGCCCTCTGCACCACCGTCACCCGTGAGGATGAGGGTGAGCTGCACGGGGATCCGACCGAGGCCGCCCTCGTCGCCGGCGCCACCGACCACGGGGCCCCGGTGGAGCTGGCCCGGCGCGACACGGGACGGCGCGGTCTGTTCCGCTTCGATCCGAGGCTGCGGCTGATGTCCGTCGTGCAGGACGACGAGGCGACGGGGCGTCTGCGGATCATCGCCAAGGGAGCGCCCGAGGCGGTCCTGGATCGGGTTCGTCCCGGCTCCGACACGGACGCCGTCCGCTCGGCGGCCGAGGAACTGGCCGCGGGCGGCATGCGGGTCCTGGCCGTGGCCGCACGCGACCTGCCGCCGGGCTCGGCGCCGCCGTCACGCCGTCAGGACGCCGAGTCGGGACTGGAGCTGCTCGGCCTCGTCGGCCTGTACGATCCGCCGCGCCCCGAGGTGGCGGAGGCAGTGCGCCGCTGCCACGAGGCCGGGGTACGCGTGCACATCGTCACGGGGGACAGCGGAGCCACGGCTGCGGCGGTTGCCCGGGAAGTGGGCATCGGGGTGCCCCGTCTGCACGTGGTCGCGGCCTCCGAGTCGCTGGGCGACGACGAGCTCGACCAGATCCTCGTGCACGGCGACGCCGAGATCGTCTTCGCCCGCTCCTCGCCCGAGACGAAACTCAAGGTGGCCGACACCCTGCGGGCCCACGGCCGGATCGTGGCCATGACCGGCGACGGGGTCAACGACGCCCCGGCGCTGCACCGCGCGCACATCGGGGTCGCCATGGGGCGCTCCGGCACCGATGTGGCCCGCGAGGCCGCCACCATGGTGCTCACCGACGACGACTTCGCCACCATCGTGACCGCCGTCGAGTCCGGGCGCCGGGTCTACGACAACGTACGCAAGTTCATCGTCTACATCTTCGCCCACGCGACCCCGGAGATCGTGCCCTTCCTCGTCTTCGCGCTCTCCGCCGGCGCGGTGCCGCTGCCCCTCACCGTGCTGCAGATCCTCGCCATCGACCTCGGTACCGAGACGCTTCCCGCTCTCGCCCTGGGGCGGGAACGCTCAGAGCCCGGCATCATGCAGCGCCCGCCCCGGCCACGGCACCAGGGAGTGATCTCCCGCGACATGCTGGTCCGGAGCTGGGGATACCTGGGCCTGGTGTCGGCTGCCCTCGTCATGGCGGGCTACTTCTACGTGCTGTGGCGCGCGGGCTGGCAGCCGGGCGATCCCACGGGCACGGGCAGCCCCTTGCACCACGCCTACGTGACGGCCACCACGGCCACCTTCGCAGGCATCGTCACCTGCCAGGTCGGGACAGCCCTCGCGGCCCGCACCGATCACGCCGCGCTGCGCGACATCGGGGTGTTCTCGAATCCGCTGCTGCTCGCCGGTATCGGCTTCGAGCTCGCCTTCACAGCCGCCCTCGTCTACGCGCCCCCGCTCCAGCACCTCTTCGGCACGGCCGCCCTTCCCCTGGACGTCGTCCTGCTCATCGCGACCTTCCCGGTCCTGGTGTGGGGCACGGACGAGCTGCGGCGCGCCCGCCGGCGACGTCAGCCCGCATCCGCGGCGCGCTCGGCCCCGGCGGTCTCGGTCCCGCCCTGGTCGAGGCGGAAGGGCGGATAGGCGTCCGTCATGAGGCTCGCGTAGGCGGCGACGCCCCCACCTCTCAGGATCACCCGCTTCCGTTGCCCGGCGCAGGTCGGGCCGGCCCAGGGGAGCGTCCGTGGTCGTGGGCGTAGGCCCTGAAGACGTGCTCAGGGGTCTCGCCCGTGCGCAGAAATCGCTCGTCGAGCACGGTGGCCAGGTCCTCCAGAGCCGTGCGGAGCACCGATGCGGAGAGCCGGACGTCCGGATGACGTGCCTCCGCCGCCTGGTCGGCCAGGCCGACGGCGTGGCCGAGCTGGCCGGCCAGGGAGGTGTTCTCGTCCCCGTCGTAGAAGTAGTACGACTCGGCGTACTGCAGGAAGTCGACGGTGATGGTGGAGAGGGCCGAGGCGAGACCGTCCAGGAGAGCGGCGCCCCCGTCTGAGTCCAGAGCCGCGGCGGTGACCCGGCTGCGCCGCACGTGGGACAGCCGCAGGGCGAGCGCCCGACGGCGGGCCAGGGCCGGGTAGATGCCGAGGATCCAGGCGACGGTCGCCGACAGCAGGACGAATCCCACCAGGGCCTCCATGGGGGCGAGCACGCGCAGCCAGCCCGAGGCCGGCGCGATGTCCCCCAGACCGAGCGTGGCCAGGGTGACCAGGGAGACGTAAAGAGCGTCGATCGGACCCGCGTGCTGGGCGGGGGCGAGCCCCGTGGCGTACGAGAAGTCCTCGGGCATGTGGGGCCAGTAGATGAGCCCCCATCCCACGGCCACCGTGAGCGCCCAGACGGCGAGGACCGTCACCATGCCCATCGGGCCGGCGAGACCGGCCGACCGCCACCGCGCGCCGAGACGGGCCGACAGCCACCACATGGACCTCATCACCAGCCTGCTCAGACCACCGTGGCGGGTCGGGTGCCAGAGGGTGTGGAAGAGGTCCCGGAGGACGAACAGCACCAGGAAGGCGCCTGCGAGCATCGGAAGCCACGTCATTACGGCACTTTGCCCCGGCGGCGACGCACCCCCTCCACCCGGCCGCCGATCTCAGCCCGGTGGCGGACGGTGGGAGGCAGGGGCACCCCTGCCGTCGGGCACCCGCCCGCGCCTCGATGCGTGGCGAGATCCGCTTCGAAGCCGGCGCGGGCCCCTCTTCACGTTCTCGAGCAGCTCCCACGGCGGACCCCTGACCTCCATGGGATCGGAGTGGCATGGCTACGTCCGGTCCTGGATGGTGAGTTCGCACCGCACATCCACCACCCCTTCGACCGCCCGCGCCAGGCGTGCCGCGAGTGGGACGCGCGCGCCGTCGCGGACCTCGCCGGACAGCGTCACGACACCTGCCTCGACACGAACGTCGACCTGGTGGCGGGAGAGCGGGAACAAGTGATCGATGACCTCGTGGCGTACTTCGTCTGCGAGCTCCTCGTCCGACCGGAGGAACACTTTGAGGAGGTCGGACCGGCTCACGATCCCCTGGATCGCGCCGCTCGCGTCCACGACCGGCAGCCGCTTGACGCGATGCGCGGCCATGAGGCGCGCGGCCTGCGGCAGGGGCGCCTCGGGGGCGACGGTGACGGCGGGCGAGGTCATCAGGTCCCCGGCCCGTCGCGAACCGGCCTTGGCGGTGGCGTCGAGCCGGCGCGCCTGTTCGACGAGTCCCAGGCGGCGGTCGTGGAACTCCTCCTTGAGCAGCAGGTCCGCCTCCGAGACCACGCCCACGACACGGCCCTCGCCCTCGACGACGGGGACGGCGGTCACCTTCCACCGCTGCATCGCGGTGACGATCTCCTTGAAGTCCGCGCCGGGCAGGACCGCGACGACCTTCTTGGTCATGACGTCGGCGACGGTGAACGGCTGGGATGTCATCGCCTGTTCCTCACGTGAGGAGCCGTCGCTCCATCGCGGCGGCCACGGCGGCGGCCAGGGCCTCGTCGATCGCGGTGTCCTGCGCACACAGCTCCCGCACGGCCTGTCCGTCGAATTCGAGGGCGTGGACCTCGGTGGTCGCCGTGGCGCCATGGCGCCAGTGGTACGGAGGGAGCATTCCGGAGCAGCCGAGGAGGTCGCCGGACACGAGCGTTTCGACGAGCGCGGTGCCGTGATCGGGGTGGCGCTCGTGCAGGCTGACGCGTCCCGACTCGATGATCCAGAAGCGGTCGGCGGGCTGTCGTTCGCGGAAGATGGGCGTGTCCGCGGGAATGCGGACCGGCCTGGACTGTCGCAGCAGCCGGTCGCGTGCATCCGGTGCGAGTTCGCTCAGCAGCATGGTCATCGTGCTCATACCGTGCCTCCAGCCCTTTCACGTATAGAATCCAGCGCCGCGTTCGGGCTCCGGGAGGGCCGACAGGGCCCACCCGGGGGGCCGACAGGCCCCTCTCAGCGGACCGGCACGGCCTCACCGGACCGGGGAACGACGGCCGTCCACTCCAGCTCGCGGTCGATGCGATCGCGGCCCACGCCGATCCCAGGATGTGCCCGCAGTGGTGGAGCGTCAGCGAGGTGCCGGCCGTGATCTCGACGTCCTCGCCGACCGGGACCGGATCGAAGGACGCGAGCGTCCTCTCGACATCGGAGTCGTCGTAGAGCGGCTTGGCCGGGCGGTGCGGGCGCTGGAGAGGATCGGCCCCCGGAACGCCGGACGACGTCCGCGGCGTCGGGGGCGAACCGCTCCCGGTTGCGCCGTCGCAGGGTCGCGAAACCCTGGAGGAGTCCGCAGTCGAGGCCCTCGCATCGGGACCGGCCGGGCCCGGAGGGTCCGAGCGGGCCCTTTTCGGGGGCCGATCGGCTCATGTGCGTCCGGAGGGCTCCGCAGAACCTGGTGGAGCAGGACTGCAGCGACGTGCGACAGGAAGTGGGTGGGCGCCATGAAGGCACTTGTCTTCCAGGAACCGGGCCGTATCGCCTGGCAGGACGTACCCGACCCGGCCGTCGAGGATCCCGCCGACGCGATCGTCCGGGTCGACGTCGTCACCATCTGTGGCACGGACCTGCACATCCTGAAGGGAGACGTGCCGGAGGTGACGCCCGGCCGGGTCCTCGGACACGAGGCGGTGGGAACCGTTGTCGAGACCGGAGGCGACGTCCGCACGGTGCGGCCGGGAGACCGTGTCCTGGTCTCGTGCATCTCCGCCTGCGGCAGGTGCAGGTTCTGCCGTGAGAGCCGATACGGGCAGTGTCATGGCGGAGGCGGCTGGATCCTCGGCCACACGATCGACGGCACACAGGCCGAGTACGTCCGAGTGCCCTTCGCCGACCTTTCGGTCCACCCGTTGCCGGCTTCGATCGACGGCTCCGACGCCGTCCTGCTGGCCGACATCTTTCCCACGTCCTACGAGGTGGGGGTTCTGAACGGAGGTGTGCGCCCCGCCGACACGGTGGTCGTCGTCGGCGCCGGCCCCATCGGTCTCGCCGCCGTCACCACCGCGGGCTTCTACAGCCCGGGCCGGATCATCGCCGTCGACCTCGCCGAGTCGCGGCTGGTGGCTGCCCGGTCGCTCGGCGCGGACGCCACCGTGAACGCGGGCGAAGACCCGGAACAGCTGGTCGCCGATCTGACCGAGGGCCTGGGCGCCGACGTCGTCATGGAGGCCGTCGGCGTTCCGGAGGCGTTCGAGCTGTGCACGCGAATGGTCCGGCCCGGCGGCCGGGTCGCCAACATCGGAGTCCACGGCAAGCCGGCGACTCTCCACCTCGAAGACCTGTGGATCAAGGACGTCACGATCACCACCGGCCTCGTGGACACCTCGTCCACGCCCCTGCTGCTGCGCATGATGGCGGCCGGGCGGCTGCCCTCCTCGTCCCTGGTCACACACCGCTTCGCGTTGGGACAGATGGAGGAGGCGTACGACGTCTTCGGTCGCGCGGCGGAGACGGGTGCCCTCAAGGTCGCGCTCGCCGGGTCATAGGACGTGGCGATGCGCCGCCCCCACCACCGTCCGGCACGGGCTGCTCGGGTGGCCGACCGAGACCCCGGACCACGCATGCCCCGAAGCCTGGTCCTGGACACGGACGGCGTGCTCCTCGACTCGGCCCGTCTGCACGCGGCGGCGTGGAAGACCGCATTGGACGCCTGCATAGAAGCGGTGGGGGGCGAGGACCAGCCGCCCTTCGACGCGGAAGCCGACTACCGGCGGTTCGTCAACGGCAGGTCCCGATACGACGGGGCGGCGGCCTTCCTCGACGCCCGGGGCCTCGGTCTCCCGGCGGGAACAGCCGGTGACCCGCCCGGCTGCGCGACGGTCTGGGCGGTCGCGGCACGCAAGGAACACGCGTTCGTCGATCTGCTCCGCACGGAAGGCGTCACGGCCTTCCCCGATGCCCTGCCGGCTCTCACGGCCCTGCGCACGAGGGGCGTGCCATGCGCCGCGGTGTCGGCCTCCCGGCACGCCCGGGCGCTGATCCGTGCCGCGGGGCTCGCGGGTCTCCTCGCGGTGATCGTGGACGGCGAGGACTCCGCTCGGCTCGGCCTGGCCGGCAAGCCGGATCCCGCGCTCTTCCTGCGGGCGGCGTCCCTCCTCGGCAGCCGCCCGCCGGAGGCCGCGGTCGCCGAGGACGCGCTCGCCGGGGTCGAGGCGGCGAGGCGCGGCGGTTTCGGGCTCGTCGTCGGTGTCGACCGCACACCGCTGCGGAGCGCGGCCGGCGCGCTGAGCGAGAGGGGCGCCGATCTGACGGTTCCCGATCTCACGACCCTGGTCCGGAGTGTGTGGGGTGAGCGGGGATGACCACCGGCTGGACATGGCGGTACGACCGGTACGACCCGGAACGCGAGCCCCTCGTCGAAGCGCTCTGCACGCTCGGCAACGGCCGGTTCGCCACCCGGGGCTCGGCTCCCGAGTGCCCTGCCGGAGGCGCGCACTATCCGGGTACCTATCTGGCCGGCTGTTACGACCGGCTCACCTCGGCCGTCGCGGGCGAGCAGGTCGAGAACGAGGACCTCGTCAACCTTCCGAACTGGACGCTTCTGCGCTACCGCTGCCTTCCGGACGACGGTCCGGCGGGCGACTGGCTGACGCCCGACGCCGGGGAACTGTGCCACTACGGCGTGCACCTCGACCTGCGTGCGGGCGTGCTCACCCGACGTCTGTTCTTCGAGGACGCCCAGGGGCGAGGCCTGCGCGTCAGTCACATCCGCGTCGTGCACATGGCGGACCCCGGGCTGGCGGCCCAGTGCACCGTGTTCCGCGCCTACGGCTGGAGCGGTTCCGTCGAGGTGCGGTCCGTTCTGGACGGCGCCGTCACGAATGCCGGAGTCGAGCGGTACCGGCATCTCGAAGGGCGTCATCTCACGGACCACCGGACCGGATTCGAACCCGGGGGCGTCGCGCGGCTCGCCTGCCGTACGGTCGACCCGGGCGTCAGGATCGCCTTGGCCGTGCGCACGGTCACCCGTCCCGTACAGCCCGCTCACGAGGCGGCCACTCGTACCGGCACCGTGCAGACGTTCCGCCTGCCGATGGCTCCTCGCCGTTCGGCGATGGTCGTGAAGACACTGGCGTTGCGGACCTCGATGGACTTGCCCGCCTCCGACCCCCTCGCCGCGGCCGTCGACATGATCGCTCGCGCTCCGGCCTTCCCCCGGCTGCTCGCGGGCCACAAAGCGGCCTGGCAGCGCGTCTGGGAGCAGGGCGAGTTGCACGTGCCCGGGGAAGCGGGCCGCATCCTGCGGCTGCACGTGTTCCACCTGCTGCAGACGCTCTCCCCGCACACCGCCGACCTCGACGTGGGCGTGCCCGCGCGCGGACTGCACGGCGAGGCGTACCGGGGGCACGTCTTCTGGGACGAACTGTTCGTCCTTCCCTATCTCGACCTGCATTTCCCCGAGGTGGCCCGAGCGCTGCTCATGTACCGGCACCGCCGGCTACCGGCCGCCCGCGCGGCGGCTCGCCTCGCCGGTGGACAAGGAGCCATGTATCCGTGGCAGAGCGCGGGTTCGGGCCGGGAGGAGACGCAGGAGCTCCATCTGAACCCGCGATCGGGGCACTGGTTGCCGGACCACTCCCGGCTGCAGCGCCACGTGGGCTCAGCCGTCGCGTTCAACGTGTGGCGGTACGCGGAGGCCACCGGGGACCGTGGATTCCTCCACTCCGCCGGGGCGGAGATCCTGCTCGAGGTCGCCCGGTACTGGGCCGGCGCCGCCGTGTTCGACCCGGCGCTCGGCCGCTACCGCATCCGCGGGGTCGTGGGACCGGACGAGTATCACGACGCCTATCCCGGTGCCGCGGCGCCCGGGATCGACGACAACGCCTACACCAACGTGACCGCCGCCTGGGTGCTCGCGCGCGGCCTGGACCTGCTCGGCGACCTGCCCGAGGCCCGCCGCGCGGAACTCTCGGAGCAACTGGCGCTGGACGAAAGCGAACGTGCGCGCTGGGAGGACGCATCCCGCCGCATGTACGTGCCGTTCCATCAGGGAGTGGTCAGCCAGTTCGAGGGATACGGAGACCTGGCGGAACTCGACTGGGAGGAATACCGGTCCCGTCACGGCGACATCCGCCGACTCGACCGGATCCTGGAGGCCGAGGGGGACACCGTCAACCGCTACCAGGCGTCCAAGCAGGCCGACACCCTCATGCTCGGCTACCTCTTCCGACCCGAGGAGCTGTACGGACTGTTCACCCGGCTCGGCCACCGGCTGGACGACGACGTGTGGCGTGCGACCGTCTCGTACTACCTGCGCCGCACCAGCCACGGTTCGACGCTCAGCAGCCTCGTCCACGGCTGGGTGCTCGCCCGGCAGAGCGGCCCCGACGCCTGGCGCTACTGCGAGGAGGCGCTGCTCGCCGACGTCGCCGACGTCCAGGGCGGCACGACCGGCGAGGGCATCCATCTCGGCGCGATGGCGGGCACGATCGACCTCGTCGAACGCGGGATCACCGGCCTGGAAACCGGGCCGGAGGGGCTACGGGTGGCGCCGGTGGCACTGGCGGAGATCCCGCGGTTCACCTTCACCTTGTGCTGCGGCCGTCATCGAGGGGTGCGCCTGCGGGTGCTTCCCGGGCGGCTGGCCGTTCGGGTTCCCGCCTCGCCCTACGGCCCGCTTGCCGTCGTGCTCCCCGGGGGCCGGCGGCTCACCGTCGAACCGGGAGAGGAGCGTTGGTTCCGTCTGTGAGGAGAGCTTCAGCGGAAGGTGAGCACGTCGGCGGCGGGACGGCGTGGCGTGGTCTCCCCCTGGGGGCCGTAGCCCAGGCGGATCACCATGTGGACGAAGCCGATCGCCGATCGGGGATCGCGTGCGCCGGACCGGAGTTCGGGCCATTCCAGAGGCTGGGACATGAGGGAGGTGGCGAGGCCGTCGAGGGTGGCCTGCAGCAGGACGCGGTGCAACGCCTGGCCGGCCTTGAGCCAGTCCTCCGGCGTGTCCCCGACCGTGCCGAGCAACGCGAGCTGCGGCCTCTTCTCGAAACGCTCCGACGTACGGCCGGGCACGTGCCGGGGAACGCCGAAGTCCCTGACGGGGGAGGTCACGTCGTACTGACGTGGGCCGAAGGCGTACGCCGGGATGCCCTCGGCATCCGGGCCTTCCCCGGCCGCACCGGTGCGTGTCCAGGCGGCGATCTCCTCGCGTACGGCCTCGTCCGCCGCCTCGAACAGTTCTGAGGTGTGGACGAGTTCCATGACGGTGTCGGTGTGCCACGCCCCCGGTACCACGAGCCGGCAGCCCTCCAGCAAGGCCGCCGCCCGGAGCTCGTCGACGACCTCCGGGGGGATCCGCTCCTCGGTGAAGGGGAAGCGGCTGGTGTGCCGCCGCGACAAGGCGTCATGGAGCACGCCCAGGTCGCTGTCGGCGTCGTCGGCGTCGCCGGCGTCGTCGAAGCGTATGTCGGCGAGGTGCCAGGGGTCGCCGGGGGAGGGCAGCAGCCGAACCAGAGGATGCAGGGCCCGGTGCGCGGCGGCGACCCGCAGACCGAACAGGGCGGCGCCGCAGCCGAGGTGGAGGGCGCGATGGTCCGGGTCCTCGCGCGGCATGCCGCGCAGCTGGTCGCCGTGCAGTTCCACGACCTGGGAGGCCGGCCTGCAGACGAACTTCCAGGGCTGTGCGTTGTGCATCGAGGGAGCGGTGACGGCATCTTCGATCAGCGACGTCACGAGTGGTCGCGTCAGAGCGGTGGGAGACACGGTTCGTCCTGCCTGCGGTAGGTCACCATGGGGTGTCGTGTGGGGTATGGGTGGAGGCGGTCAGGTAGGAGTCGTCCTCGTGGAAGGAAAGCTGGTCCACGACGGCCACGACGCCGTCCACGCGCTCGGCGAGTCCGACGAGCGTCAGGAGCTGGCTCCGCCGCCGGACGCGGCCTCCCAGCGTCACCACGCCGTTGAGGACGTGCACGTCCACCGCGTCTCCGGCCAGGCCCATGACCTCTGTGAGGACGTCCTCACGGATACGGCGCCGTATCTCCGAGTCCGGGCGGAGGTAGACGCAGAGGAGATCCCGGCGGGTCACGATGCCCACGAGTCGTTCCTCCTCGTCGACCACGGGAAGGCGCTCGACCCCGCGGCGGACCATGAGCCGTGCCGCGTCCGCCACGGTCTCCTCGGCGTGCACGGTGACGGCCGGGGTGGTCATGAGGTCTCGCGTGGTCAGTTCGTGGCGGGCCAGGAGGTCGCTCTCGGAGACGACACCGAGGACATGATCGTCCTCGTCCACGACGGGGACCCCGCTGATGTCGCGCTCGGCGAGCAGCTTCGCCACCTCCTTGAACGGCGTCGCAGGGACGGCGGAGACCACATCGCCGGTCATCAGGCTGCCGACTTTCACGTGCTTCATCGCCGCGCCTCCTGTTCGTTCGAGGGTTCGGACGGTGCTGTCCCGCGTCACCACCCTCCGACGTGCGCATGGCTTGGGCGAGGGCCGAATGGTCCAACCTCGGGACCGAACGGGCTCGTCCCGGCCGGGCCTGCGCCCCGGCTGGGAAGGGGCCCTTTGGCCCCGCCATTGCCCCCAGCGGCCCTTCGGCCATCCGGGACAAGCTGCCAGGGTGGAAGGAAGTCCCTCGGACCTGGGAGGAGCCATGAACGGAACCACGGCCCGTTCCGGTCTCGGCAGCGTCGTCGTCGGGGTCGACGGGTCGCCGTCCGCGCACACGGCGGTGATGTGGGCGGCGGAGGAGGCGGCCCTGCGGGGCAGCGCCCTCTTCCTCGTTCATGCGGCGGACACGGACCCACCGGCGCCGTTTCTGTCCGAGGCGGAGATCGTCCGAAGCAGGGAGGCGGGGCGGGAGCTGCTCGACCGGACCGCCGACGCGGTAACGGCGCACCATCCTGAGGTGGCGGTCGTCAAGGAACTCACCGGTGGCTCGGCTCCCGGCAGTCTGCGCCGAGCCGCCGCTCTGACCGGCACGATCGTCGTCGGCCACCGGGGTCTTGGAGGGTTCTCCTCACTCTTGCTCGGTTCGGTCGGTCTTGAGGTCGCGGCCGCTGCCACAAGGCCCGTGGTCGTGGTGCGCGGGGTCCCGGAGGCCGTCGAAGCCGGCGTGGTCCTTGCGGCGGTCCGCGACGAGGCCGACGTGGGCTGCGCCCGCGCGGCGGCCCACGAAGCCCTGCTGCGCAAGGTACCCCTGCGGCTCCTCCACATATGGAGTGGAGGGCTGTCCGCCGGCCCCCGGGCGGCGTTGCGCAACGGTGGCGACGAGATGGCCCGCGATCACGTACGCGCACTGTCCTCGGTCTCGGACCGGGTCCAGGAGGAGTTCCCGGACCTGACCGTGCACGCCGACGGCCAGAAGAGCCGCAGCGTGCCCGGAGCGCTCGTCGACGCGTCGCGCCACGCGGACCTCGTGGTCATCGGCGGCCGACGGGCTCCCGGATACCTCGGTCCCACCATCGGGCGGACGACGCTCAGCCTGTTGCAGCACGCCCACTGCCCCGTCGAGTTCATCCCCCGGCAAGGACCCGGACATGGGAGCACGTCGTGACCGGCACCATGGATCGCCGAGACATCGTCATCGGTATCGACCCGGTCAAGAACTGGCACATGGCGCTTGCCTGGGCTGCGGACGAGGCTCACCTGCGATCGGTGGCACTGCGCCTGGTCGTCGCGGTGCCGCCGCAGCACGACACCCAGCACGTCGACGACACCCCGCGTCACCTGGCCCAGCAGCAGGTGGGCACCGAGACTCTGCGTACCGCGCTTGCCTGGGCGTCTGCACGGCAGCCGGGCATCACGGCCACCTCTTCCCTTCTCGACGGGTTCCCGGCAGGCGTTCTGGCCGGGCTGTCCCACGAGGCCGGCCAGATCGTGCTGGGCTCCCGACACCTCAGTCGTACCGAGGAGTTCCTGAGCGCCGGTTCCCTGGTCGTTCCGGTCAACGCGAAGGCGCGATGTCCGGTGGTCGTCGTGGGCGACGCGGAGCACGTCACGCAGGCCGAGCCCTATCTCGTGGTCGGCATCGACGGCAGCGAGTCCTCCCGAGCAGCCCTGGCCTGGGCCTTCGAAGAAGCGGACCTCCGGCACTGCGCCGTGCGCGCCATCGCCGTGTGGCAGGCACCCGTCTTCTCCCTGCACGGCTCCGACACGCTGTTCCACGCCGAGCGTCGCCTGCTCTCGGAGACCACCGCGGGCTGGGCGCAGAAGTATCCCGACGTCCGGCTCACACACGAGGTCCCCATCGGCTCCCCCGTGGAGATGCTCTCCGAAGCGGCGGAGCACGCCCTTGCCGTCGTCGTCGGCCGCCGAGGCCGGGGCGGATACAGCGGGATGCGTGTCGGCTCCGTCGTCCACGGGTTGCTGCACCGCGCCCACTGTCCGGTGATCACTGTCCCCGCCGGGTGAAGGGCCATGACCGCGTCGGCAGACCGAGCGCTCGCCCCGGTGGGAGAGCCGACGGGACTCACCCAGGCGGAGGCGGCGCGCAGGCTCGCCGAAACGGGCCCCAACGAGGTGGCCGCGAGGAAGCCCGTACGACTCCACAAGCGGGTCCTGGCCCAGCTGACCGACCCGCTGATCATGGTGCTCCTCGGCGCGGTCGTGCTGACCCTCGCGATCGGTGACCATCCCGACGCGATCGTCATCGGGCTGGTCGTCCTCGTGAACACGGCCGTCGGCGTGGCGCAGGAGATCCGTGCCGACAACGCCGTCGCCGCCCTCTCCGCCCTCACAGCCCCGCACGCGCGAGTGCGGCGCGACGGCGCGGCCCGCGACGTCCCAGCGGCGGCGGTCGTCCTGGGGGACGTCCTTCTCGTCGGCGAGGGCGACATCGTCGCCGCCGACGCCGAGCTCGCCGCGGCGTCCGCCGTGCTGGTGGACGAGTCCACGCTCACGGGGGAGTCCGTACCCGTCGACAAGGACGCCGGCGCGACGCTGAGCGCGGGCACGGTCGTCGTCCGGGGCCGGGGCGTGGCCGTGGTCACGGCGACAGGGGCCGCCAGTGCCCTCGGTCGCATCGCGGCCCTTCTCGACGAACGGCGCGAGCCGACCCCGCTGCAGCGCCGACTCGCCGCCCTCGGGCGCGTCCTCGCGGCCGTGACGCTCGGCCTGTGCGTCCTGGTCTTCGCCCTCGGCCTGGTGCGGGGGCTTCCGCTCGGCACGATGGCGGTGACCGCCATCAGCCTGGCCGTGGCGGCGGTCCCCGAATCCCTCCCCGCCGTCGTCACCCTGGCCCTCGCGCTCGGAGCCCGCCGCATGGTCGCCCGGCACGCCCTGGTGCGGCGGCTGCCCGCAGTGGAGACACTCGGCTCCGTGTCCGTCCTCGCCACCGACAAGACCGGCACCTTGACCGAGGGGCGCATGGTCGTCCAGCGCGTCTGGACACCACGGGTGAGCGCGGAGATCTCGGGCGTGGGGTACGAGCCCGAGGGCGAGGTCCTTGTCGCAGGGAGGCGGGCGGAGGCGCAGGAGCTCGAGCCGCTGCGGGAGCTGCTGACGGTGACCGCCCTCTGCAACGACGCCACGCTGCGCCCACCGGATGCCATGGCCTCCGACGGCCGCTGGACGGCTCTGGGTGATCCCATGGAAGCCGCCCTGCTGACGGCTGCGGCCAAGGCGGGCTGCCAGGAGCCGGTGGAACTGTCGGTGACTCGTCCTCGGATCGGAGAAGCACCCTTCGACAGTCTCCGCAGACGCATGACCACGCTCCACAGGACCAGAGGAACCGGGGTGCTCGTCTGCCTGAAGGGCGCCCCTGAGGCCGTCCTCGACCCGGCCGTCGTGCGAGATCCTCCGAAGGTGCTCGCCACGGCCCGGCGCGAGGCCGCGGTCCTGGCCGCTCGCGGATACCGCGTGCTCGCCGTGGCATCGGGCATGCGGAACGGCCTCCCGAGCCCGGTCACCGAGGCGGAGTCGGGGCTGGCACTGCTCGGGCTCGTCGCGCTCAGCGACCCGCCCAAGGCGCATGCGGCAGCCACCCTCGCCTCCTGTCGTGCGGCGGGCATCACCCCGGTACTCATCACCGGCGACCATCCGGCGACGGCTCGCGCGGTGGCGTCCCACGTCGCACTCCTGGGCGACGACGGCGAGACGGAGGGACACGTCGTCACCGGGGCGGACGTGGCAGCCGGACGAATCGCCGACCTCACCTCCGTGGGCGTCTTCGCCCGCACGGACCCCCAGCAGAAACTGGACATCGTGGAGGCGTGGCGCGCCAGGGGAGCGGTGACGGCGATGACCGGCGACGGGGTCAACGACGGTCCGGCCCTGCGCCGTGCCGACATCGGCGTCGCGATGGGCGCACGAGGCACGGAGGTGGCGCGGCAGGCGGCGGACCTCGTCCTCACCGACGACGAGCTCTCGACCGTCGTGGCGGCCGTCGAGGAGGGGAGACGCGTCTACGACAACATCCGCCGCTTCCTCGTCTACGGCATGGCCGGCGGCGCGGCCGAGATCCTCGTCATGCTCATCGGCCCGCTCCTGGGACTTCCCCTGCCCCTTCGCGCGGGCCAGATCCTGTGGATCAACCTCCTGACACACGGTCTCACGGGCGTCGCGATGGGTGCCGAGCCTGCGTCCCCGGGAGCGATGCACCGCCCCCCGCGCCCACCTGACCAGCACATCCTCGGTGGTGGCGCCTGGCAGAGGCTGCTCCTTCTCGCGGCCGTTGTCACGGCGGCGTCCCTCGGCGCGGGACTTGCCGCCCGGGCCCTGGACCTCGGCTGGCAGAGCGTCCTCTTCCTTGCCCTGCTCGCCGCGCAGCTCGGGGTCGTTCTGGGGCTGCGCACACGACTCCTGACCAAGGAGAACCCGTTCCTGCCGCTGTCCGTCCTCGCCTCCGCCCTGCTTGCCGCGGCGGCACTCTACGTGCCCCTCCTGAGCTCGGTCCTGGAGACCGAGCCCCTTGACCCGGCGAGCGTCGGCATCGCTCTCGTCTGCGCACCTGTCGGCTTCGTGGCCGCACGCCTGCTACGGACCGCGTTCCACCCCGCCCTGCCGACAGGAAGAGACGGCATCACCGGACTACGGTGAAAGTGCGCGCGGGGTGGACACCGTGCGTCCGTCGCAGCCGGAGGTGTCGATGGGGCGCGAGGCATCCGAGCCCTCGGACGGAAGGCTTCCACGGCTCAGACTCGACGAGCTGCTCGACGAGGTCCAGGTACGCATCGAAGCGGTGCGCGGCACCAGGGACCGGCTCAACGGGCTGCTCGAAGCCGTCATGTCCGTGGGCCGAGAACTCGACCTACCCCAGGTGCTGCACGGCATCGTGGAGGCGGCCGTGACCCTCGTGGACGCCGAGTACGGAGCCCTGGGCGTCATCGGTGACGACAAAAGACTCTCCGAGTTCCTTCCCGTCGGGATCGGAGACGACCTGCGCGAGGAGATCGGCGACCTGCCCTCGGGACACGGGATCCTCGGCGAACTGATCCGCAACCCCCAGCCGCTCCGCCTCTCCGAGTTGTCCGACCATCCCGCCTCGTACGGCTTCCCACCTCACCACCCGCCGATGCGCTCCTTCCTCGGAGTCCCCATCCGGGTCCGTGACGAGGTCTTCGGCAACCTCTACCTCACGGAGAAGCGCGGAGGGGCGGACTTCGACGCCGAGGACGAGGCCGTCGTCACGACCCTGTCGGTCGCGGCCGGCATCGCCATCGAGAACGCCCGCCTCTACGAAGAGGGCCGACTGCGTCAGCGGTGGCTGGCCGCGAACTCCGAGCTGACCAGCGCTCTGCTTTCCGGCGCCAAGGAGCCCCAGGTACTCGACGGGATGCTGGAACGGGCCGTGGACATCGCTGCTGCCGACATGGGGGTCTTCTACCTGGTGGGGGCGGGCGGCGAGCTGCGTGGCTCACGGGCCTGCGGCGAGGGGGCCGAGGCGCACCGGGGCGTGGTCCTGCCCAGCAGCGAAGGCACCCTGGTCGAGGCCGCCCTCGCGCAGGAGGGCCTGGTCATGGTCCCCGACGTCGAGAACGAGCCGCGCATCACGGTGCAACCCGAACGGTGGAAGGGGCTCGGACCGGCGGTGGCCGTCACGGTCGGCACCAAAGAGCGCCTCAGCGGAGTACTGATCCTCGCCCGGCGCCACGGACGGCCTCCTTTCACGTCAGCCGAAAGCACCCCTCTGCCCGGATTCGCGGGACAGGCGGCGCTGGCGCTCGAACTGGCCGACCGCCGCCGGGACGCCGAGCAGGTGAGCCTTCTGGAGGATCGTGACCGGATCGCCCGCGACCTGCACGATCTGGCGATCCAGCGCCTGTTCGCCACCGGGATGACGCTCCAGAGCGCCCGGCGCCTCGTCGAGCACCCAGAAGCCGTGGACCGACTGTCCCGAGCCATCGACGATCTCGACGCCACCATCAAGATCATCCGATCGACCATCTTCGGACTGAGGGAACACGACACCCCCGGAATTGCCCCGAAACTGCGAAACCGCGTGGTCCAGGCCGTGGACGCGGCGGCCGCGACACTCGGATTCGCTCCCGCGCT
Source organism: Streptomyces sp. NPDC013317 (assembly GCF_055563155.1). Lineage (NCBI taxonomy): Bacteria > Bacillati > Actinomycetota > Actinomycetes > Kitasatosporales > Streptomycetaceae > Streptomyces > Streptomyces sp. NPDC013317. The sequence continues at coordinate 305,735 of NZ_JBVHDX010000001.1, forward strand.
GAGCATGGAAGGGCTGCTCGACACCGATGTGTCAGGCGAAGCGGCCGAGGAAGTACTCGCCGTCCTCGGGGAAGCGCTCACCAATGTGGCACGGCACGCCCAGGCGCGTAGGGCGGAGGTGTCGGTCGTGGCCGAAGAGGGAGTGCTGGCGGTGACGGTGAGCGACGACGGGGTCGGTATCCCGCATGGCGGGAGGCGTAGCGGACTACAGAACCTGTCCGCGCGGGCCGAGCGGCTGGGGGGCACCCTGTCGGTCCACGCACGGGGTGCGCCGGGCAGCGGAACGGTCCTCGAGTGGCGGATCCCGCTCCCTGCCGAGCGGGAAGGCGCGTCCTAGGTCTCCTCGGCGTCGTGATCGTGGACCTGCGCGGCGATGACGGCCGCTTGGACGCGGCGCTCCACGCCGAGCTTGCCCAGCAGGCGAGAGATGTGGTTCTTGACCGTCTTCTCCGAGAGGTAGAGCCGCTTGGCGATCTGCCGGTTGGTGAGTCCCTCGCCGATGAGGTCCAGTACCGATCGCTCCCTCTCGGACAGCACCGCGAGCCGTTCGTCCTCCGGCGGCTTCGCCGCCTCGGGATCGCGCAGCGAGTGCATCAACCGGGCGGTGGTGGCCGGGTCGAGCATCGACTGGCCCGTGGCCACGGTCCGTACCGCCGACACCAGATCGGAACCCTTGATCTGCTTGAGGACGTACCCGGCGGCGCCGGCCATGATCGCGTCGAGGAGCGCGTCCTCGTCGTCGAACGACGTCAGCATCAGGCACGCCACGTCAGGCATCCGCGAGCGCAGCTCCCGGCACACGGAGATGCCGTCGCCGTCGGGCAGCCGGACGTCGAGAACCGCGACGTCCGGCCGCAGCGCGGGTCCCCTGGCCAGTGCCTGCTCCGCCGTCGACGCCTCGCCGGCCACCTCCATGTCGGGTTCGTCGTCGATCAGGTCGCGAAGGCCCCGACGGACGATTTCGTGATCGTCCACGAGGAAGACCCGTGTGGGTGCGGTGGCTGTCGGACGATCGTTCATGTGGATCCCTGTGGTCGGTCGCGTACGTAGCACGCCCCTCAGGACGATTGTCCGTCATCGAACGCCTCACGGGGCAGGAGCGAGATCCATCCGGACGTCGACGACCCCCTCCACCGCGCGCACCGCCCGGGCCAGGAGCGGCACCAGCGACCGGTCGGAGAGCTCACCCCGGACCGTGGCCACCCCCTCGGCCACTGTGACGTCCAGTTCCGCCGGCGCAGCCGACTCGCTGAGAACGGAGCGGCGGACGTCCTCCTCGATCTCGGTGTCCGTGCGGAGGAACACCTTCAGCAGATCGCTCCGGCTGACCACGCCCTCCAGCATGCCGACGCCGTTGACCACGGGCAGCCGCTTGACCTTCCGCGTCGCCATGATCCGTGCCGCCTCGGCGAGCGTCGCTTCCGGGTGGACGGTGACGGCCGGGCTGGACATGAGCTCCCCGGCCCGTACCGCTCCGGCCTTCGCCGCCTCGGCGAACTCGTCCGGGCGGGGTTCGTCCGCGCGGAACTCCTCCTTCGGCAGCAGGTCGGCCTCCGACACGACCCCGATCACCCGCCCCTCCCCCTCCAGGACGGGCAGGGCGCTCACCTTCCACTGGTCCATGAGCGCGACGATCTCCTTGTACGGAGCGTCACGCCCGATGGCGACCGCGGTGTGGGTCATGACGTCGCTGACGGTGTAGCGCGAGGCGGGCATCACGTTCTCCCAGGGGGCGAGAGGGCCTGTATGCCGCTCCCGTGCGGGGCGTACAGGTCATGCAGCCGCACGCGGGCGGAGAAGAGACGGTGGGCGAGTATCCGCCCGACGAAGTGGTCCAGGGCGAGGCCGAAGCCCGGATCGGCGTCCATCATCATGCGCACGGTCGCCGCGTCGAACTCCTCCGCTCTGACCCGCGTCATGGCTTCGGCTCCGAAGTGCCAGCGGTACGGCTCGAACAGCCGGTACCAGCACAGCAGTTCACCGGCGCTGATGTGGTCGACCACGGCCGGCCGTCTGCCGTGGACACGGACGTCCAGAGTGACCGTGCCGGTACGGACGATCCAAACCGGTCGGTGTATCCGCCTCGGTCGTGGGTCGTGGGTTGTGGGGAGTGCTCATCGGTGCCTCCTGATCGGCGCTCACTCCCAGTCTGGCCTTGTCGTGCGCGGGGAGAGGAGGGCCGCATGGTCCCTTCCGCGTGCTGATCGGCCTGCGCTTCCCGGCTGGGTGATCAAGCGACTTGGAGGGCCGCGCCCCACGCCCTGGCGCGCTCCCTCTCGCCCTCGCGCAGCGGCCCTTCGGTGTCCTCGATGACGAATCCCTCCGGTTCCGCGACGAGTTCGTACCCATGGCTGCGCAGCCGACGTGCGATGCCGCCGGCGGCGGCGCCCGCAAGGCGCATGTCCGCCCGGGTGTCGAAGGCCGCGGCAGCGTGGGTACCGGTGTGGGCCTTCGGAAGCGTGTCGTGGAACCAGTCACGGACGCCGGGGCCCTCGGCGCCCGCCTCGGGGGTGAAGGGACGCTCGTCGTTCTCGGCTTCCTTCGCCTCGGCCTTCAGCCCCATCTTCCGGCTCATCCCCGTGGTCATGCCCCGCATATGGGTCGGCCCGCCGACGACCAGCAGGTCGGTTGGACCGATGCGCTCCGGCAGGGCGTCGACCACCGCCACGCATTCGACCTCGGCGTCCGGGTGCGCTTCCTTCACGCCCTCTCCGATCGCGTCGGCGACCTCGCGTGTGTTGCCGAAGAGGCTCTCGTAGACGATCACGGCACGCATCACGTCTCATCTCCTCAGGTGCTTCGTTCTGCGGCCTCGGAGGCCGCTTCGATCGTCCGCAGCGCCCCGCGCAGCACGACGCCGACGCCCGGGGAAACCAGTGTCCAGTAGCGGCCGAACCGTGTGGTGGACGCCGGGTCGGTGCACCCGGTGCGCGCTTCGTAGGTCAGGAGGGATCGCCGCGCCCCGTAGGGGTGGACGACGAAGGCGGCGGCCATCTTCGCCCAGCCGGGCTCATCGAAGCCCGCGAAGTCACCGGGTTCGACTCGGCGCCACTCGATGGTGGGTTTCCACACCTTCCCGACCGCGCCGAAGACGATCTCGCGCCCCGAACGTTCTCCCAGCGCGACCCAGGGTTGGGCCTCAGGTTTCCCCTGAACACCACCCGCTGCGGTTTCGAACAGGTCGGACACCCGCATCGAAGGCGGAGTGACCACGGGCCGACGGCGCACTCGGGACGGGACCCCACGCGCCCACATGACCGCATCGAACAGCGGCGAGTGGACGGAGAGCATGTCCAGATCTCGGGCTGCGCGGTATACGACGTCCGGCGTGGCGGCGATCACGGCGCACTCCAGGCGGGAGAACCGGAACTCGGGCAGAGCCGCGTCGAGCAACAGAGGCTCGGCTGTCGCGGGGGCGCTCGGCTGGGCATTCATGTAGACCTCCCGGATCCGACACCAACAGTCTGGTTCACAGGCAGGCATCTCGCTGGGGCCGAACGGTCCCCAGTCGTGCGGCCGCCGTGCCGGCTCTACGGCGGCGACGGCCGGCCCTGTGGCCGTTCAGTCCCGGCTTCGAGGCTTCTCTGTGGGCCCAGCTCGTCGACATGCTGAGCCGTCGCGACTTTCGGACGTGTCCATGAGTACCGGCTCGACCATGCGCCGTGACCGTGACTACCGCCGCCACCTGCGGGCTACGTCGATGGTCACGAGAAACGGCGGGTTCGCCGACCGGCGATCCGCTGCTGTGTTGCCGCGCTCCCTGAGTGACAGTGATCACGCCGACCGCTGCTCGATCACGCCGGGCGGAGGATCTGCCCGGCGCCCGACGGGCTGCCCGATCTGGAGGAGCAGCCTCCTCGCATCCCTCTGCCGGTCACTGCACCGCGCGTTGTCTCAGTGTTCTCTGCCATGCGGGGAGGGGTTCCTCGGCTTCGATCGTTCGCTGGTGGCCGCCGCGTGCGAAGAAGTCGGCGAGAGGAAGGGTTCCCGCCCCGACGGTCACGGCGTCCGGGCCGAAGGTGCCGAGATCGATGCGGACGTGCGCGGCGGGATGGGCCAGGGCGTAGGAGGTGGCATACGTCCGTACCGACTCCAGGAAACGGGTGCCGAGTTGCAGGCCTGCCCAGCCGCCGACGAGGATGCGTTCGGGCTGGAAGAGGTTGATGAGGTCGGCGAAGCCGGCCCCGAGGTACTCGGCGGTCTCCTCCAGCACGGCCAGGGCCGTCATGTCGGGGTCGGGCGCGTCGCCGTCGGGACCGGGGGAGGGGTGGGCAGCGGCGAGCAACGCGCTGAGGGCCGTCTCCTCGTCGGCGCCGGCGGGCAGGCGACCGCCCGCCTCCGCCCAGCGTTCCAGGAGCGCCTCCGAACCGGCGTACGCCTCGAGACAGCCCTGGGCGCCGCAACGGCAGCGGCGTCCCCGGACGCGTACGGTGAGGTGCCCCCATTCCACCGCGCGGCCGGTTCGCATGTCGTCGGTGACCACGCAGGCCCCCACGCCGGAGCCGAACAGGACCACGACGGCGCTCTGCGCGCCACGTCCGGCCCCGAACCACATCTCGGCCTGGCCGAGCGTCTTGGCACCGTTGTCGATGTAGAACGGGACGCTCGGTGGCAGCAGCCGGGCGTCGCGCAGCAGCCGCTCCAGTGGCACCGCGTCCCAGCCGATGGTCTGTCCGTGCACGACGGCGCCGTCCTCGGAGGTGCGGGCCACGATGCCGGGGACACCGATGCCGACGCCGAGCAGGCGTTCCGGGGGTGTGCCGGCCGTGTCAAGGACCTCGGTGATGCCTTCGAGGAGGTGTCCGACGACGACGTCGACGTCGTATCGGTCGTTGCGGCGCGGCCCTCCCGGCCTGAGAGGTTTCTCCGCGCGTGCCAGTTCGGTGAGGGCGAGGTCGAAGAGTTCCACCCGCACCCGCGTCTCGCCCACATCCACGCCGATCACGTAGCCGCTGTGGGGGCTGATGCGCAGCAGCGTCCGTGGACGCCCGCCTCTGGAGTCGACGCTGCCCGCCTCCTCCACGAGGCCTTCGGCGATCAGCTCCGACACCACGTTGCTGACGGATCCGGAGCTCAGTCCCGTGACGGGGCCCAGCGAGAAGCGGCTCAAAGGCCCGTCGAAATACAACCGTTGCAAAATGGCCGCACGGCTCTCCCGTCGCAGGTCACGTACCGTTCGGCCGCCGCGTGCACGCACTGTGCCCCCTGTCCTTGAGGTCTCTGGTCGCAACATACCCCGGTGACCGGTCTTGACGAGCACTTCGCTTGGGGTTTAACTCACATCCTAAATTAAGCCGTGGGGTTGCCGGGGTGGCTGCGGACGCCGCCCCCTCCCGCAGTCGGCTTCCCGCCCCTTCCCGAAAGGCCTCTGGAGCCATGCGCAGAGTCAGAGCCGCAGCCGTCGGCGCCGTCACCCTCTCTCTCGTCCTCTCCGCCGCCGCGTGCGGCGGCGGGTCCAACGGCGGCGGCTCCAACGAGCAGCCCAAGACGCTCACCTACTGGGCGTCCAACCAGGGCGCCAGCATCGAGGTCGACAAGAAGGTCCTCCAGCCGGAGCTCGACAAGTTCGAGAAGCAGACGGGCATCAAGGTCAAGCTGGAGGTCGTGCCCTGGAGCGACCTGCTCAACCGGATCCTCACCGCCACCACGTCGGGCCAGGGCCCCGACGTCCTCAACATCGGCAACACCTGGAGTGCGTCGCTGCAGGCCAGCGGCGCGCTGCTGCCGTGGGACGAGGCGAACTTCGCGAAGATCGGCGGCAAGGACCGCTTCGTGGACTCGGCACTCGGCTCCACCGGCGCAACGGGCCAGGACCCCGCGGCCGTCCCGCTCTACTCCATGGCGTACGCCCTCTACTACAACAAGAAGATGTTCGCCGAAGCCGGCATAGCGAAGCCGCCGGCCACCTGGGACGAGCTGGTCGCCACCGGCAAGAAGCTGACCAAGAACGGCAAGGCCGCCATCGGGGTCGAGGGCTCCAACCTGTCGAACAACATCCACCAGGTCTTCGTGCTCGGCAAGCAGCACGGCGCCGACTTCTTCACGCCCGAAGGGAAGGCCGACTTCACCTCGGACGAGGCCGTCGCCGCGGTCAAGCAGTACGTCGACCTGATGGCGGAGCACAAGATCGTCGCTCCCGGCAATGCGGAGTACGCCCAGAACCAGTCCCTGAGCGACTTCGCCAAGGACAAGACCGCCATGGTGCTGTGGCAGACCGCGTCGGCCACCTTCGCCTCGCAGGGCATGAAGGAGGACGAGTGGGGCGTGGCCCCCGCCCCCGTCCAGTCCGGCACCCCGGGCCAGGGCAAGAACACGAACTCCATGGTCGCCGGCATCAACATGGGCGTCTTCAAGAACACCAAGAACATCGACGGCGCCATGAAGTTCGTCAACTTCATGACCGGCGACGAGGAGCAGAAGATCCTCAACAAGGCCTACGGCTCCATCCCCCCGGTCAAGTCCGCCCAGCAGGACCCCGCCTTCGGCGTCCCGGGCCTCGCCGTCCTGCGTGACACCCTCGCGACCAGCGCCGCCGCCCTGCCGCAGGTTCCCGAGGAGTCGCAGTTCGAGACCGTCGTGGGCACCGCGGTCAAGGAGCTCTTCGCCGAGGCGGCGGCCGGCCGGCCGGTGACCACCGAGTCGGTGAAGGCCAAGCTCGAGAAGGCCGAGCAGCAGATGCCGAAGAAGTGAGCACGGACACCTCCATGACCACCACCGTCACTCCCGACACGGGCAGGCGGGCGGCGCGCAGGACCCCTCCCGGAGCGGCGCCCCGCGCCCGCCGCTCCGGGCGGCTGCGCCGCATCTCCCTGCCGTACGTACTGCTGCTTCCCGCCCTCCTCCTGGAGCTCCTGGTCCACCTGGTGCCGATGCTGATCGGCATCGTCGTCAGCTTCAAGGAGCTCACCCAGTTCTATCTGCGCGACTGGAGCGCGGCGCCCTGGGCCGGTCTGGACAACTACGCCCTCAGCGTCGACTTCGACGCCCCCGTGGGCCAGGCGCTCCTGAGCTCGTTCGTCACCACGTGCCTGTTCACGGTGGCCTCCGTCGGACTGTGCTGGCTGCTCGGCACGACCGCCGCGATCTTCATGCAAGAGACGTTCAAGGGCCGGGGCCTCCTGCGCACGCTCTTCCTCGTCCCGTACGCGCTGCCCGTCTACGCCGCGGTCATCACCTGGGCGTTCATGTTCCAGCGGGACAACGGCCTGGTGAACCACGTCATCCACGACCAGCTCGGCCTCACCGACAGCCCGCCGTTCTGGCTGATCGGAGAGAACAGCTTCATCACCCTGCTCGTCGTCTCGGTCTGGAAGGGCTGGCCCTTCGCCTTCCTCATCATGATGGCCGGGCTGCAGAACATCCCCCGCGAGATGTACGAGGCCGCGGCCCTCGACGGTGCCGGGGTGTGGCAGCAGATCCGCCGGATCACCCTGCCGTCGCTTCGCCCGGTCAACCAGGTGCTGGTGCTGGTGCTGTTCCTGTGGTCGTTCAACGACTTCAACACGCCGTTCGTGCTGTTCGGCAAGGCGGCGCCCGAATCCGCCGACCTGATCTCCCTGCACATCTACCAGTCCTCGTTCCAGACCTGGAACTTCGGCACGGGCTCGGCCATGTCGGTCCTGCTGCTGCTGTTCCTGCTCGTCGTGACGGGTGTCTACCTCGCGGTCACCTCCCGGGGAAGGAAGACGAGCGATGTCTGACCACTCTCAGCGTGCGCACTTCAGGTCGCCGATGGCGGCGCCCCGGTCGTTCCTCTGGAGCCGGCGGATCTTCCTGACGCTGCTGACCGCCTTCGTGCTCCTGCCGGTGTACGTCATGGTCTCCAGCTCACTGAAGCCGCTGGAGGACGTGTCGGGAAAGTTCCAGTGGATCCCTTCGGGACTCACGATCCGGCCGTACTTCGACATCTGGGAGACCGTCCCGCTCGCCGACTACTTCGTCAACTCGCTGATCGTGGCCGGCGCCGCGACGGTCTGTTCGGTGGTGATCGCGGTCTTCGCCGCCTACGCGGTGAGCCGCTACAGCTTCCGCGGCAAGCGGGTCTTCACGGTGACCGTGCTGTCGACGCAGATGTTCCCCGGCATCCTCTTCCTGCTGCCGCTGTTCCTCATCTACGTGAACATCGGCAACGCCACGGGCATCGCCCTGTTCGGCTCGCGCGTCGGGCTGATCATCACGTACCTCACCTTCTCCCTGCCCTTCTCCATCTGGATGCTCATCGGGTACTTCGACTCGGTGCCCCGCGAGCTCGACGAGGCCGCCAAGGTCGACGGCTGCGGCCCGCTCGGCGCCCTCTTCCGGGTCATCGTCCCGGCAGCGATCCCCGGCATCGTCGCCGTCGCCGTGTACGCGTTCATGACGGCCTGGGGCGAGGTCCTCTTCGCCTCCGTCATGACCAACGACACCACCCGCACCCTCGCCGTGGGACTCCAGGGCTACTCCACCCAGAACGACGTGTACTGGAACCAGGTGATGGCCGCCTCCCTCGTGGTGAGCCTGCCCGTCGTCGCCGGCTTCCTGCTCCTCCAGCGCTACCTCGTCGCCGGGCTGACCGCCGGCGCCGTCAAGTAACCCTTTTCTGCAGCTGATCACCGAGAGGTTCTCCGTGTCCGACTCCATAGACCTCGGCGCGTTCCCCCGCGACTTCGCCTGGGGCACCGCCACATCCGCCTACCAGATCGAGGGCGCCGTCGACGAGGACGGCCGAGGACCCTCCATCTGGGACACGTTCTCCCATACTCCTGGCAAGGTCGACAACGACGACCACGGCGACCAGGCCTGCGACCACTACCACCGCTGGCCCGAGGACGTCTCGCTCATGCAGCGGCTCGGCGTCGACACCTACCGCCTGTCCATCGCCTGGCCCCGCGTCATCCCCGACGGCAGCGGAGCGGTCAACGCCGTCGGCCTCGACTTCTACGACCGGCTCATCGACGCCCTGCTCGCCGCCGGGATCACGCCGTCGGTCACGCTCTACCACTGGGACCTGCCCCAGGCACTGCAGGACCGCGGCGGCTGGACCGTGCGGGAGACCGCCGAGCACTTCGCGGCCTACGCCTCCGTCGTCGCGGAACGCCTCGGGGACCGGGTCAGACAGTGGGCCACCCTCAACGAGCCGCTCTGCTCCGGCTGGATCGGCCACCTGGAGGGCCGGATGGCCCCTGGGCTCACCGATCTGACCGCCGCCGTCCACGCCTCCTACCACCTCCTGCTCGGTCACGGGCTGGCCGCCCGGGCCATCCGCGCCGCCTCTCCCGACGCGCAGGTCGGCATCGTCACCAACCACAGCACCGTGACGGCGGCCTCGGACGACCCCGCGGACATCGCGGCGGCACTGCGCATGGACGGCCACACCAATCGCTGGTGGCTCGATCCGGTGTACGGTCGGGGCTTCCCCGTCGACATGCGCGAGCTGTACGGCGTGGATCTCCCGGAGCGGGCGGGTGACGCGGAGATCATCGCCGCGCCGCTCGACTGGCACGGCCTCAACTACTACTTCCCGGTCACCGTCACGGGCGACCCGTCGGGCCCCGTTCCGTACGCCCGCGAGGTACGACTGACCGACGTGCCCCGCACGGGCATGGACTGGCAGATCGACGGCAGCGGCCTCGAAGCCCTTCTGCTGCGCCTGACCGAGGACTACGGCATCCAGAAGCTGTACGTCACCGAGAACGGCTCCGCCTTCCCCGACACCGTCGCCCCCGACGGCGAGGTCCACGACCCCGAGCGGACCGCGTACTTCGAGGAGCACCTGGAGGCCTGCGCCCGAGCCATCCGCAAGGGTGCCCCGCTGGCCGGCTACTACGCCTGGTCGCTGCTCGACAACTTCGAGTGGGCCTACGGCTACGACAAGCGTTTCGGGCTCGTCCACGTCGACTACGCCACCCAGAAGCGGACCATGAAGACGAGCGGCCGGCGCTATGCGGAGCTCATCCGCAGCCACCGGCAGATCCACGCGTAACAGGGGCTCGCAGCAGGACGGCCCCGGTTACCAGGGCCGGTCGGGTTCCGTGGCACGGAACCAAACGGCCCTGCGGGTGTCCCCGTCTCCGGCCCGTCCGTCCCCAGGCCGACGGGCCGAAGCCCTGCACGTGCGCACGGCGCGGCCCGTGGTGCCCGGCGTACGTAGTTCGCGGCCGCTCAGGCCGACTCGCGCACCACCAGCTCGGCGTCGAAAAGCACCGACGCGGGCTGGCTGCGCGTCCCTTGAATCTGCTCCGACAGGAGTCGGGCCATCGCTCCGGCCATCTTCTCCACCGGCTGGCGCACCGTGGTCAGAGGGGGTCTGCAGGTCACTGCCACGCTCGAGTCGTCGAAGCCGATGACAGCCACATCCTGAGGGATCCGCTTGCCCTGCTCACGCAGGAACTGGCACGCCCCCTGAGCCATCAGATCGTTCGCGGCGAAGACGCCGTCGAGGTCGGGATGGTCACTCAACAGTTCCGCCATGGCTGCCCCACCGCTGTCGACCGTGAAGTTGCCTTCGGCAACAGGAACGTCGACCACTCCAGCGGAGGCCAGCGCTTCGCGGAAACCGTCGAGACGGTCGCGGGCCGCCGGGATCGACTGGGGGGCCGAGATCGTTGCGATCCGTCGGCATCCCCTGGCCAGAAGGTGCTCGGCTGCCAGCCGGGCTCCTTCGGCGTGCGCGAGGTCGACATGGCTGACGGTGTGCGGACGTTCGGGGCGGGCGAAGAGCACCACGGGAATCCGGGCGGCGATCAGCATCTCCGGCAAGGGGTCGGCGACCTGGATGGACACCACCAGAGCACCATCCGCGGTGCCCTGGCTCAGATAGTCGACGACCTGTTCCCTGGCGGCATCGGACTCGGCCACCAGGAGTACCGGATGCATCGCGTGCGACCGCAGATAGCCGACCACGCCGCTGACCACCCGGCCGAAGAACGGGTCGGCGAAGACGCGTGAGGCGAAGGCGTCGCCCGCACCGGAGATGATCAGTGCGACCGTCTCCGTCCGCTGGGTGACCAGCGATCTGGCAGCGCGGTTGGGCCTGTACCCCGTCTGCTCGATCGCATGGCGCACCAGCTCCTGGATGTCGGGGTCCACATTGCGGATCCCGTTCACGACCCGGGACACCGTCGCCCGCGACACACCCGCCTGCCGTGCGACATCCTCCAGCGTCGGGCCCATTCTGCTCATACGCGGAACCCTAGCGTGCCGTGTCGCTCACGAAGCAGCCGAGCCGACGCCCTGCGCGGGGACATCCGGTCCTCCCCGGCAAGCCGCCGCCGAGTGCCGCGCCGGCGCAGGCCGCCCCGACGCCAACTGCGCTGCCGCAGGGCATCCGTTGCTCACCGCCGAGTCCATCGACCACATACAGTCTTCCACTTAATAGAAGGCTAAAGAAAAGTCGGTCGGAGCCTTGACCGCACCGGCTGCAGCACGCCAAGGTCTGGAGAGCGCTCTCCCGTTTCAGGTTTGTTAAGGAGCCCTTCATGCCTGTCGGCATACCCGTCGCAGCACCATCCCGCAGACGCCGTCCTCTTCCGGCCCGTAAGGGCATCGCAGGGGCGGTCGCCGCCGCCGTGGCGGGCAGCCTGCTCGCCCTTGCCCCCGCCACGACGGCCCAGGCCGCCCCCACCCTCCTCTCCCAGGGGAAGACGGCCACGGCCTCCTCCACCGAGGGACCCGCCTTCACCGCGAGCGCCGCGTTCGACGGCAACCTCACCGGCACCCGCTGGGCCAGCGCGTGGCAGGACGCCCAGTGGCTCCAGGTCGACCTCGGCAAGAGCGCCACGCTCAGCCGCGCCGTCCTGACCTGGGAAGGCGCCTACGGCAAGAGCTACCAGATCCAGGCGTCCGAGAACGGCACCGACTGGCGGACCGTCACCGCCGTCAGCGCCGGCGACGGAGGCACGGACGAGGTCACCCTGTCCGGAACCGGCCGCTACATCCGTATGAACGGCCTCACCCGGGCTACCGGATACGGCTTCTCTCTCTGGGAGTTCCAGGTCTACGGCTCCACCGACACCACCGGCCCGACCCTCCCCGGCGGTGGCGACCTCGGCCCCAACGTGCACGTCTTCGACCCCTCCACGCCCGGCATCCAGAGCAAGCTGGACCAGGTCTTCCAGCAGCAGGAGTCGGCCCAGTTCGGCTCCGGGCGGCACGCCTTCCTCTTCAAGCCCGGTACGTACGACAACCTCAACGCGCAGATCGGCTTCTACACCCAGATCGCCGGTCTCGGGCTGCGTCCCGGCGACACCACCATCAACGGTGACGTGACCGTCGACGCGGGCTGGTTCAACGGCAATGCCACCCAGAACTTCTGGCGCGGCGCCGAGGGTCTGACCCTCAACCCGGTCAACGGCACCAACCGGTGGGCGGTCTCGCAGGCGTCCTCGTTCCGCCGCATGCACGTCAAGGGCGGGCTCAACCTCGCGCCGAACGGCTACGGCTGGGCCAGCGGCGGCTACATCGCCGACTCGAAGATCGACGGCCAGATCGGCAACTACTCGCAGCAGCAGTGGTACACCCGGGACAGCTCCATCGGCGGCTGGTCCAACAGCGTCTGGAACCAGACCTTCTCGGGCGTCCAGGGCGCACCGGCCAACGCGTTCCCCGAGCCCCGCTACACCACGCTCGACACGACGCCGATCTCCCGCGAGAAGCCGTACCTCTACCTCGACGGCGACGAGTACAAGGTGTTCGCGCCCGCCAAGCGCGTCAACGCCCGCGGCACCAGCTGGGCGAACGGCACCCCCCAGGGTGAGTCCATCCCGCTGAACCAGTTCTACGTGGTCAAGCCCGGCACCACCGCCGCCACCATCAACCAGGCGCTCGACCAGGGCCTGCACCTGCTGTTCACGCCCGGCGTCTACCACGTGGACCAGACCATCAACGTGAACCGCGCCAACACCATCGTGCTCGGCCTCGGCCTCGCGACGATCATCCCGGACAACGGCGTCACCGCGATGAGGGTCGCCGACGTCGACGGAGTCAAGCTCGCCGGCTTCCTCATCGACGCCGGTCCGGTCAACTCCCCGACTCTGCTGGAGGTCGGTCAGCAGGGGGCCTCCGCCGACCACGCCGCCAACCCCACCACCGTCCAGGACGTGTACATCCGCATCGGCGGCGCCGGCGCGGGCAAGGCCACCACCAGCATGGTCGTCAACAGCGACGACGCCATCGTCGACCACACCTGGGTGTGGCGCGCCGACCACGGCGAGGGCTGGGGCTGGGAGACCAACCGCGCCGACTACGGCGTCCGGGTCAACGGCGACGACGTGCTGGCCACCGGCCTGTTCGTCGAGCACTTCAACAAGTACGACGTCGAGTGGTACGGCGAGCGCGGCCGCACGATCTTCTACCAGAACGAGAAGGCGTACGACGCCCCCAACCAGGCCGCCATCCAGAACGGCACGACGAAGGGGTACGCCGCCTACCGCGTCGACGACTCGGTGAACACCCACGAGGCGTGGGGACTCGGCAGCTACTGCAACTACAACGTGGACCCGACCATCGTCCAGGACCACGGCTTCAAGGCACCCGTCAAGCCGGGCGTGAAGTTCCACAGCCTCCTGGTGGTGTCCCTCGGCGGCATGGGCCACTACAACCACGTCATCAACGACACCGGGGCCTCCACCGTCCCCGCCGGCACCTCCACCGTGCCCTCGACCGTCGTCTCCTTCCCCTGACACACCCCCGTTTCTCCGCCGGTCTCCGGTAACGCCACGGAACCGACCACAACTCCCCGGGCCGGGCGAACAGTCCCCGCGCCCCGGCCCGGGGCACTTACCGCACCGACCGACCGGCCAGGACGTCCTTACCCGGGCACGTCACTCAAAGTGACAGGTCCATGTCACGCCCGCCCGTCCCGAGAGCGCGGCATCGGCGGGTGAGCCCCTTCCAGGAGCTGGTCGAACGTCACCGCCATTGACACCAGGAGTCGCAATGTCGCATCCCCCCTCCACGGCCGCACCAGCCCGCCGCACACGCGGCGCGGCGGCAGCCCTCACCCTCGGAGCGCTCCTCGCCTCTTCCTTCACCCTCGCCACCGCGCCCGCCGCGAGCGCCGCGGAGTCCCTGCTGTCCCAGGGCAGGACGGCCACCGCCTCCTCGTCCGAGGGCGAGGCCTTCTCCGCCGCCGCCGCCGTCGACGGCAACCTCACCGGCACCCGCTGGGCCAGCCAGTGGAGCGACGCCCAGTGGTTCCAGGTCGACCTCGGCGCGACCAAGGACCTGAGCCGCGTCGTCCTGACCTGGGAGGGCGCGTACGGCAAGAACTACGAGATCCAGGTCTCGGACAACGGAGCCGACTGGCGTACGGCGAAGACCGTCATCGGCAGCGACGGCGGCACCGATGACATCGCGATCTCCGGTTCCGCCCGGTACGTGCGCATGAACGGCCTCGTCCGCTCCAGCGGCTACGGCTACTCGCTCTGGGAGTTCCAGGTGTACGGCGAGAGCGGCACCACCACCCCGCCGCAGGGCGCCGTACGCGTGGCGGGCTCTCAGGGCAACTGGCAACTCACCGTCGGCGGCCAGCCGTACACGGTCAAGGGCCTCACCTGGGGCCCGGCGATGGCCGACGCCTCCCGCTACATGCCGGACCTGAGGTCCATGGGCGTCAACACCGTCCGCACCTGGGGGACCGACGCGTCCAGCAAGCCCCTGCTCGACGCCGCCGCCGCCCACGGGCTCAAGGTCGTCAACGGCTTCTGGCTCCAGCCCGGCGGCGGCCCCGGCTCCGGCGGCTGCGTCAACTACGTCACCGACACGGCGTACAAGAGCACCATGCTCACCGAGTTCGCCAAGTGGGTCGACACCTACAAGTCCCACCCGGCGACACTCATGTGGAACGTCGGCAACGAGTCCGTCCTCGGCCTGCAGAACTGCTACAGCGGCACCGAGCTGGAGAACCAGCGCAACGCGTACACGACCTTCGTCAACGACGTCGCCAAGAAGATCCACTCCATCGACCCCGACCACCCCGTGACCTCCACGGACGCGTGGACCGGTGCCTGGCCGTACTACAAGCGCAACGCCCCCGACCTCGACCTGTACTCGATGAACGCATACGGCGACATCTGCGGTGTGCGGCAGGACTGGATCGACGGCGGGTACAACAAGCCGTACATCATCACCGAGACGGGGAACGCCGGTGAGTGGGAGGTCCCCGACGACGTCAACGGCATCCCCGACGAGCCGACCGACGTCCAGAAGGCCGAGGGCTACACCAAGGCCTGGGAGTGCATCACCGGTCACCGGGGCGTTGCCCTTGGCGCGACGATGTTCCACTACGGCCTCGAGCACGACTTCGGCGGCGTCTGGTTCAACCTCCTTCCGGACGGCCTCAAGCGCCTGTCGTACTACGCGGTGAAGAAGGCGTACGCCGGCTCCACCGCGGGCGACAACACCCCGCCGGTCATCACCGACATGACCGTCAGCACGCCCACGGCGGCCCCGGCCGGACGTGAGTTCACGGTCCGCGCCGACATCCGCGACCCCGACGGCGACCCGATCACACCCAAGATCTACCTCAGCGGAAACTACGCCAACGGTGACAAGCGCCTCGTCGACGCGCAGTACCGCTCCCTGGGCAACGGCACCTTCGCCGTCACCGCGCCCGAGAAGCTCGGCGTGTGGAAGGTCTACATCCAGGCCGAGGACGGCCGCGGCAACGCCGGTATCGAGACGAAGTCCGTCAAGGTCGTCGCCCCGCCCGTCACCGGAACGAACGTCGCCCTGAACAGGCCCACCACCGCCTCCTCCGCCCAGGCCTCCTACGGCGACTGCCCCTGCCCCGCCTCCAACGCCACCGACGGCAACGCCTCCACCCGCTGGGCCAGCGACTGGAGCGACCCGCAGTGGATCCAGGTCGATCTCGGCGCGTCCAAGCCCATCCGCACCGTGCAGCTCGTCTGGGACCCGGCCTACGCCCGCGCCTACGAGGTCCAGGTCTCCGACAACGGCACGACCTGGCGGACCGTCCACACCACCACCACGGGCAACGGCGACATCGACACCATCGAGCCCGCCACCACCGCCCGGTACGTCAGGCTCCAGCTCACCGCGCGTGGCACCGGCTGGGGCTACTCGCTCCACGAGTTCGGCGTCTACAGCTGACGAGCCGGACCCACAGGACGGGGAGCGGGGCCTGCCGCTCGGCCCCGCCACCCCGGCACCACCGCACGGGAACCCCTCACATCAGTCGCGTGGCGTGTTCGCGTCCACGCGAAACCATCCCCATGGGCAGGAGAACCCCATGAGATCGAGTCCGAAACGGCTCCCCGCACTCCTCCTCGGTACCGCCCTCATCGCGAGCGTCCTCGGCGTCGCCACGATGGCCTCCGCCGCGGACACGGACAACACCACCCCGCCCGCCGCCGTCGCGGCCGGCGCCCACAGCGGACACGTCATGGCCGCGTCCACCCAGGCCTCGGGCGACGACCCCGACGGAGACGGCTACATCCCGGCCGTACCCCAGGTCACCGGTGTCACACCGTCCACGGCCACCCCGCCCCCCGCCTACCACCACGAGTTCCAGGCCGGCTGCTCCGTCACCCACACCGCGCCGGACGACCCGATCGTCTACCCGGGCCAGTTCGGCAAGTCCCATGACCACACGTTCATGGGCAACACCTCCACCAACGCCGCCAGCACCACCGCCTCGCTCTACGGAGGCAACACCACCTGCAAGGCGCCCGCGGACGCCTCCGCGTACTGGATGCCCTCGCTGTACAAGGGCGACCAGAAGATCCTGCCCGTGGGCCCGCAGGTCATCTACTACAAGGCGGGCGTCACCGACTACCGCAGCGTCCGGCCCTTCCCCAAGGGACTGCGGTTCGTCGTCGGCAACCCGATGCAGAGCGCCCAGGAGTTCCGGGCCCACAAGGGCTTCGTCGAGGGCTGGGAATGCGGTGACAGCTTCTTCAACACCGACATCCCGGCGAGCTGTCCGAACCGGCCCGACGTGCAGCTCAACCTGCGCATGCAGGCCCCCAGCTGCTGGAACGGCCTGTATCTCGACACCCCCGACCACCAGAGCCACATGGCCTACCCGGTGGTCAAGCCCGGCACCAACGACAACATGTGCCCGGCCTCCCACCCGGTCGCCCTGCCGATGATCGAGTTCAAGATGGCATGGCCGGTCAACGGCGACATGTCCCAGGTCCGCCTGGCCAGCGGCCGCGGCTACTCCTTCCACTACGACTTCTTCAACGCGTGGGAGGAGCGCACCCTGAAGGCCTTGGTCGACCACTGCATCGTCGGCGGCCTGCAGTGCGACACACGGGGCTTCGACCTGTACCGCCCCGAACGCGGCACCGTGCTGAACGCGGACCACCGTCTCCCCTAGGCCTGCCGAAGGTGCGCACGGGCCCGGTCACTCCTCCCGCACTCGGGGCGACCGGGCCTTCCACGTGCGCTGGTGACGGTTCATCAGAAGGGGCTTGACGTGCAGACCCTCGCAGGCGAAAGCTGGGAGAGCGCTCTCCCAATCAGGGGGACGGCTGACGTGACTGGGGTGGGAATGACCGACGACGTGATCGATCTGATGCTGGAAAAGCTCGACCTGACCCAGAAAGTGCGGCTGCTGAGCGGTGCCACCACCTGGCGGACCGCCGACGAGTCGGCCGTCGAGCTGCGCCAGATGGTCATGTCCGACGGCCCCGCCGGCGTGCGGGGAGAGGCCTGGGACGAACGGCGCACCTCCGCGCTGCTGCCGTCGGCGTCCGCGATCGGCGCGCTGTGGGACGAGGAACTGACCGAGCAGCTGGGCAGTCTGCTCGCCTCGGAAGCGGTCCGCAAGGGTGTGGACATCGTCCTCGCCCCCACGCTCAACCTGCACCGCACTCCGCTGGGAGGACGGCACTTCGAGTGCTACTCGGAGGATCCGGAGCTGACGGGCCGTACCGGTGCGGCGCTGATCCGGGGCATCCAGACGGCCGGTGCGGCGGCCACGGCCAAGCACTACGTCGCCAACGACTCCGAGACCGAACGCATGCATGTGGACGTACGGGTCTCCGAACGGGTCCTCAGGGAGGTCTATCTCGCTCCGTTCGAGGCGGCCGTCGAGGCGGGCGTGTGGCTGGTCATGGCCGGGTACAACAGCGTGAACGGCGCGACCATGACCGCCAGCGGTCTTCTCGCCGAGCCGCTCAAGGGCGCCTGGGGCTTCGACGGGGTCGTCGTCTCGGACTGGGGCGCGCTTCGTTCGACGACGGGCCCCGCGCTCGCCGGACTCGACCTGGCGATGCCCGGGCCGCAGGGACCGTGGGAAGCGGAACTGGCCCGGGCGGTGAAGGACGGCCTCGTCCCCGAGGAGGTCATCGACGACAAGGTGCGACGCCTGCTGAGGCTCGCCGGTCGCCTTCAGGCGGTCGGGCCGCGCCGGCCCCGGCGCGTAGCGGCGGTCGGCTCACGCGACACACGGAAGCTGTTGCGCCGCGCGGTGGCCGCGGGATCCGTACTCCTGCACAACCGCGGCGTGCTCCCGCTCGACCCGTCAGGCCTGACGACCGTCGCGGTCATCGGTGTGCACGCGGCCTCCCCACGGGTGCAGGGCGGTGGCAGCGCGGGCGTCTTCGACTCGGGCACGGTCACGCCCCTCAACGGCATCCGTGCCCGACTGCGCGGCCATGCCCGCGTCGTGCACGTGCCCGGTCCTTCCCTGGGTGTGCCTCCGGCCCCGCTCGATCCCGACCGGTGCAGCAACCCCAGATCGGGGCAGCCCGGAGTGCTGCTGCGGCTCCTGGACGCGGACGGCGACGAGCTGCACGCGGAACACCGGCTGTCAGGGAGGCAGCTGGAGCCTCCGGTCGTCCCCGGCACCCGCACCGTGGAGGTCAGCGCGCTGATCAGAGCGGAGGCAACGGGGGAGTGGACCTTCGGCGTCGCCGGCTTCGGCCGCATGTCGCTCACGATCGACGACCGGACGGTCTTGGACGGCGTTTTCCCGTGCACCACCGACGACCCGGCCGTCGTCCATGTGACCCCGCCCCTCCACACCGCGCAGGCGACGATCAGCACGCAACAGCCCGTCCATCTGGTGGCACGGCGCGAACTGGTCCCCGGAACCGGGCGGGCCGTGATCGTCGCGGCAGCACCCCCGGAGCAGGAGTCCGCGGCCGCGCTCGCCGAAGCGGTGGAAGCGGCCCGGGACGCGGACGCGGTGATCGTGGTGGTGGGGACCACCGAGCACACCGAGACCGAAGGGCGTGACCGCACGGATCTCTCCCTGGGCGGACACCAGACCGCACTCGTCCACGCCGTGGCAGCGGTCAATCCGCGCACGGTCGCCGTGGTGAACAGCGGTGGTCCGGTGGAGCTCCCATGGCGCGAGGAGGTGGGTGCGGTCCTGCTGTCCTGGTTCCCCGGACAGGAGGCCGGGTCCGGTCTCGCCGACGTGCTCTTCGGACTCGTCGAGCCCGGCGGCCGGCTTCCGACGACCTGGGCAGCCTCGCTCCCGGACGCACCCGTCACCCGCTCACAGCCGGTCGAAGGCCGGCTCGACTACGAGGAGGGTCTGCACATCGGCTACCGAGCGTGGGCGCGAGCGGAGTGCGAACCCGCCTACTGGTTCGGGCACGGCGAGGGGTACACGACCTGGGAGTACGGCGCGGTGAGTGCCCCGGCACACGTAACGGAAGGAACTCCGTTCACCGTCGGCGTCCAGCTGCGCAACACAGGCGCGAGACCGGGTCGCGAGGTGGTGCAGGTGTACCTGGCGCGCCCGGATTCCGCTGTGGAGCGACCGGACCTCTGGTTCGCCGGCTACGCGGCCGTACAGGCGGAGCCCGGTGCCTCGGTCACCACCGTGGTGGACGTGCCGGCGCGTGCGCTGCGGCACTGGTCCGAGGAGACACGGGCTTGGCGCACCGAGCCCGGGGCCTACCGGATCATGGTGGGGCGTTCTGCCGGCCGTCTTGTATGGCACGGAGACCTGAGCGTCCAAGCGGCCGGGTGACACCAACGCGGGCCTGGCCGCGGGTTCACTCCCGCCCGAAAGCATGATCTTCGTGCCTGCTGACCTGCTGACCTGTCGGCGCAGCCGGATCGAAGCGGCTGCGTCAGCATTCCGGCGAGTCGACCTGTCTCGCGGCAACGTCCTCTCTTTTCAAGGCGCTCTCAGGAGAGTTGGGCTGCTCGATCATGACGGAACCTCAGATGACGAGAGTCGTTCGATCAAAGTCGGCGCGACTACCTCGACAGCGGTGTGCTGCGGGCCGTGCTGGACGGGCGGGCCCGAGTGCCGGAGCTGCCCGAGTTCCCGGCCTGCGGAAGGCCCTCGGCACGTCTGTTCCCGGCGAACAACTGACACGGGCGCTCGCGTAAGCAGGCTAGGAGTACACGGATGAACGGGTGCGCGCCGCGTTCCTCATCTGCCCGGCGTGGCCGCCGGTGGGGGGCCCGGGCGGGCGGGTGCACGACTGGCCAGGAGCGCACTTGGCCCTCAGCTCGAGACAGCCTCGGCCCAGCCGCGGTTGACGGTCTCTCTTGCCTTCTCCGTCTGCGCCTCCGTCGGAAACGTCGGCGTGCCCTCGACCGTCGGCAGTTTCTCCGCGGCGGCCTTGTCGAGGGTGCCGTCCTTCTCCATGGCGTCCATGAGGACGGGGCGTGCATAGGCGCCGAGCCGGATGTTCTGGCCTTCCGGGCTGAAGACGTACTCCTGCCACAGACGTGCCGCCGCGGGGTGCGGAGCGTCTCTGTTCACCCCGTTCGCGTAGTACTGAGCGAAGCTGCCGTCGAAGGGGATGGCGGTCCGCCAGTCGACGTCCGTGCCATTCTCGCGGAATTCGTCGGCGTATCCGAGGTTGAGGAAGTCCCAGTCGATGCTGATCGGGGTCTGGCCCTTCGCGATCGTGGCCGGAGTGGATTCGACCGGGATGAAGTTGCCGTTCTCGCTGAGCTCGGCGAAGAAGTCGATGCCGGGCTGGACGTCGTCGAAGGAACCCCCGTTCGCCAGGGCCGCCGCGTAGACCCCGGCGAAGGCGGAGCCGGACTTGGTGGGGTTGCCGTTGAGCGCGACCTTGCCTTTGTACTCGGGCTTGCGCAGGTCGGCGAAGGTCGCGGGGCAGGTCTTGACGCGCTTGGCGTCACAGCCGATCGAGATGTAACCGCCGTAGTTGTTGTACCAGCGGGCCCGGTCGTCCTTCTGTTCCTTGGGGATCTCGTCGTACGCGGCGACCTCGTACGGAGCGAGCAGGCCCTGCCGTGCCGCGGACTGCGCGAACGAGCCTCCCACGTCGATCACATCGGGGGCGCGGCCTTCGCCCCTGTGCTCCTTCAGGGCGTTGATCTCGTCCTGGCTGGTACCTTCCGGGTTCTCCACGATGACCTTGATCCCGTACTTCTTCTCGAAGCCGTCGATCAGTGCGCCGTAGTTGGCCCAGTCGCTCGGGAGCGCGATCGTGTTGAGCGAGCCCTCCTTCTTCGCCGCTGTGGTCAGTGCTGCCATGCCGCCCGCGTCCGCGGCGGAGGTGGCCACCGCGGGTGCACTGGGCGCGGTGGTGGGCTTGTCTCCGCAGGCGCCGAGGGGCGCCGCGAGGACCAGGCAGGCGGCGACGAAGGCTGTCCGGAGACGAGGTGCGGGCACAAAGGCTCCATAACGGGCGGTCGCGTACTGATCGAGGCCAGCGTACGTTCGGCGGCCTCGGCAGCGCAGTCCCAGACGGTGGTGTCCGCGGTCTTCCCTGCGGCTGCCGCACCGGCACGTTCTCAGAACCCCTCGTCGTCCCACCCGGCCAGGAGCGCCTCCCCGAGATCCATCGCGGGCGGTGCGGCCCCGTCGTGGAGGGCCTGCTCGCTCCAGATGATCTTGCCGCGGGCGGTGTAGCGGGTGCCCCAGCGCTCGGCGAACTGCGCGACGAGGAACAGGCCGCGACCGCCCTCGTCGGTGGCCTCGGCCCGGCGCAGGTGCGGGGAGGTGCTGGACCCGTCGGAGACCTCGCAGATCAGGCTGCGGTCGTACAGCAGCCTCACCCGGATGGGCTCGGTGCCGTAGCGGATGGCGTTGGTTATCAGCTCGCTGAGGATGAGTTCCGTGGTAAAGACGATGTCCTCCAGGCCCCAGTCCGCCAGTCGGCGGGCGCAGGCGTTGCGCACCGGGGACACCGCCGCGGGGTCGGGGGTCACGTCCCACTCGGCGATCCGCGCGGGGTCCAGTCGGCGGGTGCGCGCCACCAGCAGCGCGACGTCGTCGCTGGGCCTGGTGGGCAGCATCGCGTCGATCGCCACGGTGCAGGTTTCCTCCGGGGTGCGGGCGGGCCCGGCCAGAGCGGCGCGCAGCGCTGCCAGGCCCGCGTCCGGATCGCGGTCGCGGCTCTCGATCAGCCCGTCGGTGAAGAGTGCCAGCCGGGAGCCTTCGGGCAGGGTGACCGTCATGGTCTCCATGGGCAGGCCCTCGCCCAGGCCCAGCGGCGGGGAGACCGGCACCTCGGGGAAGGACACGGTTCCGTCGGGAAGGATCAGAGCGGGGCCCGGATGCCCGGCGGTGGCGGCCGTCACCTGCCCCGAGACGGGATCGTAGAGGGCGCACAGGCAGGTGGCTCCGGTGATCCCCTGCCACTCCTGCTCGTCGGTGTCAATGTGGGCGACGAGCTCGTCCAGGTGGCTCAGGAGTTCGTCCGGGGGCAGGTCGAGGGTGGAGAAGTTGTACACGGCGGTGCGCAGGCGGCCCATGGTGGCGGCGGCGTGGAGACCGTGGCCGACGACGTCGCCGACCACCAGGGCCACTCGGGCGCCGGGCAGCGGGATGACATCGAACCAGTCACCGCCCACACCGGCCTGGGCGGCCAGATAGCGGTGCGCGACCTCAACGGCGGACTGCTCCGGTACGCCGCGGGGCAACAGGCTGCGCTGCAGGGTGACGGCCATGGTGTGCTCGCGGGTGTAGCGGCGGGCATTGTCGACGGACAGCGCCGCCCGGGCGGTCAGCTCCTCGGCGAAGGACACGTCCTCCTCGTCGAAGGCCGGGGAGTCCTGGGTCCGCCAGTAGCCGGCCATCCCCAGCACTACGCCCCGGGCCCGCAGGGGCACGGCGATCAGGGAGCGGATGCCGCGGTCCAGGATCTGCAGGGCGTTGGCCGGGTCCTGGGTCCGCCAGCCGTGGGTGGCGCGCAGGTCCGCCTCCAGGACCGCGCGGCTGCCGGCCAGCCCGGCGGCCATGGGGCTGGTGGGAACGAACCGGATCAGCTGGCCGACGGGGTAGAGGGGGTGGTCGCCCTGAAGGCCGACGCGGGCGGTGCGGCGCATCTCGGTGGTTGCTTCGGGCGGCTCCTCGCCACGCAGCACCGGGTCCAGCAGGTCGACGGTGACGACGTCGGCGAACCGTGGGACCGCCACCTCCGCCAGTTCCTCCGTGGTGCGCTCGACGTTCAGCGTCGTTCCGACCTGCATCCCCGCGTCGTAGAGCAACTTCAGCCGCTCGCGGGCCACCTCGGCCCTGCCGGAGAGTGCCCGCAGCTCGGTGGTGTCCCGCAGCGTGACGACGGTCCCGGCCTGCCCGTAGGGCGCGGTGGGCCGGATGTTCACCGCCAGCAGCCGATCGGCAGCCATGTGCAGCTCGTCGGTCGCGGAACGGCCCGATGCGATCGGATCGGCGATCCCCTCTTCCAGACCAAGGTCCGTGACGGGGAGCCCTTCCGCGTCCACCGGCAGGTCCAGCAGCCGCCGCGCCTCGTCATTGGCCAGCAGCAGCCGTCCGCCGCCGCCGACGATCAGTACGCCCTCTCGCACCGCGTGCAGCACCGCGTCGTGGTGCTCGTACATCCTCGTCATCTCGGCCGGTCCCAGGCCATGCGTCCGGCGCAGCAGCCGACGGCTCACCAGGGCGGTTCCGCCCGCGGACAGGGCGAGCACCGCGGCTGCACTGCCGAGGACGACCGGCAGCTGCCGGTTCACCATGCTCTGCACGTTCTGCACCGTGACCGGGGAGGAGACGATGGCGATGACGCGGCCGTCGGCGTCCTTTACGGGGACCACCGAGACCACGGACTGCCCCAAGGACCCTTCGAAGGTCTCGGTGAAGGATTGGCCGGCCACCGCCTTGGAGAAGGGGCCGACGACGTGCTTCCCGATCTGCCGTGCGTCGCTGTGGGCGAGGGTGACCCCGGAGAGTGTGTACACGTTGATGCCGTCGACCCCGGCGATCTTCCGGGCCGCCTCGGCGCTCGGCTGTAGCACTGCGCTCGGATGGGGGCTGCGCAGGGCCGCGACGATTCCCGGAGATTCCGCGAACGTTCCGGCGGCGGCGAGCGTACGGTGCCGGGCGTCCACCATGCCGGCGCTCCGGGCTTGCACCACGAGCGCCACCACCGCGGCGGCGACGAGCAGCACCACGACGGCCAGCTGCAGGAGGAACACCTCGCCGGCCACGCTGCGCATGCTCAGAAGGGAGGACAGACGCTGCGGCCGCCGCGCCTCTCCCTCAGGGGGCTGGGCGTGCTCCTGACGCTCCTGGTGGCTTCCTGAGCGGGGACGCCGAGAGGGGGAGGAAGAGCTCGTGGTTGAGCCGAGCAGCCGACGTCGGACGCGTCCAAGTAGGTGGCTCATACTCCATCTTCTAACCTCTATGGGCCGTCGGCAGCGGGGAGCGACGGTCGCCGAGCCGGCGATCCGGGCCCTTCCGCGGAGCGAGTGTGTGGCGCGGACGTGGGGGCGCGGGCAGGATCCGGGCCGCCGCCGCGCCGATGGGGATCCCACGCCCACACGCCGTGCAAGAAGTCATGCTGGTTCAGAAAAATGGAGGGGTGGACGGGACGAGTCCAACGACGTGCCGGCCGCCGTTACCGCCCTGCTGCGCTGAGCCGGCCACCGGCGGGCGGGGCGTTTCCCTTGGCTCAATCCTCGCCCCGGCGCACTTCGCGCCGCGGAATGCCCATGGTGTCCGGATAATGGGTGGAACGGTGAGTGGAAGGGGACATCTCGTGCCATCGGCTCGGCCGGGGGGCGAGGAGACCCACGGCCCGTTCTGGTCCGAGCCGGGGACGCTGCTCGAGCACGTGCCCGTGGCCGTCTTCGGCCTCGATGACGGGGACCTCGTCTGTTACTGGGGGCCCGGCGCGCGGGACCTCTTCGGATATGACGCCACCGCCGTCCTGTCGAGGCCCGGCGCCGTTCTCTTCGCCGACGGGCCCCGGGGCTCCCCCGATCCGTGCGCCCGGCTGACCGAGCGCGGCCGGAACCAGGGTTACTGGAGGGGGCGGCTGCCGGCCCGGCATCGTGACAGCACCGTCTTCGACTGCGGCTTCCGGGCCTTCTCCGTGACCGGATCCGGCGGACCTTCGGTGGTGATGGTCCTGGCGAGCCGTAGTGACGAGCTCGATCGGGTCAAGACCAACCTCGCCTTCCTCGACGCCCTCTTCGAGACTTGCCCCATCGGTCTGGTCATGCTCGACCAGGACCTCCGGTACGTCCATCTCAACCAGGCGCTCGCCGACATGGACGGTGTGCCGATCGAGGCCCACCTCGGGCGGCGCATGGACGAAATCATGATCATGTCCGACGATGGTGAGTACCAGCGCATGCTCCGCGGCGTCGCCCTGGGCGGAGCACCGGTCGTGGGGACCCTGGTGGGCATGCGTCCGCGGGGGCATCCGGACCGTGACCAGGTGCGGTCGGTGAGTTTCTTCCCCCTGAGCCAGGCGGCCGGCTCGCGCCCCGGAGTGGGCGGGCTGATGCTGGACGTGACCGACCGGGAGCAGGCCATCCTGGAAGCCACCGCCAGCCGTCGACGGCTGGCTCTGCTGGACGGGGCCTCCACTCGCATCGGGACCACCCTGGACGTGAACGTCACCGCCCAGGAGCTGGTCGACGCTGCAATGCCGGACTTCTGCGACGGCGCCGTGGTCGAAGTCGTGGAGTGGATGGACGAGGCAGAGGTCTTTGACCCGGCACGACCGCTGTTCACCCGCAGAATCGCCTCCGGGACGATCCTGCCCCCTCCGGCCACCGAACTCGTGAGTGGGGTGGAGACGGTGCGGTATCCGCCCGGCTCCGTCATCCACGACATGCTGAGGACCGGCCGCGCCATCTCCGCCGTGGTGAACGAGGAGTTCCTGGCCCGGACCGTCCTCATCGAGTCACGCGCACGGCTCTTCGCCGAGAGTGGGTTGGCCTGCGTCCTCGTTGCCCCGCTCATCGCCAGGGGTACGGTCCAGGGAATCGCCATGTTCGGCCGGTCCACGGACCGGCCGGCCTTCACCCGGGACGATGTCAGCCTGGCCAGTGAGCTCGCCTCACGGGCTGCGATCTGCCTGGACAACGCCCGTCTGTACAGCCGCGTCCAGGACATCGCCCTCACTCTGCAGCGGGCGTTGTTGCCCAGCGCGTTGGCGAACAGCCCGTACGTGGACGTGGCCCACCGGTACGTGCCCGGCAGTCGGATCACCGAGGTCGGCGGCGACTGGTACGACGTGATCAGCCTGCCCGACGGCCGAGTCGTTCTCGTGGTGGGCGACGTGATGGGGCACGGTGTGTCGGCCGCCGCCGCCATGGGCCGCCTTCGTATCACCACCAAGGCTCTGGCCAGGCACGACAGCGAGCCCGACGACCTCCTCACCGAGCTCGACGCATGCGCCCAGGAGGCCGGCATCGAGCTGGCGACGTGCCTGTACATCGTCTACGACCCGAAGAGCGGAGTAGCCCGCATCGCCAGCGCCGGCCACCCCCCGCCCCTGGTACTCCGGCCGGACGGCACAGTGGAGACCATCGACGACGTCCTGGGAGTCCCTCTCGGCGTCGGCGGCTGTCCTTTCCGGACGATCGAGATCGAACTCCCCGGGAACGCGAGTCTCGCCCTGTATACCGACGGCCTCATCGAGACGCGAGGCGCGGACCTCGAGGTCGGTCTGAAGGCATTGCGCGCCGAACTGGGCAGGACCTCAGGCCCGTTGGAAGCAATGGCGGACCGCATCCTTGCGAGCCTGCTGCCCGCCCCGCCGGCCGACGACGCGGTTCTGGTCCTCGCCCGCGTCCGCCGCGCCCATTGAGGAGGCGTCGAGTCCGGTGTGTCTTGGCAGCCGCTTCATCGCTCGAGTGCAGCTCCGTTCAGGACGGCGAGCCTGGCTCGTCCACCAGCTCGACACCCTTGTGCGCGTCGACCAGCACCGAGCCGCCGCACCGGCCCTTCCGGGGCTGGTCGGCGGCCTTCACCGGCCCACCACTGGGCCTCGATCGTGCGGCCCGCCGCCTCCAGCTCCCTGGTGATCAAGAGGTGGGTGTGGCCCTTCCGGCGCTGGACTTTCCGGGTGGGGAGACGGCGGCCCGGGCAGACTATGTGTACGTCGCCTTGTCGGTCATGACGACGTTCGGCGCGACGGACGTCACGGTGCTGTCGCGGGAGATGCGCCGGACGGTGGCGGCCCACGCGACCATCGGGTTCGTCTTCAAAACGGTGATCGTGGCCGGCACGGTCGCGGTGCTGGACCGCGGGCAGGGGGCCTGCAACAGGGCTGTCGCCTCTCGGCCGGTGAGGGCGGCGGCAGGATGCCCCGGCCCGCTGCTTGGCCACCGCCCTGGCGAACCCTCCGGCCTCCCGCCTTCGCGGTCCGATCGGTGTCTCGTTCGTCAGGTGGTCGGTCCGCTGCCCGTGGGGAGAGCCTGCTCGGCCCAGATGACTTTTCCCTCGCGTCCGTGTCGCGTGCCCCAGCGCTGGGTGAACTGGGCCACCAGCAGCAGGCCGCGGCCGCCTTCGTCGAAGATCCGGGCGCGGCGCAGATGTGGGGCCGTGCTGCTGGCGTCGGAGACCTCGCAGGTGAGCGTCGACTGGAGGATCAGTCGCAGCTGGATGGGGCTCTTGCCGTAGCGGATCGCGTTCGTCACCAGTTCGCTGACGGCCAGCTCCGTGGTGAAGGCCATTTCCTCCAGCCCCCAGGTCGCCAGGACGTCGGATGCGAAGCGGCGGGCACCGGACACGGCTGCCGGATCGGACGGGAGGTCCATCGTGGCGACGTGGTTCGGGTCGAGGGCATGGGTCCGGGCGACGAGCAGAGCGACGTCATCGGCGGGGCGGCTGGGCAACAATGCGGCCAGGAGCTGGTCGCAGGTCTCCTCCAGAGAGTCCGGTGCCGAGGTGAGGACATCGTGCAGCGTGGCGAGCCCGAGGTCCACGTCACGCGTGCGGCCCGCGATCAGCCCATCGGTGTGCAGGACCAGCAGGCTGTCCTCCGGCAGCTCGAACTCGGTCGTCTCGAAAGGGAGCCCTCCCAGGCCGAGGGGCGGTCCGATCGGCACCTCCGGCAATCCGACCTCCCTGGAGGTCCCGGTGGCCTCGCCGATCGTCGACGGGGTCACCACGGTCGGCGGGACATGGCCGGCACTGGCGAGGGAGCACCGGCGGGAGACGGCGTCGTAGATCGCGTACAGGCAGGTGGCGCTGGTCTCGCCCTCGTCCGCCGACTCCTCGCGCTGCATGCGGATGACCACGTCGTCGAGATGCGTGAGGAGTTCATCGGGCATGAGGTCGATGTCGGCGAAAGCGCGGACGGCTGTGCGGAGCCGGCCCATGGTGGCGGCGGCGTGCAGGCCGCGACCGACCACGTCGCCGACGACCAGCGCCACACGGGCCCCGGACAAGGGAATGACGTCGTACCAGTCGCCGCCCACGCCGGCGCGGGACCCGGCGGGCAGGTAACGCGAGGCCGTTTCGACGGCCGAGTGTTTCACCGTGTTCCGGGGCAGCAGGGTTCGCTGGAGGGCGAGTGCGGTGGAACGTTCATGGGTGTATCGGCGGGCGTTGTCGATGGACACCGCCGCCCTGGAGACGATCTCCTGCGCCAGCAGGAGATCGTCGTCGTCGAAGGGCACTGAGGTGCGATGGCGTACGAACTGCACCAGGCCGAGGGTGTCCCCACGGGCGTGCAAAGGCACGAGGAGTACGGAGTGGAGGCCGAGGTCGCGCAGCACTCGGCCGTGGGACTCCGACGGCGCCACCCACGTGGGCATCTCGGTCCCCGCGATGTGGTGCAGGACGGATCTTCCGGTGGTCAGTGCGCGAACCGGTTCCGAGTCGTCGGGGTAGGCGTGGGTCTCACCGACGCGGAGCAGGGACTCCGGACAGCCGTCGAGGACGGAGCGCTGGGCGACGCGGCGCTGCCTCAGGGCCTCCGGCGAACCGGTGCCCGTTTCGTCGAGTGCGGAGTCGAAGAGGTCGACGGTGACGAGGTCGGCGAAGTCCTCGGTGCAGACCTCCGTCAACTCCTCCGCGGTGCGGGAGATGTCGAGCGTGGTCCCGATCAGCTTGCTCGCCCTGTCGGTGAGGGCGAGCCGACGCTGCAGCAGACGGTCGCGTTCCTCCTGGTAGGCGGCGACGACCTCTTCCGAGGAACGGTCCACGTAGTCGAAACCGATCGTGACCAGCCTCATCGTGGCCTGGTTGATCATGCGCCAGTCGCTGGTGAGGCGGGGAGCTTCGGCCTGCAGCTGTTCGAGCAGGCTGAGATGGTCGAGCCGGTAGGCACGGAGGAGTCGGCTCACCGGGATGGCCCGCCGGGCGTAGAGGCGGGCAATGTCCAAGGCGGCCGGAGGAGCCTTCGACGTGCTCGTGCTGGGGTGGGCTTCCAGGAGATCCAGAAGGGCGGTGACGTGCTGGGCCGTCTCCTCCAGTGTCAGAGCCGCGATGTCCGCGTCTTCCCACAGCTCGGGGAGTTCGCCGTTCAGGCGCTGGAGCAGCAGGCCGGAGAGCTTCTCCACCTGCGGTCTGAGGTGCCGGGCCAGCTGACCGAGGAACGCATCGACGCCGGTTCCCATAGTGCGAATGTACGGGAATGTCATGACGCGCGCTCCTCGGACAGCTGCGGCAGCTTCTGATCGGCTCGGGTCTCAGAGGCCGAGGTAGTCGCTCAGATCGGAGTAGTCGACCTGCCACAGGCCGGGCGAGCCCGTCGGGTACTGGGAGCGGAAGCCGAGCACGCGCTGGACGCGCGGCGAAAGCGTCTTGGCGAGCTCCCTGTCGACGAGGAAGGGGTACGCCTCCTCGCCGGTGAGGAAGCCCGCGTTGAACGCGAAGGCGAGGCCCCGCCGGTACTCGTCGCCGGTCCGGTTCGCCCCGCCGCCGTGCGCGGTCTTGCCGCTGAAGAGAAGGACGTCTCCGGCGTTCATGACGGCGGCGATCGTCTGCTCGGGGGTCCCGCGGTCCTCGAAGTCGCTCCAGTGGTTGCTTCCGGGGATGACGCGGGTGGCGCCGTTCTCCTCCGTGAAGTCGGTCAGGGCGACCAGGAAGTTGATGGTGACTTCCGGGCCGCGGGGTCCCATGCCGATGAACGGGAACCAGTTCTCCAGGTCACGGTGGAGCATCTGCGCCTTGTTGCCGGGGCCGATCTCGATCACCTGTGCGGTGGTCATCCAGTACGTGCCCGACTCCTGGAGGAAGACCAGGTCGCTGATCTCGTGGACCAGGGGGTGGTCGATGACCTCGCTGCGGAACGTGGCGCTGTGCGTCACCAGGTTCGTGAGGCGCTTGGTGTTGCTGCCGTGGAACGCGGCCACGATTTCGTTCTCGTGGGTGGACCCCGGGGCGAGCGCCCGCAGCGGCTGCTCGATCTCGGCGTTGAAGCGGACGATCTGCTCCTGCGTCAGGAAGCCCTTGATGATGACGCCGCCGTCACGGGTCACGATCTTGAGGATCTCCTCCGCCGGCGTGTCGTTCGCCACGGACGTCAGCGCCTGGGCCTTCTTCTGTGTCGTCATGTGCGTCCTCTTTCTCGATCTGAAGCGCGGTTGATCGGCCGTTCGATCAGCCGCGGGCGTTCCGTCTTCCGGGGACTCCTGCACAGCGTCCCCGCGACGGTCAGGTGGGCTCGGTGGTCATGGCGTTTCCGCGTTGTTCCTGTGGTGGTCGTCTCACTGTCGCCAGCCAGTACCGCAGGCGAGAACGACAGCGGGCACCTGCTTCGCCCGGGCCCGGTGCACGATGCACAGTCCGGTCGCGGGCACGGCGGAACTATCCGCTCACGGCGTCCTTGCCGGAGTCGATGCGAGCTCCGGGGGCGCTACGAGCAGAAGTGGGTCCCGGCGCCATGCGCCGGGTGCGTGCGGCCCCCTCCCAGGGACGCGCGCTGCCGAGCCATCCAAGGAGGAAGGCCGCCGGCACGGAGACCAGCGCGGGGGTGTGGAGGGGGAACAGGTTGAAGTCCTGCTCCGGCAGCAGCGCGTATTTCGTCCGGGACACGGCGGGGGAGGCGAGGGTCAGGAGTACGCAGAGGGACAGCCCGCCGTAGACGAGCCACAGCAGCCCGTGACGGTTGAAGCCGGTCCAGAGGAAGGAGTAGACGACCGCGGGGCACACGCATGTGGCCGCGAGGCTCAGCGAGAAGGTGAGGAGGAACTCGATGGGATAGCGGTGCACGGCGGTGGTGAGGAGAAGGCTCACGGCGCAGAGCGCGACGACGGACAGCCGCAGGACTGCCGGCTCTCCGATCCCGATCCGGGGTGCGCCCCTCCCGCCCGAGCAGGTCGCGGGTCACGGAGACGGCGGCGGCGAAGGTCACGCTCGCCACGGCCGTGAGCACCGCGAGGAAGGCGACACAGGCCATGAGGGTGATGAGCACGACCCGGCCGGTGGAGTGGTGGGGGAGGACCTCCGAGGCCAGGAGGATCGGGGCTCCCTGCCCCTTCGCGTCGACCGCCCCGATCCGTCCGCTGCCCACCACCGCGGTCGCGGCGAAGCCGGTCGCGATCAGGAGCAGGTAGAAGAGGCCGCTCAGCCCGACCGCGACGCTCAGTGAGCGCCGGGCGGCGGGCACGTCCCGGCTGGCGCTGACGCGCAGGAGTAGGTGGGGCATCATCGCGGTCCCGAGGATGACGGCGATGTGGTCACTGAGCGTGCCGAGCGGTCCGACGCCGGCGGAGTGCGCCCACAGTCCGGGGCTGAGGTATTCGCCCGGTGACACGCTCTTGTCCATGGCGGCCGACAGCAGGGATCCGGGACTCCAATCGAAGGAGCGGAGCGCCAGCAGGGTCACCGCGGCAAGCGTCGCCAGGGCTACGGGCACTTTGGCGGCCTGGACGAAACTGGTGCCGCGCAGATCGGCCACCCCCGCGAAGCACGTGATCAGGAACCCCATCAGCACTGTGCACACCACCTGGGCCCGCTCGCTCGGCATGCCGATCAGAAGGGCGGCGGTGATGCCGCCGGCACGCAGCTGCACCATGAGCAGGGGTACGGCGATGCACAGCGTCACCACCGCACCGGCGATCCCTGCTCCCGGCCCCTCGGCACGCAGGGAGAACAGCTCGCCCAGGGTGTAGCGGCGGGTCGCGCGAATCCTGGAGGGCGAGGAGCAGGAAGACGCCGAGTGCGAGGGCGCTGTCGACGGCGGTCGAGACTCCGTCGTAGCCGAAGAGGGCGATGGCTCCCGGCAGTGAGACCAGGATGACGACCGTGATCTGTTCCCCCGCCATCGCGACGCCGTTGAAGACGGGCGGGAGAGACCGGCCGGCGACGTAGAGGCGTTCCGGGTCGTCGTCCTGCGTGGCGAGCGTGAAGACCCACAGGAGGCAGAGGCCGATGAAGACGAGGAAGGCGCTGACGACCGCGCCCCTAGCGGCGGTGCGGAGGGCACGGGACCTCTCTCAGGAAGAACAAGGAAGACGGACTCGGCGCGAGGGGGCGCGGGGACGGTTGCAGCCGTCGAGGGCGGGAGGGAGCCGGGCAGCCGTGCTCCGTACCGGTCGGAAGCCGTGTCTGCGACCACGGGGGCTCGACGGCGGCGCGGCGTCCGCAGGGGAGGTCGCGCCGGCTCTGCGACGAACGGCGGCCTCGGCGTGATGTCAGAGCAAGACGGCCTGGCCGCGGGGAGGCTGACGAAGAGCCTCGTACCGCGGCGCGTTGGGTGTCAGCGGCGGCTGGTCGCCGTCAGGCTGGCGTATCGCCCGGCCCGCTCCAGGAGCCGGGGCACACCCGTTTCGAGCGACGGTCCGAAGACCGTGTCATGAGGACGCTCACCACGCTGCCAGCGCGTGTGGATGGCCTCGCAGAAGATCGCCGCCTTCCAGAGGGCGAGGGTCTGGTACCAGGGGAGCGGGGTGAGATCGAGGCCTGTGCGGCGCTGGTAGCGCTCTGCCAGCTGGCGCCGGGTGAGGTAGCCGGGTGAACGGGTCACCTTGGTGAGTTCGAGCGGGGTGGCAGGGCTGCCGGCCTCGGACCAGGTGGCGGTGAGGTACCCCAGGTCCGCGAGCGGGTCGCCGAGCGTGGCCATCTCCCAGTCGAGGATCGCGAGGACCCTGGCCGGGGCCTGTGGGGCGAACATGAGGTTGCCCATGCGGTAGTCGCCGTGCACCACCGAGGCAGCCTGGCTCGTCGGAAGGTTGCGGGCGAGCCAGTCCGCGATGCGCTCCACCGCGGGCAGAGTGCGGGTGGTGTTGACCTCCCACAGGCTGCGGAACCTGTCGACCTGGCGCCGGAGATACCCCTCGGGCAGGCCCAGGGAGGCGAGCTCCCCCCGGCTCACGTCGATGGCGTGCAGGGCGACAAGGGTGTCGACGACCGTCTCGCTGGTGGCTCGGCGCTCCACGGCGGGGGAGAGGTGAGCCGGAATCGTGTCGATGATGACCGTGCCGTCGAGCCGGGACATGAGGTAGAACGGCACGCCCAGGAGCGACTCGTCCTCGCAGACGGCGAGGATCTCCGGCACCGGCACCCCGTGCCCGTGGAGGATCTTCTGGATGCGGGCCTCGCGCACCATGTCGTGCGTCGACTTCGGCAGCGGCGGGCGCGGGCCGCGACGCAGGACGACGGACTCGCTGCCGCGTTCGATCAGGTAGGTGACGTTGGAGTGGCCGTCGCCGATGCGCTGCCACGCGATCGGTCCGCTGCCGATGCCATGTGTGTCGAGGAAGGCGGTGACCGCGTCGAGGACCAGGAGCGGAGGGCTGTCGAGGTGACGGGCCCGCTCGCGGCTCGCGACGACTTCCACGCCGTCGGGGACGGTGTGCATCACGCGCCCCCGTCCCGGCCGACGACGGCGTCGCCCAGGTATCGCTCACCAGCCTGGACGGCGGCGCGCCGGCCGGCCGAGGCTCGGCGGGCGATGGCCCACCGGTGGGTCTCGTTGGAGCCGTCGTAGATGCGGAACGGGCGGACCTCGTTCAGGTACTGGGCGAGGGGGAGGCCGTCGGAGACGCCGTCGCCGCCGCAGATCTGGATGGCGCGGTCGATCACCCGGTAGATCGCCTCCGAGCAGTGGACCTTCGCGATCGAGGACATCGCCGAGCCCGCCTTCGGGTCGGTGTGCAGGAGCGCCGCGGTCTTGGTGATGATCGCGTCGGAGGTCTCGATGTCGATCACGGACTCGGCGATCAGGTGCTGGGCCAGGCCGAGCGAGTCGAGCGGACCGCCGAACAGCTCCCTCTTCGCGGCCCGGTCGAGGGCGATGTCGTGTGCCCGCCGGGCCAGTCCCAGCCAGCGCATGCAGTGCGTGAGCCGCGCGGGGCCGAGCCGTACCTGCGCGTACCGGAAGCCGAGTCCGACCTCGCCGAGGACCGCGTCGTCGGGGACGAAGCAGTTCTCGATGTACAGGTGCGGGTGGCCGCCGTCGATGGAACGGTCGACCGTGTGGATCGCCTCGCCGACCCTGATCCCGGGGTTCGTCATGTCGACGAGGAACATGGTGGCCCCCTCGGGGGAGCCGTCGACGGCCGGGGTGCGCGCCATGACGATGCAGAACCCGGCACCGACGGCACCGCTGGTGAACCGCTTGTGACCGTCGATGATCCAACCGCCGTCGGAGCGCACGGCCGTGGTCCGCAGAGCGGCCGGGTCGGACCCCGCTCCGGGGTGGGGCTCGGTCATGCCGAAGCAGGACCGGACGTCCCCCGCCGCCAGAGGCGCGAGATACAGCTTCTTCTGCTCCTCGGTCGCGATGACGTTGAGCATGTGCATGTTTCCCTCGTCGGGGGCCATGCAGTTGAGCGCGCTGGGGCCGATCGGCGAGTAGCCGGCCTCCTGGAGGACCGGCGACCAGTGCTCGATGGGCAGGCCCTGCCCGCCGTACTCCTTCGGCACGAGCGGCGCGAAGACACCGGCCTCCTTCGCGGCAGTCTGGAGCCGGTCCCGGGTGGCCTGGTCGAGACGTCCGCCCGGTACGGGCTCCGCGTCGACGACGACCTCACGGATGAACCGGCGCGTGCGCTCACGCAGATCAGCTATCTCCGGCGGAAGGTGAGGGAAAGTCATGGCTGTCCTTTGTGGGAGGGGCGAGGTCGTTACGCGGTGCCGCCGGCGACCGTGAGGCCGCCGTCGACGGTGAGGACGTGGCCGGTGACCCAGGAGGAGTCCTCCGAGGCCAGGTACGCCACGGCGGAGGCGATGTCGGACGGCACGCCCAGACGCCGCAGGGGGTATTCGGCGGCCACCTCGGTTTCCCTGCCCTCGTACAGGGCCTCGGCGAACCGCGTCTTCACCACGGCGGGGGCCACGGCGTTGACACGGATCTCCGGGCCGAGCTCGACGGCCAGGGTCCTGGTCAGGTGGGACACCGCCGCCTTGCTCACTCCGTAGAGGCCGATGCCGGGTGACGGGGTGTCGCCGGTGACGGAGGAGAGGTTCACGACAGTGCCGCGGCGTTCGGTGAAGCCGAGCTTCGGGTGGGCCACGGCGTCCTGCACCCAGGCGAGGGTGGCGAGGACGTTGACCTCGAGGACCTTGCGGGCGACGTCGAGGTCCAGGCCGACGACGGGACCGTACGCGGGATTGATGCCCGCGTTGTTCACGAGGACGTCCAGCCCGCCGAACTCGCCTGCGACGGTGTCGAAGACCTCGCGGCGGTGCTCGGGGTCGTCCGCCTTGCCGGCGACGGTGATGACGCTGCCCGGGGGAAGCGTGGCGGCGGCCTCTTCGAGCGGTCCGGCCTTGCGGGCCGTGAGGCATACTCGCGCCCCCTCCGCGACGAGCTGTTCCGCGACGGCGAGACCGATGCCCCGGCTCGCTCCGGTCACGACGGCGGTGCGGCCCGAGAAGCGGCCCCGGTCGGTGTGGTTCTCGCTCATGGATCAGTCCTTCGAGGGGGAATCCGGCCCCGGGCCGTCGAGGCCGCGGAGCTCGGCCCGCCGGATCTTGCCGCTCTGTGTCTTGGGCAGGTCGGACAGGAAATGGATCGTGCGGGGGCATTTGTAGGCGGCCAGCCGGTCGCGGGAGAAGGCGATCAGCTCCTCGGCCGTGGCGTTCAGGCCCGCCTTGAGCGAGACGTAGGCGACGACGGTCTCGCCGCGGTAGGCGTCCGGCTGTCCGACGACCGCGGCCTCGAGGACCGAGGGGTGCTCGTACAGCGCGTCCTCGACCTCGCGCGGCCAGACCTTGTACCCGGACACGTTGATCTGGTCCTTGAGCCGGTCCACCAGGTAGACCCAGCCCTGCTCGTCGATGACGGCGACGTCGCCGGTACGGAGCCGGCCATCCGGCATGGTCCGGCGGGTGGCCTCGGGCTTGTCCCAGTAGCCGGGCACGACCTGAGGCCCGCTCAGTTCGAGTTCGCCCTGCTTCCCGCTCGGCACCGGCTCACCGTTCGGGTCGACGACACGCGCGGTGAGGTGCGGCAGGGGTTTGCCGATGGACAACGTCCCGCTCGGCAGATGCACCGGCGCTCTGTCCCCCGGCGGCACGGCGATGACGGCGGACGTCGTCTCGGTCATCCCGTAGCCGTTGTGGAGGTAGACGCCGAATCGTTCCCGGAACCGCTCGACGGTGGCCGGCGGGATCGGTGCGCCGCCCGAGTACAGGGCCTTCACCGACGCGAAGTGCTCCGGTCCGGCCTGCGGCAGCTCGTAGATCGCGTTGTACGCCGTGATGGAGCCGATCGTGTAGGTCACCCCGTTCTCGGCGAAGGACTCCAGGGCGACCTCGGGATGGAACCGACCCGCCAGGACCAGCGTGGTGTCGGTGAGCAGGGAGATCGTCGCGTTGACCACCGCCCCGGTGATGTGGAACAGCGGGGCCATGGCGAACACGACGTCCCCGTCGCTCACACCCATCCACGACGCGCAGGTTGCCACCACGCTCAGCACGTTGCCGTGGGTGTTCATGGCGCCCTTCGGCGGGCCCGTCGTCCCCGAGGTGTACGTCAGGAACGCGACGTCGTCGAGGGTGAGCTCCACCGGAGCGGGGCGGCGCCCGCGGTACTCGCCGATCAGGGCCACCAGGTCGCCGTCCGGGGCCGGGGCGTGGCGCTCCGTCGTCGCGAAGACCCGTGGATCGTTCCTCGACTGGTAGTCCCGCGCCGATGTGCTGATCAGCCATCGCACCGGGCTTCCCGCCAGCGTGCCGAGCGTCTCGTGGACGTCCTCGTCCGCGCAGACGACGCCGACCGCCCCGGAGTCCTCGATGATCCGTCGGAGTTCCTGGCGCCGGTACATCGGATTGAGTCCCAGTGCCGTGGCCCCCAGCTTCCACAGGGCCAGCAGCACCAGCGCGTACTGCGGGACGTTCTGCAGGTACACCCCGACGCGATCACCCCGGCCGGTTCCGCGAGCCTCGAACGCGGCGGCCAGGGCGTCCGACGCGGTATCCACCTCCCGCGCGGACAGAGCACCGTCGAAGAAGCGGAGCGCCGTGCCCTCCGGGCTCTTCGCCACGCGTGCCTTCCAGGCGGCCACGAGCGAGCCGGGAACCGCGTCCGTCCGCGTACCGGACCCGTCGGGGAACGTGTCCTGCCGGCGGCCCTCATCCACTGTCATCTGCCGTCCTTCCCACCCATGTCCATGCCTTGGCGCGCCGGTCACGTGAGTTCACGCTTGAGGATCTTTCCGGTGGACGTCATCGGGAGGGTCTGCACGATCTCCACGATGCGCGGGTACTTGTAGGCGGCCATCTGCTCTTTGCCCCAGGCGATCAGCTCGTCGGGGCGGGCCTCGGCGCCACGCTCGAGGATGACGAACGCCTTGATCTCCTCGCCGTGGCTCTCGTGCGGCACGCCGACGACCGCGGCCAGGCTGACCGCGGGGTGCGTCATCAGGACCTCCTCGATCTCGCGCGGGTACACGTTGAAGCCGCCGCGGATGATCAGGTCCTTCGCCCGGTCGACGATGTAGTAGAAGCCGTCCTTGTCCTTGCGGGCCAGGTCGCCGGTGCGGAACCAACCGTCCCTGATCGCTTCCGCGGTGGCCTCGGGGCGGCCGTGGTACCCCTTCATCACGTTGTGGCCCTTGACCGCGATCTCCCCGATGGCGCTGCCCGTGCCGTCGTCCTCGACCTCCGACCAGTCCGTGTTGACGAGCTTGACCTCGACGCCCCAGATCGGTACGCCGATCGACCCGGGCCGGGGCTCCCGCGCCGGATCGCTGAAGGTCACCACCGGCGAGGTCTCGGAGAGGCCGTAGCCCTCCAGGACCTGGACGCCCAGCCGCTCCCTGACCTGCTTGGTGAGCTCTGCGGGGAGCGAGGCACCGCCGGAGACGCCGACGCGCAGGTTCCTCGCGATCCTCTCCACGTCGACGTCGTCGGTGAGCGCCTGCAACAGGCCCCACCACATGGTGGGGACGCCCGCGAAGACGGTGATGTCCTCCTGCTGCATCAGGGACACCGCCTGCCGGGCGTCGAACCGTGGCAGCAGCATCAGCGTGCTCGCCGTCGAGAAGCCGGCGTTCATCTGGACGGTCGCGCCGAAGGAGTGGAACAGCGGCAGCACGACCAGATGGGTGTCCAGGGCCGGCCGGTTCTCCAAGAGCTGATTGACCGCGAGGGCGTTGAGCACCAGGTTGGCGTGGCTGAGTTCGGCGCCCTTCGCCTGCCCTGTCGTACCGCTGGTGTAGAGCAGCACGGCCGGGTCGTCCCCCGAGGTCCCAATGCTGTCGAACGTCGTCGCGCTGCCCCGAAGTGCGGCGCCCATGGTCTCGACGCCCTCGACCGGGCTTTCCGCCGCGGGGTCGGCGGTGATGAGGAAGAAGTGCTCGCAGCCCGGGGTCTCGGTGAACGCGGCGTGTCCCTCCGCACCCATCGGCAGGCCCTCGCCGCCCTCGAAGCAGAAGTACGCCTTCGCCCCCGAGTCGGCGAGGTGGTAGGCGACCTCCCGGCCCTTGAGCAGGACGTTGAGGGGGACGACGACGGCGCCGGCCTTGAGGATTCCGTAGTAGACGATCGGGAACCAGGGCACGTTCGGACAACTGAGCGCGACCTTGTCGCCGGGCCAGACGCCGCGGTCGACCAGGAGGTTGGCGACCTGATTGGCGGCGGCGTCGATCTGGGCGTAGGTGAGACGCGTCGTGCCGAGGACGACGGCGTCCCGGTCCGGGTGCGTGCGGGCGGAGTCCTCGAGCAGGACCGAGAGGTTCAGCATGGTGCCATTTCCGGAAAGGTGGACCGGGCCAGGCCGCGGAGGAACAGAACACGCGGCCTGGCTCGGAGCGGATGGGGGTTACACGTGACTCGATGCGGACGTCACAACGTCCGCAGGAGCCGGTCGAGGGCCTCGGCCGTCGCCTCGACGTCGTCGGTGGTGTGCGCCGTGCTGAGGAAGACCTTGCCGGACGGCATGAAGAGGAAGCCCTGCCGCAGCATCCCTTCGAGGATCACCGCCCAGAGCCCGCTCGTTCCGTGAAGCCCCGTGGCGCCCCCGGCGGGGACGTACTGGAGGAGCGAGCCGACCCGGTTGAAGCTGCCGAAGTCGGGCGATGAGCCGAGAACGGCGCCGACGAGGGCTTCGAACTCGGACGAGATCCGTTCGAGTTGCTCGTAGACCGCGGGATCGGCCAGGACGCGCATCGTCGCCGCGACGGCCGCCAGTGCGATCGGGTTGGCGTTGAAGGTTCCGGCGTGAACGACCCCGGACGTCACCTGATCTATCAGATCGGACCGGCCTACGACGGCGCTCTGGGTGAAGCCGCCGGCCATCGCCTTTCCGAAGACGGACAGGTCGGGCAGCACGCCGTACTTCTCGGCTGCCCCGCCCCTGGCGATCCGGAACCCGGCGATCACCTCGTCGAAGACGAGGACGACCCCGTGCTGGTCGCAGAGGGTCCGCAGCGTCGACAGGAACTGCGGTGAGGGTGCTTCGACGCCCGCGTTGCTCATCACCGGGTCGACGAGTACGGCCGCGATGTCGCGCTCGACGGACTCGCTCAGCAGGCGCTCGGCCAGAGGTATGTCGTTGAAGCGCGCCACGACCAGGTCGT
This sequence comes from Streptomyces sp. NPDC013317, assembly GCF_055563155.1. Lineage (NCBI taxonomy): Bacteria > Bacillati > Actinomycetota > Actinomycetes > Kitasatosporales > Streptomycetaceae > Streptomyces > Streptomyces sp. NPDC013317. Next base: position 345,800 of record NZ_JBVHDX010000001.1, read on the forward strand.
CCAGCACGCTGGCCGACTGCCCGGCCCCGCCGGGGGCGGCGGGTCGATCGCAGTCGTCCTCGGACATCCCGGCGTACACGGTGTCGTGCCAGCCGTGGTAGCTCTTGGCGAACTTGAGGACGCGGCGCCGCCCGGTGGCGGCGCGCGCGAGGCGCAGCGCCACCTGCACCGCCTCGGTCCCCGTGTTGCTCCACAGCAGCCGCTCGCCGTGCGGCACGGCCTCGAGGACCGCTTCCGCCGCGAGGTACTCCAGCGGGTGGCCGGTGCCGACGACCTGCATCTTCTGCGCGACCTCGGACACCGCTGACAGCACGCGCGGGTCGCTGTGACCGAGGACGAGCGGACCCCAGGCCATCACGTAGTCGACGTACCGGTCGCCGTCCAGGTCCCAGACGTGTGCGCCCCGCGCCTCGCGCACGAAGAGCGGATGGGGAGGCATCGCGGCGCGCAGGCCCGACCCCACACCCCCGCCGACGCTGCGGCGGGCTCGCTCGAAGGCCGAGCGTGATGATTCCAGGGCCATGAGATCGCCCCTGCCTTTCAGTACGTGATCACCGAGCGGATGCCGATGCCGCGCTTCATCTGGTCGAATGCCTCGTTGACGTCCTTCAGACCGATCACGCTCGTCACCAGGGAGTCGAGATCGATGCGGTCGTTCATGTAATGGTCGATCAGCAACGGGAAGTCGGAAGCCGGCTTGCTGGAGCCGTAGTTCGAGCCGATGAGCGAGAGCTCCTGATCGGACATGACGAAGGGATCGATGGAGACCTTCAGGCCGTCCGCCACCTGCCCGGCGACCACCGCCGTGCCGCCCCGGGCCAGGACCTCGTAGGCCGACTCGATGGTGCGGGGCAGCCCGATGGCCTCGATGGCGATCTCCACACCGCGTCCGTCGGTGAGCTGTCGCACCCGGTCCGCGAAATTCTCGCGGCCGTTGTTGATCAGGTCGGTCGCGCCGAAGACGCGCGCCTGCTCCAGCTTCTCGTCTGAGATGTCCGCGGCGATGATCTTCCGCGCGCCGGCGAGCCGGGCACCCTGGATCGCGTTCAGGCCGACGCCGCCGCAACCGAGGACAAGCACGGTGTCGCTCGGACGCACGCCGGCGGTGTTGACGGCCGCGCCCACCCCGGTCGTGACGGCGCATCCGACCAGAGCCGACTGCGGGAACGGGGCGTCGTCCCGGATGGCGATCGCGCCCGATTCGGGCACGAGGGTGTACTGGCCGAACGTTCCGAGGCCCGCGAAGCTGAGCACGTCGCCCCCGTCGCCGGACACGATCCGGGACCGACCGTCGAACGACAGGTGGTTCGCCGAGTGCTGGCTGACCATGTCGCAGAGGACGGGCCTGCCACTGATGCAGTAGCGGCATCGGCGACAGGAAGGCGTCCAGGACAGCACGACGTGGTCGCCCTTCTTCAGCGTCGTGACGCCTTCACCGACACTTTCGACGATCCCGGCTCCCTCATGGCCGAGAATCATCGGCGAAGGAGCCTCCCATTCGCCCAGGAGGACGTGGAGGTCGCTGTGGCACACTCCGCTCGCCTGGAGCCGCACGAGCACCTCGCCGGGCGGAGGCGTCGAGGGGATCGTCACCCGCTCGATGGTCAGCGGTTCGTTCGGTGTCCTGAAGACAGCGGCGTCGAATTCGATGGTCATGAAAGTCTTCCTTCCGTGTTCTGGGCGATCACGTCCGAGCGGTGCGGATGAGCTTCTTGTTGGCGAACTCGTCGATTCCCGCCCGGCCCAGCTCGCGGCCGAAACCGGACAGCTTGACCCCACCGAAGGGCAGTTCCGCGCCTTCGAGGCCGACACCGTTGATGAAGACCATGCCGGCGTCGATCCTGTCGGCGACGCGCAGCGCCTGCTCGGCGTCCGTCGTGAACACGTAGGAGCCCAGCCCGTACGGGGTACCGTTCGCCAGCTCGACGGCCTCGTCCTCGGATCCGACCCGGTAGACGGTCGCGACGGGGCCGAAGAGCTCCTCGGCGGCCGACGGCGACGTCGGCGAGACACCCGTCAGCACGCCGGGAGGGAAGTACGCCCCTTCGCGCCGCCGTGCGGAGACGAAGGTCGCCCCCTCGTCGACGGCTCGCTCGACCTGTTCCTCGACGTACTCGGCGGCGGCGACCGAGGAGAGCGGCGCCAGGCCGTCGGTCAGCGCGAGCACCTTCTCGGTGAACGTGTCGAGGAAGGCGTCGTAGACGTCGTCGGCGACGATGAAGCGCTTCCCGGCGTTGCACGCCTGCCCGGCGTTCTCGAACCGCGCCTCGACCGCCGCCTGGACCGTGGCGTCGAGGTCGTCGGTCGACAGCACGATGAAGGGGTCCGAGCCGCCCAGTTCGAGCACCACCTTCTTGAGGCTGCGCCCGGCCTTCGCGGCGACCTCCGCGCCGGCCCGCTCCGAACCGGTGAAGGAGACGCCCTGCACGCGGGGGTCGGCGATGGCGCGACCGATCTGCTCGCCGGTGGCGTGGACGTTGACGTAGCAGCCCTGGGGGAAGCCCGCGTCCGTGAACAGCTCCTGGAGAGCCGCGGACGACTCCGGACACTGCGACGCGTGCTTGAGCACGATGGTGTTGCCCAGCGCGAGGTTGGGTGCGGCGAACCGGGCCACCTGGTAGTACGGGTAGTTCCAGGGCATGATCCCCAGCAGCACGCCGACCGGCTGGCGGCGGACGAAGGCGGTGCCCTCTCCCTCCAGGAGCTCGATCGGTTCGTCGGTGAGGAACTTCTCCGCGTTCTCGGCGTAGTACCGGTAGATCGAGGCGCTGAACTCGACCTCCCCGACGGCCTCGTCCACCGGCTTGCCCATCTCCCGGTGGATGATCTCGGCGAGCTGTCGGCTGCGCTCGCTGTGCAGGGTGGCGACGGTGTGCAACAGCTGGGCGCGCTGTGCCACGGAGGTCTGCCTCGACCAGTGCGCGTAGGCCTCCGCCGCCGCGTCGAGCGCCGCGTCGACGGTCTCGTCCGTCGCGGTGGGGTACTCCTTGACCAGCTTGCCGCTGGCGGGGTCCACCACCGCGTACACGTGCTTCTTCGCCATACTGACTCCTTGTTCGTGTTACGGGTTCAGGCCAGGGCCCCGGTTGTGCGGGTCGGGTTCGCGTCCGAGGCCGCGTTGTGGTCGTGCAGCGCGCGGTAGGCGCGGAAGTAGACGAATGCCTGGGTGCCCCAGGTCGCCAGCGCGGCGGTGTAGAAGATCGTGCGGTTCGCGTCGTCGAACGGCAGCGGGAAGAAGTCGTACGTGATGGCTGTGGTGGTCGCGGCGGCCGTGACCAGTCCCGTCCAGACCGCCGGCCACCTCGCGCCCGCGCCCCAGAGCCGCTTGACGAAGTAGCAGAGGAACACGGCCGTGCAGAGGTTGACGACGACGTAGAACACGGCGACCCAGAACGCGCCACGGTCGGTGTGGAGATCCGCGTCGTGGAACGGCCGGAGGAACAGGGCGGCCACGATCGCGACCCCGAACACGGCGATGTCGACGCGGCGGCTCGGCTTGTAGCGATGAGTGACCTTCATCAGGCCCAGGACCAGGATGAGCGTGATGCCGACCGACCTGGAGAACGCGTCGAAGAAGTACGCCAGGTCGTACAGGACGCTGTCGCTGTTGGCTCCGAGCAGCGACCAGAGCAGGAAGTTGCTGCCCGACGTGGCGACGACCATCCACTCGAGGCCCAGAAGGTAGTTTCCGTACCGGCGGATGAACCTCCAGCCGTAGAAGTAGCCGGCGAAGATCATCCACAGGTCGGCCAGCAGGAACAGCGCTTCCATCATCGTGACGCCCCCTCGCGGACGTCTCGGGACGGCAGTTCGCCGACGGCTTCGACGTGGAGCGTGGTGCTCCCGCCGCGGGGTTCACGAGATCCGGACATGGTTTCCTCCTTCGCCCACGCGGTTCGCGTGCTGCGAGATGCGGGTCGTGACGGGGGCGACAAGGGCCTCGGGAAGGTGATGGCCCATGCCGGGAATGACCACGTGCTCGGCCGAGCGGATCGCCCGTACGGTCGCGGCGCCGCCGCTCGGGTGCACCAGCAGATCCCGGTCGCCGTGGATGACCAGCGTCGGGGCCGTGATCGCGCTCAGTTGCGCCGTCCGGTCCCCGGAGCGCTGGATCGCCTGGATCTGGCGCGCCGTGCCGGCCGCCGGATCACCGGCGCTGCGGTCCCATCCACGAGCTGCCAGGGCCGCCTCGGCCGCGTCGTTGATGGGATGGCCCACGCCGGCGACGTGCCGGGTGAGTCGCAGGTGGGCACGGACCGCCGCGGTTCTGGTCTTTGCCGGCGGGGCGGCGAGGAGCCGGATCGTCGACAGAGCCGGCTGCCCGACCTTGCGCGCCCCGGTGGTGGAGTAGATGGAGACCAGCGACAGGACACGCTCGGGTGCCGTGGCCGCGATCGTCTGCGCGATCATCCCGCCCATCGACCGCCCGACCAGGTGAACCCGCGGGATCCCGAGATGGTCGAGCACGCCGACGGCGTCCTGGGCCATCTCGGCCAGCGTGTACGCGTCGCGGCGCGGACGCGCGGCGATCTGACGCCAGAGCCCGGGAGGGGGCGCGGCGACGAACGTCGACTGGCCGACGTCACGGTTGTCGATCGCTACGACCCGGAAACCGCGGGTGACGAGGGCGCCGACGAACGAGTCGGTCCAGAAGGTGAGGTCTTCGCCCAGTCCCGCGATGAGCAGCATCGCGGGGCCGTCCTTGGCGCCGTGGTCCCGGAAGCAGATCGTCATCCCGGACGGCAGAGTCGCGTACTGGTCGGCGCTCTCGGCGCCGCTTGTCTCAGGCACGGGTGGCTCGCCTCCCACCGGGCGCCGACGCGGCCGCCCGGCAGGCGCCGAACCGGAGGTTCTCGTCGGCCACCGGGCCGCGGAGGGCCCTGGCGTCCTCGGGGTAGGACATCGCCATCCGCCAGGGCTTCTCGGGGCCCTGCTTGGGCAGGAGCTTCTCGCCGCGCTTGGCGTACCCGGCCTGGAGGTCCATGACGGGCCTGCGCTTCGTCCCCGACGGTGCGACCGGAACCACCGTGTCGTATCCGTGGGTGTCCATGTGCCTGACCAGGTCGATGAAGTAGCGACACATCAGGCTCACCTTGAGCGTCCAGGACGAGGTGGTGTAGCCGATCGCCATCGCCCAGTTCGGGATGCCGCTCAGGAGCATGCCGCGGTAACAGAGCGCGTCCGCGATGTCGACCGGGCGCCCGTCGACCACGATGGGCATGCCGTCGAAGAGCCGCAGGTTCAGCCCCGTCGCGGTGACGATGACGTCGGCTTCCAGTTCCTCGCCCGACGCCAGGACGATTCCGCGCTTGCTGAACCTCGCCACGGCGTCGGTGACGACGGAGGCCCTGCCTTCCTTGATCGCGTCGAAGAAGTCGCCGTCCGGTGCCGCGCACAGCCGCTGGTCCCACGGGTCGTACGGCGGGTTGAAGTGCTTGTCGACGTCGAATCCCTTGGGAAGGCGCTTGATGTTCTCGCGCCGGATCAGTGCGCGTCCGGCCTTGGGGAAGGTCCGCAGACCCTTGACGATGGCGTGTTCGGTCCAGATGTTCTTGAACCGCGTCACGGCGTACCCGCGCTCTTCTCCGAGCAGCTTCGTGAGCGCCAGGGCGACCTTGTCGACGCGGGGGAGCGCCATGACGTAGGTGGGGGTGCGCTGCAGCATCGTCACGTGCCGGGCGGCGCCCGCCCCGGTGGTCATGGCCGGCACCAGCGTGATCGCGGTCGCGCCGCTGCCGATGACGACGACCTTCTTGCCGCTGTAGTCGAGATCATCCGGCCAGTGCTGCGGATGAACGATCCGGCCCTCGAAGTCGTCCCGCCCCGGGAACTCCGGGGAGAATCCCTCGTCGTACCGGTAGTAGCCGGTGGCGGCGAAGACCCATCCGGCGCGGATCGTCTTGATTCGGGTCTCTCCCGTGGCGGGGTCGGAGGTCTGGACGGTGAGGGTCCACCTCGAGTCCGCTGAGGACCATTCCGACCGGACGACCCGGTGGCGGAGCCTGATGAGGCGCTTCAGGCCGTTCTCCCCGACCGTCTCCTGGAGGTACCCCTTGATGAGGGGAGCGTCTGCGATCGCGGCTTCGTGGCGCCACGGCTTGAACGCGTAACCGAACGTGTGGAGGTCGGAGTCCGAGCGGATGCCGGGGTAGCGGAACAGGTCCCAAGTGCCACCGATGTCCTCGCGCGCCTCCAGCACGACGAGCGATTTGTCGGGCAGCTCCCGGCTGAAATAGGTGGCCGCGCCGATCCCGGAGATCCCTGCTCCGATGATCACCACGTCGAACTCCTCGACGGCGTCCAACACCTCAGCTGTCATGGCGTTTCCTCGCTGTTCCTGTGGCGGTTGCCTCACTGTCGCCAGCCGCGACCGCCTGCGAGAACGACAGCGGGCACCTCCTTCGCCCGGGCTTGGTGCACGGTGCACAGGCGGGCCGGGCCGCTGCGCCCATACGGTGTCCGACGTTCGGGGCGCGGCCCGGGCCGAGGCGGCGGCGGGGTCCTTCCGGGAGCAGGGGCGGCCGGAGACAGCCGTCCAGCGGCCGGTCATGCCGCAGCCGTTGCGGCAGCACAACCGGCGTGGTAGAGATTTGCCCCCGGTGTTTAGTGCTACTAAACAACTTGCCGCGGTCGTGCGCCGAGGTCGAACCCGCTGTCGTCACGACCACGCTGCGCGTCGGGCCCCACGGGTGTATCGAGCCGCAGGGAGATCGCCGCCGTCACTCCCGCGATCGCGGCCGAGCGGAAGCGGCCGACGACCCGCAACCCGTACGGGCCACGTCTGCTCGGGCGGGAAGATCCGCCTCCTGCCGCTCCGGCTCAGCTCGCTGCGAGGGAGCCGCACCCGTTCGTTCGCGCAGGCGTACCGCCTCACGCACCCCTTCACCCACCCATGACGGGCCGGTACCGGCCCGTGAGTCGAAAGGTGGTCGCGATGACCGACCTCTCCAAGACAGGGCACGTCGAAGCACCCGACGGTGCAGCGGGATCGGGCAACCCGCTCCACCGCGGGCTCGGTGTCTCGCAGATCGTGTTCATGGTCGTCGCCGCGGCGGCGCCGCTCGGGCTGGTGGCCGGCGGGGTGCCGCTCGCCTTCGCCGTGAGCGGCAGCCCGGGGATGCCGCTGTACTTCGTACTGTCCACCGTGCTGCTGTTGATCTTCGCAGTCGGTTTCACGCTGATGGCCGGACGGGTACGCAACGCGGGCGCCTTCTACGCCTACGTCCAGGCGGGGCTGGGCCGGATCCCCGGCCTCTCGGCCGCGACCCTCGCGCTCTTCTCCTACGCGCTGCTCCTCGTCGGGGTGAACGCCTACGTCGGCGTCGCGACGAGCAACGTCATCGAGCGGTACGCCGACGTCGGCTCCCCGTGGTGGTCGTGGGCGCTCGTCTCGCTGGGCGTCATCGCCTTCCTCGGCTATCGCGACATCGAGCTGAGTGCCAAGGTGCTCGGTGCCGTGTTGGTGCTGGAGTCCCTGCTCCTCCTGGTCATGGACCTCGGCATCGTGGGCCACGGTGGCGCCCACGGCCTGACGGCCGAGCCCGTGGCGCCCTCGATCGCGGGCACCGGCTCCCTGGGCCTCGGCGTCATGTTCGCCATCTTCGGGTTCATCGGCTTCGAGGCGACGGCCGTGTTCCGCAACGAGGCGAAGGACCCGGACGCCACAGTTCCGCGGGCGACGTACGTCGCGATCCTGCTGATCGGGGTCTTCTACTCGTTCACCGTGTGGGCGATCGTGGTGGGTGCCGGTGTCGACGCGGTGGTCGGAGCCGCGCAAGCCGACCCCGAGGGCCTGGTCCTCACGCTGACGCGGAGCTACGTCGGGTCGGTCTGGGCCGACACCATGCAAGTACTGCTGATTACCAGTCAGTTCGCTTGCGTACTGGCCTTCCACAACGTCGTGACGCGCTACCAGTTCGCGTTGTCCCGGGCCGGTGCGCTTCCGGCGTCGCTGGGCGTCGTCCACCCCCGGCACCGCGCGCCGTCGGCGTCCTCGGCCGTCGCCTCGGCGGTCGCGTTCCTCACCACGCTCGTCGTCGCCTTCCTCGGTCTCGACCCGATCGGTGACCTCTACGCCCGGTTCTCCGGCGCCGCCACGCTCGGCATCGTCCTGCTGATGGCGGCCACCAGCCTCGCCGTCATCGGCTTCTTCCGGCGCGCCGACGGGCGGCAGCCGGTGTGGCGCACGGTCGTGGCCCCGGCCGTCGCCTTCCTCGGCCTGGCCTGTGTGGTCTGCCTGATGGTCGCCAACTTCCCGCTCCTCGTCGGCACCACCACGGGTGCCTGGGTGATCGGCGGCCTCGTCGCCCTCTCGGCCGTGGCCGGCGCGGTGCAGGCCCTCGTCCTGCGCGCGCGCCGACCGGCTGTCTACGAGCGACTCTGAGCGACTCGCCGATCGGCTCATGAGCGCGATGGCGCGGCCGGTCTGTGCACCGTGCACCGTCCCCGGGGGAGGCCGGTGCACGGTGTCGTTCTCACCGCGGCCGTGGCCTGTGACCGTGGGGTACGAGGCAACCGCCACCGGCGAAGTCCGGTTTCGCCGACCACCGTGTCGTGGGCGGGCCGACCGGGGCGCCCAGAGGAGTGACGTTGAAGAATCGGACTGTCGTGGTGGGGCTCGGTGCCACTGGCCGGGCCATCGCCTCTTCCTTGCTGCGACGCGCGGACGTTGAGATCGTGGGAGCGGCGGACCGGGACCCCCGCGTGGTCGGTCAAGACCTCGGAGTGCTCCTCGGTGGCGTCGCGAACGGTGTCGTCGTCGTGAGCGACCCGGCCGAGCTGCCCGCCGCCGACCTCGCGATCGTGGCGACCGTCTCGGATCTGCACAGGGCGGCCGACGTCTTGCTGCCGCTGCTGGAACGTACGTACAACGTTCTGAGCATCTGCGAAGAACTGGCGCATCCATGGCGGAGCCACCCCGATCTGGCCCGGCGGCTCGACGACACGGCGAAGGCGCACGGCGTGACCGTCCTGGGCAGCGGGGCGAACCCGGGCATCTTGATGGACACCCTTCCTCTACTCCTGACCTCACTGACTCAGCGTGTGGAGAGCGTGCGGATCCGCCGGCGGACGAACATGTCACGCTACGGCGCGATCCTGTCGAAGTTCGGCCTCGGTCTGACCATGCCCGAGTTCGCGACGGCACGCAGCCGGGGCGAGGTCGTCGGGCACCACGGCTTCGAGCAGGCCATCGGGGCGCTCGCCGCAGGGCTCGGATGGGATCTCGGCTCGGTGGACGTGGGAGAGGTCGAACCCGCTGTCGTGACGACTTCGCCGCGCGTTGGGGACCACATGCGTATCGAACCGGGGCAGATCGCGGCGGTCACTCACGCCGCCCGGGGCGTGCTCAAGGGCGACGTGGTGATCGATCTGGAGATCACGTTCGGGTTCTTCGAGCCGGCCGATGAGGTGGCCGCGGGCGACGACTACCGGATCGTCGGAGAGGAGCAGATCGTCGACCTCCGTTCCTCCGTGGGCTTCGATTCCTTCCTCAGCACCGTCGCGGCAGCGGTCAACGCCTCCACCGCGGTCGTCGAGGCGCGTCCCGGTCTCCTGACGATGGGGGACCTGCCCGCCCGTTCGGTCGCGGCCAAGGGCGAGCGGCGAGCGGGCCGGGCCTCACCCGGGGCCACGACTTCTCAGGACTGAGACGGAGACGCAGAGGACGGAGAACCTCCTGTTCGCCGTCCTCACGCGTCTCGCCGAAGAGCCGCCCGTCACCGTCGATCCGCCGGACGGGAACGGGGGCTCGGGCGCGCTGCCGAGCACGCCACGACGCGGAGTACGAAGGGGGGCGGACGCCCCACCTGGAAGGAGATCGGGACAGCATGAGGACCGACAGCACGAAGTACACCAGCTTCACCGGCTGGATCGACCCGCCGGACGACGTGCGGCCCGCGCTGGACGGTGATCTCACCTGCGACATCGCCGTCATCGGCGGCGGGATGGGTGGCATGGCGGCCGCCCTGCGCCTCGCGGAGCGCGACCAGGACGTGGTCCTGCTGGAGGCCGAGTTCTGCGGCTACGGCTCGGCCTCGCGCAACGGCGGTCAGATCGCCGGGGCGCCGGGTGGCGACCTGCGGATGCTCAGCCTCCAGTCCCCGAAGAAGATGCCGGTCATGGCCAAACTGGCGGAGCACGCGGGCCGCTACGTGGAAGACCTCATCAAGAGGCACGACATCGACTGCGACTACGTGGCGAACGGCCTGGTGTGGGGTGCGGTCTCACCCCTCATGATGCTCAGGGTGCGTACCCAGGCAGCGATCCTGCGCGCCTTCGGTGGGGGCGGGACCGTCGGCAGCAGAGAGGAGCTCGGCCTCCCCGCCGGCTTCGTGGGCGGGATGCGGGAATCCATCGGCGGGATGCTGAACCCGGGCAAGCTCGCTCGCGGTGTGCGTCGCGCACTGCTCGCCTCCTCGGCCAAGGTCTTCGAGCAGTCGCGGGTGAGCGATGTTCGGCGGACCGGAAGCACCGTCGAGATCACGACACCGCACGGCACCGTGCGGGCCGCCAAGGTGCTGCTCGCGACCAGCGTCTACGGCGGCGAGTGGGACATCACGCCCAAGAACCTCGCGACGCCGCTGTACGTCATCGAGATCGAGTCGGAACCCATCGCGCCGGAGCGGCTCGCCGCGCTGGACTGGACCAGTCGGTCCGGCATCATCACCCAGCACCAGTTGATGACCCACTACCGGCTCACCGAGCGCAACACCATCGTCTGCGGGGTCCGCAAGGCGCAGCGAGGCCAGACCTACCCGCTCCCGGACCGGGTCCCGGACCCCGGTGTCGTGCGGGACATGGGGAAGGATCTGGCCAACCGGTTCCCGTCGCTGTCCGACGTGGCCATCGAGCGAGCCTGGGGCGGTTGGATCGGCATCAGCCCGGACTGGCTGTCGGTCGCCGGGCAGGTGGGTGACAACGTCTTCTACGCGATGGCCTGCAACGGCCACGGTCTCTGCCAGGTGCCGTACGTGACCCATCAGCTCGCCGACTACATCGTCGACGGCGAGATGCCGGAGGACCTCGCCGGCATCTGGTCGGACGCCTCGAAGTACTCGCCGTCGATGTCGCTGCTGATGCAGCCGTTCGTCCTCCGGGCCATCTGGGGGCTGGACCGGTTCAACGACTTCTTCAACGGCAGCAGGACACGGGCCCGGTGGGCGCTCCGTCGTGCCAGGCGCGGGGGTTCCTGAGGGTCGGGCGACGCCTGCTCCGTGACGACGCGGTGTGAGATCGCCACCCGCTACGACAAGACCGCCGGGTCCTGCGAAACAGCCGCCGCCCCCGCACCACTCCTGACGCGGGCCCGGCATGCGACGACAGGATCTAGGCGGGCCCTCGCGCGGCGCGCGGCAGGGGAGGCGACAGGACCCAGAGGACCTCGCTCACCGTCGTACCCGGATTGTCGAACTGGTGAAGCGTCTGGCCGGAGAACGAGGTGGACACCCCGGCCGACAGCATCCGGGTCTCGCCCCCGACGATCAGACGGGTCGAACCGCTCAGCCCCATCGCGAAGATCGTGGCGGTGTCGAGCCGATAGGGGCCTCCGGTGCCCCCGCCCGGCTCGATCACGGAACGGAAGACCTGGAACGCCGTGGTGCCGGCGGGCGTGAGCAGGTACTCGGCCACGCCCTCACCGCCCATGCCGATCCGGCTTCCGCCGTCCACGACCTGCTCGTCGGGGTACGCGAACAGCTCCCCGACCCCGATCCGCAGAACTTCGCAGACGCGCAGCAACGTCGGGACGGACACGCTGGTGAGCCCCCGCTCCAACTGGCTCAGAAAGCCCTTGGTGACCTCTGCCCGGTGCGCGACCTCCGTCAACGACAAGCCGCGGTCGAGCCTGATCTTCCGCAGCTGCGCGCCGGTGGACGCTTCGAGGGCGGCGGCGCCCCGTTCCGCTCCGTCTGCCGTCCCGCCGTCACCGATGGACATGGTGTGCTCACCGCCCGTCCCGAGGCCGAGGTCGTGTGCCTGTCAGGTGACGGGCCGACCCGGACGAGTCCTCTCCGTGGCACGAGGCTAAGGCATGCGCGCCAGGGGCGATCGGTGCGTCCTCGCAGAGGGTGAGGGGCGATGGCGTCGAGCCCCTTGTGGCGCCGTCGAGGGGGTGGTAAATCTGCCGCCGTTTAGTGTTAGTAAACGGCGGTCGGGGGGCGGCGACGAGCCCTTCATCGGTCTGGGACACGGCATGTCGGGAGCCTCGACTCCCCGAGAGCAGAGGGACACTGAGAACATGGAAGAGCTGTGGCCCCCGCCCTCGCGTGAGGTCGCTGATGCGATCAGGTCACTGTGCCAGCGCCTGCTGACGGAAACGGACGCCCTGATCGAGGCCTTCGCAAGGCCGTCTCTCGTCGCGCAGAACGATCCCGCTCTCCTCGCGGACGCATCGCTGGTCGAGGAGGATCGCGCGCTCAACCGCTCTGAGGTGGTCCAATGGTTGACCGCAAACGTTCAGCTACCGGGGCGGAGGGTAGAGCCCTACGTCAGTCCGAGGACCACGGCGTACATCAACGACCTCGTCTCCCGGGGCATCGCGCCCGACTTCGCCGTTGCCTGGCGCGTGGCCCTGGGGATCGGCTGGCGGCGATGGCTGGAGGAATGCGTGGCGGACTGCGCGGACCCCGAAATTCTCGTGGGGGTCCTGGACGTGACGGCGCAGTCGCTGGTGCAGTACGCCCTCGACTCCGTCGCTGCCCTGCGGCAAGCCGGCCTCGCCGCGGCGATGGGGAACACGGATGCAGAGGGGATCGCACTGATCCAGCTGATCGCCAGTGGGGCACCGATGGCGGAGGACCTCGCCGAAGGACGCCTGCGCTACCGGATGGCGCGGTGGCACGTGGGCCTCGTCCTCTGGGTCGACGATCCCCAGCAGGCTGGTGCCCTGGAAGAGGCGATCGCCGCCGTGCGCTCCTCCGCCGCCGGCCGGAGCGCCCTGGTGGCGCGCGCCAGCGCCACGTCGCGGTGGATCTGGCTCTCGGGGGAAGCCGTCCCGGACCTTCACCACCTGGAGAAGGACCTCGCGCCGACCGACGAGGTCCGCGCGGCGGTGGGAAGGCCGGGACGCGGTCTCGAAGGATTCCGCTCCAGCCACCAGGACGCCCTCGCGGCGCAGGCGCTCGTGATCCGGCTGGGGTCCGCCCGGCGATTCACCGCCTACGCCGACGTCGAGCTGATCGACGCGCTCACGCAGGACCGGCCCGGCGCACGTCGGTTCGTCATCAACACCCTCGGGCCATTGGCCGAAGCCGACACAGCGCTGCGGCAGGCACTGCTCACCTACGTGCAGTGCGGCTTCAGCACCACCCGGGCAGCCGCCGACCTCTACGCGCACCGCAACACCGTCGAACGGCGCGTCTCACGCGCCAACGAGCTCTCGACCGTCAAGGTGGAGGACAACCCCACCCATGTGGCGGCGGCGCTCCTGGTCTTGGACATCGCGCCTGACATCGTGACGATCGCTCCGAGCTGAGCTCACGAACCACGGGCCGCGGTCGGCCTTATTCAGGCCCACCCGTTGATCTGCTTCCGGGATGCGCTCGGCAAGCAGCGAGAGGATTCCGGATACGGCACGCAGGACGACGCGATGGAGCGACTTACGCAGCTGTGTGCGGAGAAGAAGACCACGGCGCCCTCAGCGGCGGCGGCGCGCCGCGAGCTGGGCCAGCAGACGGTCGAGGAGTACGCGAAGCAGTGGCGGCCCCGGCAGTGGAAGATGACGGAGTACTCCACGGGGCTACCGTCCGCGGGTTCCACGCTGCCGAGGCCATCGAGCCGGGAGCGCGGCCATCAGCGCTCCCAGCCCCTCGGAGGGGAGCCGCCACACCTCAGCCGCACGGATCGCTAGATCGCCATGCATTCGGTAAGGTCGTCAGATCGACGCAGCCGCCGAATCCAGACTCGACGCCTACCTCCATCGCGGCCCGCGAACAGCAGCGCCGCCACCTCACCGACATTATCGGCCGCCACCAGGCCCGGCCCGACGACCTTGACGCGATTCTCGCCGAAGATCAGGTGCGCGTCGTCCCCCCCCCCGGTGCCTGGGGGCGTTACGTGATGGCGTGACCTTCGAGGGCTGACGCCTCTATCGCAATGGCGGTCCGGCCAGCCATCCAACCAATGCGCACCTGGTTCCGGATGTGACGGGTGTGACCTTGTGGTGTACGAAGGCCGGGAGCACGACGATGCTGCCCTGTGCCCTCGGCATGGGCTGCGGTGTGCCGAACACCTCGAAGTCACCGCCCTCGTAGTCGCGGCCATCGCTGAGTTGGATGCTGACGGTCAACTTCCGATTGGACAAGGGCCGTTCGAGGCCATAGTCGTTGTGCCAGTGGAAGTGCCCGTGGCCTCCGACGTACTCGAGGAACTGCGGGGGCTTGACGATCTCGCAGACGTCCAGCTCGAAGTAACGACGGTTCAGTGCTTCGCCTGCCTCCCAGATGAGTTGATAGATGTCCTCGAACACCGCCGACCGCGGAAGCAGACGTGAATGCCCAACGCGGTAATCGGGCAAGGACTTCTGGCCGACGACGCCAGGGGCGACGATATCGAGAGACCTGCACCGTTCGGCGAGCTCCGCACACGCGGCGGGGGCGAGCCCGGGCACGATCGTGGCCCACTGACCAAGCTGGCCGGTGACGCGGGCGCTGGTGTCAATCATCTTGCTGCCTCGCCCGCCAACGGTCGGAGCATCATGTGGTCAAAGGGTCTCTCGGCGGGGATGTTCAGTGTGCCGGTCTCCTGCACGGCCCGTACGAAACCCGCGATGAGCGAATCGGGTTCCGCGGTTGCATGCTTCTGCAGAAACATACGCACCTGTGAGGGCTCGTCTAGCGCGGCCAGGGCCCCGAGTACCACCCGGTGGTCGGGCTCGGTGACGCGGTGCAACATCGTCACGGCGCCGACATGGCGCAACTCGGTAACCACGGCGTCGCCAAACGGCCCCGCCAATCCCGGCCACCGCGCGTCCGACCACCCGAGCGCGGCATGCACTAGTGCCGAGGCCGCCGCGTTGCGACTGAGTTCGCGCACCACCAGGAACGCCGTGTGCACGTCGCAACGGGAGAGCAGAGTCTTCACCGTCTGGCCAAGCCCCGTGTTCCCGGAACGGATCAGCATTCTGACCAACTGCACCGTGCGCGTGCGAAGGGGATCGTCCTTGCTGGGGTCCAGAGCGATGGCGGGCGGAAAGTAGGCGTACTCCGGGATAGGGGCGGAATGCCCGCAGGTGCGAGCCACCAGGGTGACGCTTGGGCAACCAAGATGCACGACAGAGTGGATCAGGGCGGTGCCTTCGTGAATCTCGTGCACGGCTCCGACGTCGAGCAACTTCGCCTCTGTGGCGACGACCTGACCGACCATGAAGTGGTCGTCGACGCGGTGTGTTTCGGCGAATTCGAACTGGGTGTGGACGCTCTGACCATCCAGGACGGCGAAGGCACCGGAGAACCCGTGCCCGTGCACGTCGGTGCTGCTCTGGACCCAATACAGTGCGTCGAGCTGAAACTCGCCGTCGTGGTAGAGCGTGACGGGCGGTTGCCCGAAGGTCTCGTCGAGCCGCGGCTGAAAGGGGAGCTCGGCGCCGTCGAGCACCCAGTGCAGGACGTCGGCGCCCGTGACGGGTTCGCGGGCGAGGCCATCCGAGAGGACGCGGGCGGCAATGGATGGAAATGATTCGGGGATGTTGTCGGCCCGTCGCCAGCGGTGCCGGAGCTCGGCGGCCGTGTAGGACACGAAGCTGTTGACCCGACCACGTGTCACCGTGTCGCTGCCCGTCACGATGCTACAACCTCCTGGTGATCAACCAATGAAATTGACGGCAACCTTGCCCGGAAATTCACGATCCGGGTTCGGCGAAGAAACCGCATCGTCCGGGTCAGCTGGGCGGCGGTGAGTTCGTCGTTCTGGTCGCGCCGAAGCCGCTCGTGGATTTCGTGACCGGTCGCCACGCCGTCGATCATCGCCAGCACGGACAGGGCCTTCGCAGAGACTGGCTGGAGTCTACTGCCCCAAGGTGTGACCACCTTGAAGGCGACGGCCGACGCCCGGCTCCTGACCGAGGCCGTCGGCCCTGGCGGGAACGAATAGTCGACGGTGTAACCGTCGGCGGCGATGACAGGCACCAGTCCCAGCATGGAATCGAAGTCCGCCGCCGGCTCAACGAGCACGCCTTCGATCACCGCGAAGTCCAGCCCCAGTTCGAGCATCGTCCACAACGCGTCGGAGGGCGTCTCGACGATGGGCTGCCCGGAACCGTTCAGAGACGTATTCAAGATCATCGGCACGCCGGTCTGCTCATGGAAGCGCCGGATCAGCGCGTGGAAGCGTGGTTGGAGCTCTTCGTGAACGGATTGCACGCGTGCGCTGTCGTCGATGTGTGCGACGGCGGGCACCCGCGATCCGCAGCCCGGTCGGAAAGTGAGCGTGCGCAGCATGAACGGGCTGTCGCACCGGGCCTTGTCGACGTCGAACCAGGTATGGACGTGTTCGGCGAGCACCGATGGTGCGAACGGGCGGAACGCCTCTCGCTGCTTGACGTCGCGATTCAGCCTCACCTTGTGCTCCGCGTGGCGAGGATCGCCCACGATGCTGCGCTGCCCCAGCGCGCGTGGGCCTAGTTCACTCCTGCCGTCGAACCACGCTCCGAGCTGTCCGTGCTTCAACCGGTCCGCAGCGACGTCGGTAATGTCGGTCACCTCCCGGCCCGGGCACACGGCGACAAGCGGGACCGATCGGATGGCTTCGCGCACCTCGCTCGGGTCGTAGCGGTGCCCGAACCCCTCCCTCACCAGCCTGGCCGGGCGGTGCTGGCGGTGACGCCAGAGTCCGTAGAACGCGGCGCCGACGGCAGGTCCGCTGTCTTCGGCGAAGGGCGCGACGAAGACGTCGGAGAAGCCGGACTCGTGCATCAGGCGTTCGTTGACCAGACAGTTCAGCGCCACGCCGCCGGAGTAGCACAGGTACGCCGAGGTGGACGCCGCGCGCAACCGGCTCACCAACGCCAAGATCGCCTCTTCGAGGGCAGATTGAACCGAGGCGGCGAGGTCTGCGTACTCGCGCTGGCGCAGAGGCCATCGATCGGAGTGTCGAAACTGCTCCGGGACCGTAGTGGCGAACGTCGCAAGGCCGTCTCTCACGGACACGAATTCGTGCGGCTGGAACGAGGGCGTACCGAACGGAGCCAGCCCTATGACCTTGCCTGCGTCCATCGGGTTGCCGAAGATCTGCTGAGCGACGGCGGAGTACATGCCGCCGATACTGCCGAAGCTGGGCATCCCCTCGCCGGCGCGGTCCAGCCACTTGCCTTCCGGGACAAGCTGTTTGGCGATGGGGCGGACGGTCGTTCCCGATGCCTCGTACGCCGAGATGATCTCCCAGCCGCAGGGTGCGCCGATGACGGCGCGGTGCTCCTCTTCGCTGAGATCTTGCTCGGGTGACCCCATTCCATCCACGACGAGGATGGCGGCATCCGAGAAGCCCGACACGGCGTAGGCGCTGATGGCGTGGCCGAGGTGGTGCGAAATCCGCAGAGTAGGAATCCTATGAAAGCTTTGGCGCAGTTGTTGATTCAGGCTCACGTCCTGCTCGGCCAGACCTGCCTCCCCCTGCACGCACAGCACGACGGTGTCCAATTGTGCTGGCTCGATCCCGGCATGGCGAAGACAGTACTCGGTGGCCAGGCTGATGCGGGCGCCGTAGGTGCGGTCGCGCTTGATGCCTGAGAGCCGTTCCTCCTGGATGGCGGCGACGATCTCGGTTCCGTGCAACAGACACGCACCACCATTGTGCGCGGCGCTGAGTCCGAGAATCCACGGCGTTTCAGTGTTCCTCAACTGTTCTCCCGCCCTATCATCGAAAATCGGAGGCGACCCGGCGCACGTGCCAAGCGTAGGCGCGACGGGCGTCGTCGTCTTCGAATTGGCCGGTAGAAGGCCGTCACGTTAACCCATCCGAATGAAGCCCGCATGCCAAACGGCGGCACCTCGAGCAGGTTCAGCACGGGTATGGAGGCTTCCGGTCCCTACGAATGGAGGCGGAATGCTGAAACAGCTGCCGCTCCTGAACGTCGCGAACACATCCGGGTGCGGCTCATGCCCGTCCAAAGCCCGCCCACCGGAAATCTCCACACTTGCGTTGCAAGAAGAAATGCGCACGCTGGTACAGCGAGCAGCCGACCAGCGGGCTGGACATGTCACTCTGAGCGCAGCGCCGACTGACTCGGGACCCACGGAGCTCACGCTCGCGCTCGACGAACCCGTGCCACTGGTCAACGAACTGCACCACGAGCCGGTGAACGGTTCTCACGTCTGGGTCGGCGTCCAGGAGGCGGCGCTGGCCGTTGCGGACGACGCACAGCACCGACTCATCGTCAGGCTCGTGGCCGGCGAGTCGCCGCTCAGCATCGCGAACGACGTGGGATGGAGCGAAGTTTCGAAGGTCGTGTCTCGCCTGGCGACCTCCGGGCTCATTCGCGGGTTGACGGGCTACCGTGACCGCACACCCGTAGGCGTCACGGTGTTCGCCCGCCTCCACCTGACGCAGGCCTGTCAGCTCGAATGCGCCCACTGCTATGCGGATTCGAGCCCGCACATCGATCGCGCAAACGAGCTCCCGACGGCGCGGTGGCGCAGGTTCATCGACGACTTCGCCGCGCTCGGGGGCCAGCAGGTGCTTTTCACCGGAGGTGAAGCACTGATGCATCGCGGCTGCCTCGAGCTCATGGCGGTCGCCAAGGAGCACCGCATGAAGGTGACCCTGTTCAGCAACGGCCTGCTGATTCCCAAGCTGGCCGAGCAAATTCATCCGCTGGCCGACTTGGTGCAGATCAGCATCGATGGACCCGACGCCGAGTCACACGACGCCATCCGCGGCCGTAACTCCTTCAAGCATGCAATCGCGGCGGTTGACAGGTTGGTCGAACTGGGCACTCCGACGCGCATCGGAATGACGATCGTGCCCGCCACGTGGCCCAACTGGGTGCAGAAATTCCCTCAGCTACGAGATCGCTTCGCGGGTGCGCCGAACGTCGCCTTCAAGTTCACCTACGGCATCATGCCGCACGGTCGCGGCACCCAGATTGACCCCGCTGGGCCGGCGTCGCGAGAGGAAGTGAGCGAACTTCTCGCAGCGGTCAACGGTGCTGCTCCCGAGATCACGCGATACATGGCAACATGCGGATACGCTGATCAGATGGTGATCGGACCCGATGGGTCGGTCTACCCGTGCCACTTGCTGGACGGGAAGGTCTGCCATATCGACGATATGCCCGTGCGGAACATTGTTGACCTGGTGGCGGGACTGGCAACACAGGTCGACGTCGACCATGTCGAGGGCTGTAAGACGTGCGAAATTCGGTATCTTTGCGGTGGGACGTGCCGCGTACGCGACAGCAAGAACACCGGATCGCGCCTGATTACCACGTGCACGCCCGAGGACAAGCGTCGTATCTACGTGAAGATGGCTGGCTATTTCGGTTAGGTCGTTCCGTAACGGCCGAGAAGGGAAAATCATGTCCGACGAATCCAAGGTGCCTGACTCTCTGGAGCAGGAGTGCGAGGACACGCTTGACGTCCCGGAGGCGAACATCCACCTGTCCAGCAAGGGGTTGCGGATCGTGCTCGACGAAGACCAGCTCGCGGACCTCGGCGAAATGTTGGATCAGAACGCGGAATGTTCGCCCGGGTGCATCAGCATGCCCGGTGGGCCACGCTGCTGACTCCTCCCAGGTGAGGCTCGGGGGTGCTCACTCAGACCGCCGAGTTCCTGACGTTCGCCATTGTCCACGCGGCAGGGCAGCGGCAGGCCGGCTGTTTCGTCCATGAATGGAGTCCGGCCTCGGCAATCTCGCGCCAAAGATGGGCGTTGGCCGGGGCGGCGTCGACCCCCTCTCAGCGCGCCGTAGCCCAGGCGGGCACGTCGGCGGCCGATGTCTCTGACGATGCCGCTTCGTGTCCGCCTAAGTCTGTTGGACAGTCACTTAACGGCCGACGTCCAGCCACGGCACAGCACCACCCGCGTTCCGCTCACGGCTCTGCCGGCGTCACAGCATCGACGTTCCGCTCACACCGTGCCCCATTCCTCGTCGATGGCAGGCACCAACCCAGCACGTGGAGCTCAAGGAGCCACACCCGTTGGCGCCTCGGCGTAACTGGCACCCGATTTCGGTCGGGCCCCGGGAACTGGCTGCTTGACACACCGCGAGAGACCGTTCGACGCCATCCCGCAGCAGCACGGGGCCACTCTGCCGAACGGTCCAGCCGGCGTCATCGGGTGAGAGCAGCGGCTCACGCAGCTGTATGCGGAGAAGAAGACCACGGCGCCGTCGGTGGCGGCGGCCCGTCGGGAGCTGGGCCGGCTGACGGTCGAGGAGTACGCCAAGCAGTGGCGGCTCCGGCAGCGCCGGATGACGGACTACTCCACCGGCGAGCACGTCGACAGCTCGATCAACGTGCACATCGTCCCGCGCCTGGGAGCGCGGAAGCTGTGAGGGAGTTGCGGACGGCGGGGGAATCGCTCGCGTGGTGCGCGGGGCAGCGAAATCGCGCCGCGCCAGTCGAACTTCACTCTCAGAATGGCCCGTACCCTGCTCCCGGGGCTGGAGCCGGTCTCCGTGCGCGAGGCATGCTGCGTGGTCGACAAGACCCCCACCCGCTACCCGTACATCGGTCAGCTCGGCGCCGATGGCCTGTCCGTGGTCGTCGGAGGGAACGGTCACGGTGCTCGCGGATCCGACGAGATCGGCCGCCTCGCCTCAACCGTGATCCGGAACAAGCCCTGGGGCTTCCCCTTCCCGCAGGAGACGTTCGCTCCCCGAGCCGCGTCCTTGGCTCGGCCGCCCCAGCTACCTGAAGCCGCCCTTCGGTCTGTGCTGAACCCGTTCAGTGCTCCGTCAGCACCCGGCCCGTACCGCGCCACGACAGGTCAGGATCGTTCGAGGGCCGGGTCAGGTCCTGGAGCACTTCCTGGGTCGGCTTCAACGGCTCTCCTTCGCGGTGTGAGGGGGCGGCTCACCACCCGCTGGTCCGTACGGAAGAGGGGGCGGCGCACGCAAGCGCGCAGGGGCGTGACCTGGGCTTCGGCCCGGGCGAGAGGCGGGCAGCGAACCGGCTTCCGGGATGGTCGACCGGCAGAGGACTAAGGGGGCCGTGTCCCATGAACCAGACTGACGTGGGTGCCCGAGAATGGTGCGTAGGTGCACGTCATCCGCGTGCCAAGCGACCTCCCGCACGTCTGATGGAACATCAAGTAAGTCAGCGTCCGGTCAGCATGAGTCGTCAGGCGTTCCCGGAAAATCTTTTGAACATTTGAACAGTCGTCTGTGACGGCACGAAAGCCCAGAAGGGAACCCGCCTCGCCCGGCCGAATCGATGTTCCTCACAAGCATCGATCGGGGCCTGCCGGTGTACAGTCGAGGCCGCCCTTGACCTGCAGGAAGCAGGCAGGGAGCCGTCTTAGAGGAGTCCATAGTGCTGCGCACCATGTTCAGGTTCAAGATCTGACCATTTGGCGTCGCCGCAGGTCAGCTGCGTGCTGCCGGGATCGGCGTCAGCAAGTAGTCAGCATCGGTCCCGATCATGTCCCGTCGGCCTTGCTGGTGTCGGAGGACAAGAGTGAGTATGTCCGCGGCCTCCGCCCGGCTCCGGGGACTCTTGCCCTGCTGGGCACTTCGCCTTCCTCGTGTACGCGTTGGAGGACTGCGACTGACCCGGCCCTGGCTGTCGGTCGCTGGTGGCTACCCGAGGTCGCCCCTGAACTCGCGGCACGGGTCGCGGACGGAACCATGCCGGGGCCCTCGCGCGTTGTCACCGGCGTCGGCACAGGGGGTACCGCCGCAAGGCTTACTCCTTGCGCAGGTGGGCGGCCGTTATGGACGCGCCCGGGAGATCGCCCGCCTCTCTCCCCGGCCGGGGGCCCGCCGCCGGCTGAACCCGCGATCGGACCGCGAGTCATCCGACGGTCAGACCATCCTCAGGAACCGCCGCCCCGGCGACGCCCAGCGGACACCGAGTGGTGACACAGCGTGTTGCCGCGTCCAAACGAGTCTCCGGTGCAAGCATCTGGCCAGCGATCCGCCCCACCGTCACTCGCCTCTTGAGGGAGTCCACCGGATGCCAAGGGTCAATTCGTTCGTACGTCTACTCGGCGTGTTCCTGCTGGTGCTGGCGGGTGTGGCCGCCGTCGAACCCACGCCGGCCCAGGCCGCCACGCAGGAGATCACCGTCAGCCTCTACCGAGTCGTCGAGCTTTCGTGCGACGAAGGTGTCGGTGAGTCATGTGGCAACGACTACTATCCGAAGTTCGAGATCGACCACCAAGGGCTGTTCGACGGCAGGGACAGTTACTGCTGCGGCCACGGCTCCGACTTCCGGACCAATTGGGTTCGCACGGCCACGGTGGACACCACCCACAACCCCGTTGCCATCCAGATGCAACTGTGGGACCAAGACGACCTGACTGAGGACGGCCCCATCAGGTGGACGAATTCCGGCAGCGCCGACCTGAACCTCATGTTCGACCTGAACACCTGCATCTTCACCGGTGGTGGACTCACCACCCAACAGGGCGCGGGCCAGCCGACCCTTGCCGGTGAGAGCGAGGGTAGCGGGGAAGACTCGGCCCGCGGCTTCTTCACCATCACCACACCGTTCTGCGTCGGCCTCGCGAAGACGACCGACAGCGATGGCGACGGCATCATGAACACCTGGGAAGTCCCGGGCAAGGGGATGGACTTCGACAACGACGGGTTCCCCGAGCTGCCCCTCGGTGACTCGCCGTACGGCGCCGTCCCCTACCGCAAGGACCTGTTTGTCGAGGCCGACTACATGGCCAAGGACAAGCCGCAGCCGGGAGCCCTCGCGGACGTGGTCAAGGCGTTCGCCGAAGCGCCGGTCGACCCGTACGGCCCCACGGACAGCCCAAAGTTCAGGGGGATCAACCTGCACGCGGTCGAGGGCGAGCCGTTGCCGGACGTGCCGACCATTCTGTTCAAGAGCGACGGCCCCGGCGCGCAGGACGACTTCAACGACCTCAAGAGCGGCCACCCTGCCGAACCGTGCACGGGGTTCTTCGGCACACCGGCCGACCGCGCCGCTTCGAACTGCGCAGCCATCCTGCAGGCGAAGCGCCAGGTCTATCGCTACATGATCTTCGCCAACAAGTTCGCCGAGAAGCCAAAGTCCTCGGGCTCGTCCGAACGGGACGAAGATGCGACTTTTAAGGGCGGCAACGACTTCATCGTGACGCTCGGCTCTTGGGACGCGGACACGATCAACAGCGCCGGCGGACGGAAGGCGGCCGAATCCTCCACGTTCATGCACGAGCTCGGGCACACTCTCAGCCTGGGGCACGGAGGTGCCGACGACGTCAACTGCAAGCCCAACTACCTCAGCGTGATGAACTACACGCTCCAGTTTCCTGATCTCGACACGTCGAGGCCCCTCGACTTCAGCAGCATGGCCAGAGGCACGGCGCTCGGGATCAACGAGTTCACTGAGCTCGATGAGAAGGAGCTCGACGAGAACGAAGGCTTGTACGGAACGCCCCACCCGGAGCGCAACACGGTCTACGGGGCCAACGGCAAGGCCGAGGTGGTACCAGCCACGGCCGGTCCCATCGACTGGAACGGGGAGAAGGGCGATGAGGAGTCGCGCGTCGCTGCCGACATCAACCGCATCACGTCCGTCGAAACGGGGTGCGACGACAAGTCCCCCGGCGAGGCTCTGCGCGGCTACGACGACTGGGCAAACATCCAGTACAACCCCCGGCTCAATGTCGACTTCTTCGCCGACGGCGCCCGTCCGAACACGCCGGAGGAGCTGACCGAGGACGACGTGCGCGCGATGACGCAGAAGGCCGACCTGGCGATCTTCAAGACCGCCGACCGCGCCGACGCCACCGGCGGTGACACCGTGAACTACACCACCACCGTCTCCGACCTCGGACCCGGTACCGCCATGAACATCCGTGTCACGGACACTCTGCCCGACGGCACCACGCAGCAGCGCTCGCTGCCCGACCTGGCCAATGGCGCCACGACGACCGTCACACCGGGCTTCACGTATCAGGTGCCGTGCGATACGGCTGACGGTACGGTGCTCACCAACCGTGTCACCGTCACGGGAACCGACACCGGCGGGGTGCCAGACCCGTACACGGACGACAATGCGGCGCAGGCCACGACCACGGTGCACGCCCCGGTGCTAACGGTGGACAAGTCCGCCACGGCCGCGGTCAATGCGGGTGAGGCCGTCACGTACACCATCACCTACGCGAACACGGGCAGCGGCGGCGCTTCCGGCGTCACGGTCACCGACACCCTGCCGGCCGGGGTTTACTACAGTCAGGCGCTCGATTCCGGCACCGGCCCCAGGCCCGGTTCGGTGACGCTGAACGGCGACGGCACCCGCACCTTGGTCTGGAACGTGGGCGACCTGCCGGCCGGCTCCGGTGATCGGCGGATCGTCTTCACGGCTCGGCCGACGCTCCTGGCCCTGCCGGGAACGATGTACACCGATGTCGTGTCCGTGAGCTACCGGAACGCCGGCGGCGCCTGCACCTTCGCGCCGGTCACCGACTCGGCCTCCACGTCCATCACCGTCGTACCGGCTACCCGCAACCCGCTGTCCCAAGGGTTCTGGAAGAACCACGAAGAACTGTGGGCCGCCGAATTCCTGGCGCGCATCCAGGCGACCGACCAGCGGTACGACACCGACCGGAACGGGGTCCTGTCAGTCAACGAGGCCGCGGCAGCGTTCAACGGCAGCAACGCGCCGAAGAGCATTCTGGGTAAGCAGCTACTGGCCGTCTACTTCAACCTCGCCACCAGGCGCATCAACGCAGGCACTGAGATCAGGTCGAGGACGACCCAGTCGCTGAGTCTCGACAACGTGCGTGAAGCTGCCATCTACGCGCAGGACACCTTGCTGCTCCCGGTGAACTCCAGCACCTCGCCGCGCTACAGCGCCATTATCGGCGTCTTGACCGACATCAACGCCAACAGGATCGAGGTCTACCGGTGAGAGGAGCCGGGCGAGCCGTTTTCAAGGCTTGCCGAACACAGCCGACCCACTCGGGTCGCTGTGGACGATCACAGTTCCGACAAAGGTTGTAGTCGGTAACTCGACGGTTTCGACTTGAGGCCCCGTACACGGCGCTACTGCGCGTGTACGGGGCCTTTCAGCGACGACGCCAGTCGTGATCGGCCGTGCCAATCCTCGTGCTCCACAAGGGCTTTGCTGTCTGACCTGGGGCGATGTCGAGCGGCTGAAGTTACCAGCGGGCGCGGTTGCGCTGCGAGGGCATGCTCCGCTCACGACCTCGTTCTCCTCCGGGCAGAACACGTCCCAGGCCGCCTCGCGCGGGCGAGCGCCGGCTGGACCCGGTCCGGTTCGTCGAGTTCTTGATATCAGGGATCAACTCCTCCGAAGGCACGCTCGAAGAGGCGCGTTCCCCATGTTCGCCCGTGATCGGTGGTCCACTGTCCTGCTGGAGGACCAGTGTCGTGGTTGGACCGGACCTCGCGGGCGTTGTCACCAGGGCCGAGTCCCGGCCGAGGGCGCAGCGGTGGCAGGTAGGGATCGCGGCTTGGCCACTGAGGGCGGGTAGGCTGCGAGTAGGGCGCTTGTCGCCGGCGTGGGCTGGACGCCGAGTTCTCGTTCGAAGGTTTCCACGCAAATCTGATAGGCCCGCCGGGCCTCGGCGATATTGCCCTCTGCGAGGTGCACCCGGAGCACCGCCCGGTGTGCACTCTCACGCAGGGCGTCGGCGCGCAGGGAAGTCAGAGCGGCATCGATCGCGAGCCCGTAGTGACCTTGCGTGCACAACTGCTCGGCAATGTCCTCCAGGGTGTGGAGCCGCAGCTGACGCAAACGCTCGCGATCGTCGATCAGCCATTCGTCATGCCAGTCCGGCAGCAGGTCCTGGGTCGGAACGCCTGCTGCCCACGTGGCCGCGTCGACCGTTCCGCCGCCCAGCACGCCCATCGAGCGCTCAATCTGTCCCCGGATGTCGATCTCGGCGTGCACGGTGAGATCGACCTGCTCGCCCAGGCTCTCGACGAGCTGTGGTACAACCTGGTTGACCCGCCAGATCGCGGTGCGCAGTCGGGCCAGAGCCCGCTGCTCGTCCGTCTCCGGCCACAGTGTGCCGGCCAGCGCGCTGCGGGCTGTACGGCCTCGTAGGGCGAGCAGCGCCACCAGCCGCTGTGCGCCCCCGGGCAGCTCCGTCTCCCGCCCTTCCACGGTCAGCCGGAACTCGCCCGTCAGGATGACGGCGACTCGCTGTCGGACCCGGCCTCCGGGGCGCCGTCGAGTGGACGCGCCCCCAGAGGTGCCCCTGTGCTGCAGGGCGTCGATCCTTCCGTGCGTACCAGTCATCCTCGTCCTTCCTGCTGGGTCGCAGCCGTCGCAGCGTCCCGTCCTGTCCGCTCGGGTCGAAGATGCCGAGGTGCCGCGCGATATTCGACGTCGACACCCTCGCTCCGAGGGTGAAGCGTGTGGTGGTCGGGTGACGCGACGTAGGGGTGTGACGGGCGGGTGACGTCGGCGTGACGCCCGCGGTGCAGCCTCTTGGTCATGAGCACCTTTCCGGGAAGTCCGCGGACTCTGCGGGGCGCCATCGTGGCCGTCACGCGGGCCAATCCGCTCGCCCGAATCGTGATCTTCCAGTACAACCCGGATTCTGTGACGCGTTCCGTGCGTCCCCGCTCCGCCCCCAAGGAGACCCCGACCGCACCCGAGGATGCGCACCGCATCTGGGGCGCACCGCTTGAGTCGGTCACCATGACGGTCGAGGTGGACGCCGCCGACCAGCTGGAGAGCGGCGATCCCGTGGCGGCGGCGACGGGGATCGGCCCCCAGTTGGCTGCGCTCGAGATGCTGCTCTACCCGAGCAGTGCCCTCGTCATCGCCAACTCCGTCCTTCTGCAGGCCGGAACCATCGGAGTGCTGCCCCCGGAAGGGCCGCTGACCCTGCTCGTGTGGGGACCCGCGCGGGTGGTGCCCATCCGGCTGGAGAGCCTGTCCATCACCGAGCAGGCATTCGACGCGGAACTCAATCCGGTCCGGGCCGCTGTCGAACTCTCCGCCCAGGTCCTCTCGTACCACGACCTTCCGGTGAGCGATCCCGGTTACGCCCTGTTCCTCGTCCACCAGGTCCTCAAGGAAGCCATGGCCACGACCGCGGCGGTCTCCGGGGCCGTCTCCACCCTCACCACGGCCGCGAGCTGACATGCCCGGACCGAGCCGCTACGCCGCCGTCGACATCGTCACCGCCTCCGTGACCGACGGGGCAGGAGGCGTCCGCCAGGTCCGCCACCTGCGTCGGCGCCCCCTTTCCGACCCGCGGCAGGCGCGTGTCCTCGCACTCCATCAGGTCGGCCCGGGGGACCGCATGGACCTCATCGCCGCGCGTCATCTGGGGGACCCCACCGCCTTCTGGCTCATCGCCGATGCCAACGGTGCGCTCGACCCCGACGAACTGGTCGGGCCGCACGCAGAGGGCTCCCTCCTCGTCATCCCCGTTCCGGAGGTGTGAACCGTTGGCCTCGCTCGGACTCCGGCTGACCGTGCTCGCCGGGCCCAGCCTCCCCGTACCACTCCCCGGACCCCTCACCGCCCGCGTTCGGTCCGTGGAGGTGACCGAGAACGACAGCGAGCGGTCGGTGTTCACCCTGACCCTCGACGCCGGACGGTCCGCGACTGCGGGAGCCGTCGACGTGCCTGGGCTGACCGGCCCGCCCCTGGCCGCGTTCTCGCGGGTCGTGATCGTGGTCCACCTCGGGGTGGTGCCGTTCGTCCTCTCTGACGGGATCGTCACCGAGGTGAAACTCGCTCCCGGAGACGGTCCCGGAGCGGCGACCCTGTCCGTCACGGGGGAGGACGTCTCGTACCTGCTCGACCGCGAGGAGCGCGACGTCGAGCATCCGGCGATGGACGCGTACGCGCAGGTGCTCCGCGTTCTCGCCCCCTACGCCGCCCGCGGCGTCCTGCCCCGGGCTGTTCCCCCGCCTGTGCTCGATCCGCCGCTGCCCATCGACCGGATCCCCACACAGCACGGCACCGATCTGGCCCATCTCAACGCGCTGGCCCGCGACCACGGGCACGTCGCGTACGCCATGCCCGGGCCGGCGCCGGGCACCAGCACCTTCTACTGGGGGCCCGCTGTGCGCACTGGTCCACCGCAGCCCGCGCTCTCGGTCGACCTGGGTCCGCAGACCAACGTCACTGAGATCCACTTCCGTACCGAAGCCCTTGGCCCGGTCGCCATCCAGGGCAAGGTGATGGATCGTCAGACCGGACTCGCGGTACCGGTGGTGGTGCCCGTCGGTGTACGCCGGCCCCTGGCCGCCGTCCCGTTCGCCGCCGCCAACCTCGGACAGACCAGGGTCCGCCGTCTGCGCGGGGCGACCAGCAGTACCGTCGCCGCCTATGCAGAGGCTAGCGCGGAGGTCGACCGGTCCCTCGACGCTGTGATCGCGGAAGGGCGGCTCGACGGCGTCCGGTACGGCGCCGTCCTCCGTCCCCGTGCCCTGGTCGGCGTACGCGGCGCCGGCTGGTCCCACGACGGGTTGTGGTACGTGCGCGAGGTCCGGCACGAACTGACGATCGGCGGCTACCAGGCGTCCTTCGTCCTGGCCAGGGACGGCCACGGCGCGCTGGCGCCGGTGCTGCCGGTGGGCGGGGTCATCTGATGGAGAACGAGACCCGTTACTACGGGAAGTACCGGGGGACCGTGGTCCAGAACCTCGATCCGCAGGGACGCGGCCGGGTCCAGGTCTCCGTCCCGGCCGCCCTCGGAGACGGCAGGCTGTCCTGGGCCGAGGCTTGCGTTCCGTACGCCGGACCCGGTGTGGGGTTCTATGCCGTTCCCCCGATGGGCGCCTCGGTCTGGGTGGAGTTCGAGCAGGGCAACCCTCAGTACCCGATCCTCGCCGGGGCGACCTGGGCGACGATGCAACGCGCGCCCACGCCCGCCCTCCCCGCCGTGAAGGTCTGGAAGACGGACTCCGTCACGATCACCCTCAGCGATCTGCCGGGCGTGGGCGGACTGACAGTCGAGGTCGGTGCCCCGGCCGCGGCCGTACCCATGAAGATCGCCTGCACCTCCGCGGGCATCGAGTTCTCGATCGGCACCTCCAGCGTGAAACTGACCCCAGCCTCGGTCTCCGTCAACAACGGCGCACTGGAGGTGATCTGATGCCCGGTGTCGCGGTGCAGGTCGGAGCCGCTGTGCGTTGTGTCCACGGTGGCGCGGCACAGCCCACCGAGACGAGCCCCCGGGTACGGCTGGCCGGCGCTCCGGCCGTCACCACGGGCGCGCCCTGGGCGTTGCTCGGCTGCCCCTTCCCGCCCGTCTCCGGCGGACCCTGCGCCACCGCGTCATGGTCCGTCGGGAGCGTCCGCGTGACGTCCATGGGCCGTCCCCTGGTCATCCAGGGCGGCTTCGCAACCTGCGTGCCGACCGGCGTGCCATTGATCGTTGCCGCCGCCCAGCACCGAGTGAGGCTCACATGACCGGAGGCCAGGCGGCACACCTTGCTTTCCCCCTGCGACTGGACCGCCGCGGGCGGCTCCGGCGTTCCGATGAGGACGCCTACCTGCGCGGGCTCGTGGAGGCGGTGCTCTTCACCCGGCCGGGGGAGCGAATCAACCGGCCCGACTTCGGCAGCGGCGTCCACGCCCTCGTCTTCGCACCGGCCGGGGACGAACTCGCCGGCGTCACCCGCTCCCTCGTGCAAGGCAGCCTCCAGCAGTGGCTGGGAGACCTGATCAGGGTCGAGGACGTCCGCGTCCGGGCAGAGGAGTCCGCTGTGGAGGTCACCGTGGTCTACGCGCCGCTGCGGGCGGGCGCCGTCGTCGGCGCGCCCCGGACGATGACGGTCGGCGGAGTGCTTGGGAGCGCGCAGTGAGCCCGTCGCCCGAAGCCCTGGCGGACGTCCTTGCCGGCACCGTCGACCGCGAGGCGAGGCGCGCCCTGGTGCGTCAGCAGACCGACTCCAGGCCCAACGGCATCGACACAGTCGAGGTGCTGACCAACGCGCCGGGCACGCCCGGCCACGTGCCCGAAGTGCCCAGCAGGCAGACCCTGCTGGTACGCCTGCTCGAATCGGTCGAAGCCGGGGTCCTGCACGCCGGGACGGTACGTGTCCTTGGCGGCGTCCGTCCGGATCCCCGGATCAACCCGGTACGGGTCGAGTGGGCCCACACCGCCGAGGCCGTCCTGAGCGGTGCGCCACTGCCCGGGGTCGACGGGGCCGTCCGGCGACTTGTCACCCACGCCACCGCCGAGGACGTGCTGGACCGTGTGCTTGTCGTCCGTACCTCCTCCAGCGGCGACTGGTCCACCTACGTCCTCGCGCTGACCGAAGCGGACGGGCGGACCACGCTGCCCGATTTCGACCCCCTGCTGTCCCGCGCGGCGTTCACCTTCACCGTCGACTGCCCGTCCGAACTCGACTGTGCTCCCGCAGCCACTGCCGGCCCGCCCGCACTCGGCGCTTCCCCGGTCCTGGACTACCTCGCTCGAGATTACGACGCCCTGCGCGGCCGACTGATGGACCGGCTCGGCGCCCTGATCCCCGGATGGACCGACCACAGTCCGGCCGATCCCGTCGTTACCCTCGTCGAACTGTTCGCTGCGCTCGGGGACCGGCTGGCCGTCTGGCAGGACGGGGTCGCCGCCGAGGCGTACCTGGGCACGGCACGTCGGCGCACCTCCGTGCGGCGCCATGCGCGGCTGCTGGGGTACCGGGTGCGGGAGAGCGTCAGCGCCCGTGTTTGGCTGGCGTTCGAGACCGACGGCGTGGCCGCGTCGGTCGTGAAGCTACGCGAGCGCACGCCCGTCACCCAGTCCGCCGACGGAACGGCCGCGGTCCAGACTGTCCGAGAGGCGCTGGAGTCCGGAGCGCTCGTCTTCGAGACCTGCGCCGAAGCCAGGCTGACCAAGGCGCGCAACCGGATCGCCCTGTACTCCTGGGGAGCACAGTGGCACTGCCTGGCGCCAGGCGCCACGTCCGCTTTCCTCGTCCACCCGGACTCCGAGCCTCCAGAGTTGGAGGCCGGGGACGTCTTGATTCTGGGACCGGCAGGGCAGGGCAGGCGGACCGCGGCCGCGGCACGGCCGCACGCCATCGTGCTGGATCGTGATCCCATCCTCCACCACGACCCCCTCAACCCCGGCCACAAGGTGCTGGAGATCCACTGGGCCGGCGAGGACGCCCTGCGCGCCCCGCTCCAGGTGACGGAGGACGAGCGGGACCCCCGCGGACTGCCGGTCCCCGTCGCCGAGGCCCGCGCCAACATCGTCCTCGCCGACCACGGCGGCACTCTCGTCGGCGAGTCGCTCGGCCCGTTCCGGCCGGGCAGTCGAAACCGTCCGCGACTGCCGAGAACCGGACTGGCGTGGGCCCAACCCGCACCGACGGCGCACCGCAGCGCCACTTTCGCACTGCGGCCCGACGCCCACCGCGCCCTGGCGCAGGTCCAGGTCCACGACGGGCTGCGCATGTGGCGACCGGCAGCGGAGCGCCTGCCCGGGGATCGGCTCGCCGCGACGTTCGCCGTCGAGACCGACGACGACGGCACGGTCCGGCTCCGGTTCGGCGACGGCGCGTCCGACCGCAGGCCGGCGCCCGGCAGCGACCTCGTTGTCACGTACCGGATCGGCGGAGGCGCCGTCGGCAACACCGGGCCAGACACTCTGGGAACCCTTCTTCCTCTCCCTGGCTCCGCCACCGTGCCGGCCGGAGTCACCGTCACCAATCCGCTGCCGGCTGCCGGCGGCGCCGACCCGGAGAGCCTGGCCGAGGTCCGCGCGCTCGCCCCCCACGCCTTCCGCTCCCCGCTCCGGGCCGTCACCTCCGCCGACTACGCCGACGTGGCCATGCGCCACCCAGGTGTGCAGCGCGCCGTGGGCCGTCGGCGCTGGACGGGCTCCTGGTACGCGCAGGAGGTGATCCTGGATCCTCTGGCGGCGTTCGCGGACGACCGTTCCATGCCGGTCGAGATCGCGGAGCTGCTGGAGACCCACCGGATGGCCGGGGCCGAAGTGGAGGTGACGCAACCGACCTACGTACCGCTGGAGATCGTCATGGACGTGTGCATCCTCCCCGGCCACCGGCGCGCCGACGTCGCCGCCTCGCTCACCCGGGCGTTCTCGGCGGGCCGGCTGCCCGACGGCAGCCGCGGCTTCTTCCATCCCGACAACTTCACTTTCGGCACACCCCTGTTCCTGTCCGACGTCGTCGCCACGGCGATGGCGGCGCCAGGCGTCGCCCGGGTCGACGTGGGCGACGACGCGGACGACCCGAAGGGCCTGCGCTTCCGCCGGATGGGCGTCGCGCCCTACGACGAGGTACGGCGAGGCCGCATCGACGCCGCCGTCGGCGAGGTGCTGCTGGCAGACAGCGACCCGAGCAATCCGGAGAACGGGCGGATCGTCTGCCGGATCCGAGGCGCCCGATGAACCGACTCTGCGGATGCCGCGAGGGCTGCGGCTGCGACGCCTCCGAGCAGGTGGCGCCCAAGGTGCACAACCTGCCCCGGCGGACCGCACTCGCGTGGCGCATTGCACCCCATGGCGACTCCCTCGGACGCATGCGGGCCGCACTTGCCGCGGGTGGCGCCCCGCTCCCGGCTGACGACGCCGCGAGCGCCCTTCTCGACAGCTGGGCGTACGTCGCCGATGTGGTCTCCTTCTACACGGAGCGGATCGCCAACGAGGGCTTCCTGCGCACCGCCACCGAACTGGAGTCAGTCCGGGAACTCGCCCGCGCCCTCGGTCACGAACTGCGTCCCGGAGTCTCTGCCACAGCCGATCTCGCCTTCACGGTCGAGGACCTGCCGGGAGCCCCTGCCTCAGCGGACGTTCCCGCCGGCACCCCCGTCCAGTCGGTGCCCGCCGCCGGCCAACTTCCGCAGACCTTCGAGACCGACGCGGACCTCCGGGCTCTCGCCTGTTGGAACTCCGTACCGCTCGCTCCTACTGTCGCCCAGCGAATGCGCCCGGGGACCACCGCCATCTGGGTCCGCAGCGGGGCGACCGGAGTCCGCCCCGGCGCCGGTCTGCTCGTTGTCGGCCGGGAACGGCTGCAGGACCCCGAGAACAAGCGCTGGAGCTACCGCGTCATCGAGTCCGTGACCGAGGCCCCCGACGGGCACGAGGGATGGACGCGGCTGACAGTGAACCCCGGGCTGGGCAAGAGGGAGGATCCCCTCACCGTGGCCCAGGAAGAGGTCGAGGTTTTCGTGTTCGACGAACGGGCCTCCCTCTTCGGCTGGAACGCGTCCGACCCCGGCCTGCTGTGCGTCCCCGGCCGCCCGTCTCCTCCCGGCTCGGTGGGCTGCAAGGACTTCGATCCGGACCATCCAGATCAGGAAATCTCCGTGACCTGGAAGCATGCTGACGCACTCGCTCCCGATCAGCCGGCTGAGCAGGGGCGAATCGAGCTGGACGGCGACCACGCCGGCCTTCTCGCAGGCAGCGGGGACAAGGTGGCCACCACGTCCTGGTTGTTGCTGGAGAGCCACAGCAGCCGCGACCTGTATCGCGTGATGGGTGTGGAGCCGGGCGGTGAGGCTCGCTACGCACTCAGCGGACGTCTCACTCGGGTAAGGCTGGACAGGAAGACCCGGCTGGACAAGTACGACCGGCGCCGGACGTTGGTACTCTGCGCGTCCCGCCCCCTGCCGGCTCGTATCGCACCACCGACCGACGCCGTCCAGACCACCGAACTGCTGCTGGCCCGGACGGAGCCGCTGCTTCCGGTCGGCCGGACCGTCCTGGTCACGGGGCATCCGCACGGCGCGGCCCCCACCGGAGCGGGCGTCGGTGCCGCCGACCTGGAACCGCCGTCCGAGTGCTTCCGTGCGGTCGTCGTCGACTGCACCCCGGCGACGGACGTGCCCCCCGAGGCCGAGCCTGCCATGAGAGTCACGCTCGACGGCGCAACGCCCAAGCTGGACCCCCGGTCCCTGCGCGTGCTCGCCAACGTCGTCGGCGCGACCCACGGTGAGACCGTCCGGGAGGTCCTCGGCAGCGGCGACGGCCGCCTGCCCTTCCCACAGTTCCGGACCCGGCGCGGCCCCCTGACCCACGTACGCGCTCAGAGTGCCACCGGCGCACACCCTGCCCTGGAACTCAGGGTCGACGGGGTGGTCTGGTCACAGACCCCCGCCCTCGACACAGCCGCCGGTACGGACCGGGTCTACACCCTGCGCACGCAGGAGGATGGCGGGGGCTCCCTGCTGCTGGGCGACGGGATCCACGGTGCTCGCCCGGCCTCCGGGGTGGAGAACATCACCGCCACCTACCGCGTCGGCATCGGCGCGGAAGGCGCGGTCGACGCGGGGCGTCTCAGTCTGCTCACCCGCCGCCCGCTCGGGATCAGGTCCGTGACCAACCCCGAGGCCACCCGCGACTGGGCGCCGCCCGAAGGGCCGGCCGACGCCCGCCGCAACGCCCCGCAGCGGGCCAGGGCCCTCGACCGGGCCGTATCAGTCGCCGACCACGAGGACTTCGCCGTCGGATATGCGGGCGTGGGCAAGGCCCGAGCCGATGCCGTGTGGAGCGGGGCGTCGACCACCGTCGTGATCAGCGTCATCCCCGCGGTGGGCGACAGCGCTTCGAGCGGGCTGCTCGTGGATCTGCGGCGCTCCCTGGAAGCGGCCCGTGACCCTGCCACTGGGCTGGAGGTCTTGGCGGGGGAGAAGGTCTTGTTCGGTCTCGCCGTGGAGCTGAGGCACGATCCCGCGTACGACCAGGCCGCGGTCCACGCGGCCGTGCTCGCCGCCCTGAAGGAGACGTACGCGCCCGCCGCCCGCGGGTTCACCGAACCGGTCACGCCGGCCGGCACGTTGTTGACCATCCGCCGCACCCCGGGCGTGCTCGCCTGCACCATGCCCCGGCTAACGCTCGCTTCGGTCACAGGAACGAACGTGCCGGTGCTCACCGCCGCCCCCGCGCGGTGGCTCCCCGGGGCTCCACGGCCGAGTGCCGCGCAGCTCCTGACCGTGGCCCCGGACCGGATCGAGATCGGAGAGATGCAGTGAGCACCACCGAACCGGCCGTCCGGGCACAGTCGCTGGAGCTTCTACGGAGCCGACTCCCCTCCCATCTCCTCGCCCGTGACGCCGAGTCGGGCGGTTTTCTCGACCGGATGCTCGACGCCGTGGCGGGTGAGCTCACCCTCTTGGAAGCCGATCTTGAGGACCTCTACGACGCCTGGTTTGTCGAGACGTGTGCCGACTGGACCCTGCCCTACCTGGCCGACCTCATCGGACTCGACGACCTGCCCACCGGCCTCGGGCTGCCCGCCGGGCCGCGCGCCCTCGTAGCGAACACGGTGACCTACCGCAGACGCAAGGGGACGGTAGGCGTACTGGAGCAGGTCGCCCAGGACATCACCGGGTGGCCCGCGCGGGCCGTCGAGTTCAATCGCCTCCTGGTCACGACCACGCACACCAACCACGTCCATACGGACCGGCCGGCCACGGCGTCCGTACGCGACGCCACTCGCGCCGAACTCTGCGGTCTCGACCTCGCGGGCGTCCGCTCGCTGATGCCCGGCCTCGATCCCCTCACCCACACGGCGGACGTGCGCCGCATTACGTCGGGACGAGGGCGGTACGGCATTCCTGCCGTGGGCGTCTTCCTCTACCCGCTCCAAGTGCACGAGATCGGCCGGCTGGGCGCAGCACCGGGCGCCACAGGGACGGCCGACGGCTGGTCCAGGGCACGGCACAGAGAGGCGGGCGGCGGCTGGACCTTCGACCCGCTCGGCCGGCTGTCGCCACTCTTCGAACCTCCACCGGGCGACGAACGCCTGGAGAGCTCCGCGGCGCGGAACGGAGAGGCGGAACTGCCCCTTCCTCTGCGTCCCCGACGACTGCACCGGCTGCTGGAGACAGCACGGGCGAGGTACCCCAACCCGGTGCTTCTGCCGCTCGGCGTCCGCCTCGGCGCGGACACAGCTCTCCCGCCACATGCGATCCGCGTCCGCGGGCTCGAACCCCTCGCGCCGGACCAAGAGCGGCAGGTGGTCGTGGACCCGGTCGACGGTACGCTCACCTGCTACCGGGGCTGCGAGGCGGACGATCCCGCGGACGTCTTCGTCCGCTACGCCTACGGGGCGCTCTGCGACGTCGGTGCCGGCGGTCACGACCGGAGCGCGGCGCACGAGCGGGCCCTCGCCCTGACCGGCTGTCCGCCCGCGGGCGGTGGTGTGAATCGGATCGTGGACGGGTCCTCCGTGGGAGCCGGAGCGGCGGGACCGGCGATGCCCGCGGCGACGGTCGGGGCAGCACTCATCCGCGCCAGGACCGTCCTGGAGGACCTGTCGCAGGACGAACGTCCAGGTGCCGGATACGTGGTGTCGATCACCGACAACGCCACCTATCAGGAGTCGGCCATGGGCGTCAGGCTGCCCGACCGTACGCGGCTCTTCCTCGTGGCCGCGCAGTGGCCGGGCGAGCACACCCCGGGCGCGATGAGTCTCCAGGTCGCCGAGACTGTCGGATACGTACCCGACGGCCTGCGTCCGCATGTGCGCGGCACGCTGACTGCCGCGGGCGGCGAGGGAGCCGGCGTCCTCATTGACGGACTGACGATCGAGGGGGACCTCATCGTCGCCACCGGCCGGCTCGACGCCCTGACGCTCAGCCACTGCACCCTCACGGGTCGGCTTCGCGTCGAGGAGGGACCGGACGGCAACAACGGTGAGCTGAGGATCAACATGCTCCGCAGCGTGCTGGGGGGCGTCGAACTCGACGCCCCGGTAACCCTGTTGTGCGCGAGCGACTGCGTGATCGACGGGAATGTGACCGCGGTGGAAGCCCACGGGGCGTTCGAAGGGTGCACGGTCCGCGGGGACGTGACGGTCCGATCGCTGGACGCCGCCAGCTGTATTCTCGACGGCAGAGTGACGGTCAGCGACCGGCAGACCGGCTGCGTGCGGTTCAGCTATACCGGCCCCGGGTCCCGCACCCCGCGGCGACACCAGTGCGTACCTACGGACGCACATGGTGCCGCCCCCGAGCCGCAGTACGCATCCGTGACCCCAGGCTCGCCCATGTATCTCGCACTGTCCCGCGACTGTCCCGAACCGATCCGCAACGGCGCGGAGAACGGCGCCGAGATGGGGGTCCATCAGCACCTCGGGCGCCCCCTCCGGCTGGCCGCCGTGGAACGGGGACTCACGCCTTATCTGCCCGTCCAACTGGACCTCGGAATCTGTGGGAGCTGACCATGCAGGGTGACTTCAGTCGCTGGACCTTCGACTCGAGGGCGCGGTTCCGCTCCGTACTGCTCCAGCAGGGGCGGGTCCTGCTGGACGCGGACTGGAACGAACAAGCCCAGATCACCGCCCACCACGACGAGACCCGAGCACGTGACGCCTTCGGCCGCGCCGGCGTGCCGATGGAGATCGAGGACTCCTTCCGGATCACCGACAAGGAAGGCAAGGACCCGGCGGGCACACGCTGGGCGGACCTGCGGGTCACGAACGGGCGTATGTACGTCGACGGCGTGCTGATCGAGGCCCACGAGAGAACGGGCGGCATCACGCTTGGGGACCAGCCCGACCTGCCGGCCATCGGCGACGACGATCCCGGGCTGGATGAGCCCGCCGAGGACGGGCGCTACGCTCTCTACGTGGAGGTGCGCACGCATCACGTCACGATGGACGAGGCACCGACCCTGAGGGAGCCCGCTCTCGGCGGCCCGGACACCACCACCAGAGCTCGCACGATCTGGCAGGTGAAGTGGGCGCGCGCGTACAATCCGAGCACGACCTGCCGCGATCTGCGGGAGCTCGGCTGGAAGGTGCCGGAGCAAAGCACCATGATCCCCGCTCTGAAGGCCGGGACCGTGGCCGATGATCCCTGTGCCCTCACTTCGGAGGCCCGGTACACACGACTGGACAACCAGCTCTACCGGGTGCAGGTCCATCAAGCGGGCGCGAGCGCATCCTTTCTCTGGTCGAGGGAGAACGGGAGTGTCACCGCCCTGCTGCGTGAGATCGACACGACGGGGATGCCGGCCGGCAAAGCCGTGCTGAGCGTGGACAGAGAAGGCCGGGACGAGACGCTGTCCATCGCCCACGGGGACGTGGTCGAGATCACCAGCACCGCGTGGCAACTACGAGGCAGGCGCGGAAAACTGGCGAAGGCGGTCCAACCCGACGGGCGACGCATCCCCGTGGCCTGGCTCGACGGGGGCACCGACCTCACGGCCCTGGGATCGACGCCCATCGTCCGCCGCTGGGAGAGCGCGCCGCTGCCCGCCGTCGAGAACACGCCCACCGACCTCGAGGGCGGAATCTGCGTCACGTTCAAGGACGTCGCGAAAATGCGGACCGGCGACTACTGGCTGATCACGGCCCGCTCCGCCCGGCTCGCCTTTGGACTGGCGGACGAGGCGGGCACGTTGCTGCCTGTTGGCATCGACGCGGCGGGCACACCCCGGAAACCGGATGGACCGCAGGTCCACGCTGCTCCACTGGCGATGCTGGAGCGCAAGACGGTCGGCGGCGTCGCCCAGTGGACGCTGGAGTCGGACTGCCGCAGCATCGCGCCATCCCTGACCCAGCAGACGACACTGAACCTCGTCGGCGGCGACGGCCAGGAAGCACTGCCGGACAAGGAACTGCCGCACGCGATCCGGGTGGTGGTGCGGAATGGCGATGTGCCCGTGAAGGGTGTCCCCGTGCTCTTCACCCCCCACGGAGGCGTCATTCGCCAGCAGGACGCCGTCACGGCCCACCCCGCGGACAAGCCGATCTTCACGGGGGACGACGGTGTTGCCCAGGTGTGGTGGACCCTCGCCGCCAACGGCCCGAGCGCACAGACACTCGAAGTCCAACGCCTGGACAGTGCGAGTGAGGGCACCGACGTCAAGGTCGTGGTGACCGGCCGGATGAGCAAGGCGGCGGACATCGGCTGGACGGCGCCGACCGGATGTACGAACTTCAGCAACTCGCAGACGGTTCAGAAGGCACTGGAGTGGCTGGTCGGCAGTAGGGAGCTGCGTCTGCGCGGCGGCGACGGCCAGTATCTGCCGACGGGGGAGAAGGTGCTGCCCCAGCAGATCCGGGTCATCGTGGACTCCCCGTGCGGTCCGGTCCAGGGGGAGAAGGTCCGCGCGACCGCCTCGTCCGGCGGGTTCGTCAAGCGGGTCATCCCCAATGAGACCCGACCCGCAACGCTGGACGGCGGACTCAAGTCGGACGTCGCAGAGACCGAGCTCGACGGCGGGGCCGCGTTCTGGTGGCAGCCCACCTTCACGGGGGCGGCGACTGACACTCTGACGCTACGACAGGAGGTCGGAACGACACGGGCGCCGATCACCGTGACGGCGCAGCCGGGGGTCTCGTTCGCGTACCAGCAGGGCATGCACGTCACGGACATCCACTTCACCGGCTCGTTGGATAAGAAGCTCAGGAATGATCACGACATCACCCTGGAGCAATTGGGGGCTGGCATCACCGTCGTGCTGAACACCGAGGTTGCGCGGCACAGCGTCATGCGCTTTCAAGGTGCCACTGATAGGTACAAGCCTGTCGTGCGCGTCGTCCTGAATATTCCGTATCCCAGCCAGGATCTGCATTGGGGGTACATGCCGGTGACGATCAAGGCGGATTTGGATGTTGATGAGAACGACGAGAGGAAGATCAAGTGGAGGCCTGAGCAATTTGCTTGGCAGAGGCTCAAAGAAGATATCGCCCAATACTACATCGGCACCTATAAGATGCTCGGGCTTTTCCAGATCGATGGCTGGGCCATCATGTCTAAGACCGGCAATCTGCATCTGAACGGGCACGCCAACGCGAGCCTCGCCGGTGCGCGCACGGTGTACGGGATCAGCCCGGACAACCCCACTGACGACCTCGTAACCGGCGGCCGCTTCGAGCACTGGTTCTGGCTGGCGGAGTACGCGTCCCCGTGACCGCCCGCACGTCGGCCGCCCGCCGCAGCCAGAAGCCCAAGAAGCCCGCACAGGACCAGTCGAAGGGCGCTGGCACGGTCGCCGTCGGCGCATGCGGGGTCCACGACATCGCGCGCCTCCCGGCACGCCCCCATCAACCGCAGCCGCTCACGCCCGCGTTGCGGCTGAGCGCGCCCGGTGACGCCTGCGAGCGCCAAGCCGACGCCGTGGCCACGCGGATTGCGGCTCGTGCGCAGGTTGGCTTCTCCGCCGGACCGCCCCGCCCCGCCGACGTGCTCCGCATGCCGAGCGTGGCGGACCACGTCCCCGGCGGAGGAGCCGTCCCGGCAGGGGTGCGGCAGGTCGTCGACGGCGGCGGCCATGGCCGCCCCCTCGCCCCCGACCTCCGCTCCCGCATCGAACCGCATCTCGGCACGGACCTCGGCGCCGTACGCGTCCACACCGGACCCCAGGCCGCAGCAGCCGCAGCCGCGATCGGGGCGCGGGCCTTCACTGCCGGCACGTCGATCTACCTCGGCCGCCACGAATCCCCCTACGACCTGCGGCTGATGGCGCACGAAGCCGCCCACGCGGCCCAGCAACAGGAGCACACCGCCGCCCGCGCCACCGTCATGCGTCAGATGGCCTCCGCCGCGCCGCTCCCCGATTTCCTCGGCTCGCTGGCCGCCCCCGTGCGGGCCCTGCCGGGCTACACCGCTCTGACCCTGATCTCCGGCAAGGACCTGCTGTCCGGAGCGCCCGTCAATCTCGACCGCGGCCAACTCGTCGCACAACTCCTCGCCTTCGGTCCCTTCGGGCCCGTCGCCGGCGAGGTGATCAAGGCGGCGGGCGTCATCGGCGAAGTCTTCTCCCTGCTGACCGAGGGTCTGGCGCAGCACAACCTCACCGCCGCCCGCCTCTCGCGGGAACTCGCTCAGGCATGGGACGAGATCCACCTCGGGCAGAGCACCGAGGTCATGCTCGCCGTCGTCCGCAAGCACGTCGGAGCCGTCCTGGCCGACATCAGGGCGTTCGTCGGCGCCGTCGCCGCGCGCGTCATCGCTCTCATCCGGACTGCTGCCGCGGCCATCGTCGAACCCCTCCTGGATACACCGCAGTTCAAGCCGGTCTGGGAGCTTGCCAAGAAGGTGCTGCGCTACGACCCGTTGCGCGACCGGCCCGTCGAGGCCACGACGGTTGAAGTCCTCGAGGACTTCCTACGCCTGATCGGCAAGGAGTCCGCCCTCGCCCAGATGAAGGAGCGCGGGACGCTGCAGAAGACGGCGGAGTGGCTCGACGCCCAGGCGGCGGCGTTCACGGGAATCCTCGGCGAACTGCGAGCGCTCTTCCGGGACGCCTGGGCCACGATCCAGCCGCAGAACCTGCCTGATCTGATGGGCAATCTGAAGTCCCTGACCGACCGGGCCTTCGCCCTCGCCGGCCGGATCGGGAACTTCGCGGGGACCGTCATCGGTAAGGTGCTCTCGCTCGTCAAGGACGCGCTGCTGGGGTGGCTCTCGCAGTACGCCCACAAGATCCCCGGCTTCCACCTGCTGACGGTGATCCTGGGCAGGAACCCCATCACCGGCGAGCCGGTCGAACGCAACGCCCAGAACCTCATCCAGGGGTTCATCACCCTGCTGCCGGACGGCGAGGCCACGTACGAGCAGC
This sequence comes from Streptomyces sp. NPDC013317, assembly GCF_055563155.1. Classification (NCBI taxonomy): domain Bacteria; kingdom Bacillati; phylum Actinomycetota; class Actinomycetes; order Kitasatosporales; family Streptomycetaceae; genus Streptomyces; species Streptomyces sp. NPDC013317. Next base: position 387,386 of record NZ_JBVHDX010000001.1, read on the forward strand.
TCGCCGCCTCCGGAGTCGTCACGGAGGCCGCAGCCCGCATCGAGAGCGAGATGGGACGCCTCGGCATCTCCACCGAGATGATCACGTCGACCTTCCGCGGAGTGTGGGACGCACTCCAGCTCCAGGACCTGCTCGACCCGATCGGGGCGTTCGTCAAGGTGACGGCCAAGTTCGGCGAACCGCTGGGGCGCATCGTCCAGTTCGTCGCCGTCGTCGTCGAGGTCGTCATCGGTCTCGTCCTCAAGCTGATGAACTTTCCGACCGATCTGCTCGCCCGCATCCTCGCCAACGTCAAGCGTGCGGTAGCGGACATCAAACGTGACCCGGTGGCCTTCCTGCTGCGCATGCTGGAGGCGCTGAAGACCGGGTTCATGCACTTCTTCGACCGCATCGGCACCTACCTCGTCCAGGGCCTGGTGAAGTGGCTGTTCCGGGGGCTGGGCAAACTCGGCATCACCATCCCGGCCGAGCTCAGCCTCAAGTCCGTCCTGGGCCTTGTCTTCGAGGTCCTCGGGGTCAGTGTCGAGACGCTGTGGCAGAAGCTCGGCAAGCACATCGGCCCCGAGCGGGCGGCCGCACTCAGGAATGCGGCGGGCGGGCTGACCGGGGCCTGGGCGTTCGTCGCCGAGGTCCAGACACGCGGTGCGCCGGCGATCGCCGAATTCCTCTCCGGTCAGCTGAGCAACCTGTGGGACACCGTGCTGGGCATGGCCCGGGACTGGATCACGCGCGAGATCATCGAGGGTGTCGTCGCCAAGCTCCTGTCCATGCTGGACCCGACCGGCGTCATGGCCGTCGTCAACAGCTTCATCGCCTTCTTCCGCGCCGTGCAATCGGCCATCGAGTACCTGCGGGACATCCTGGAGATCGTGGACCAGTACGTGACCACGTTCGCGGAGGTCGCGGCCGGCCGGATCGACCCCGGTGCCCAGATGATCGAGAAGGGCCTGGCCAACGCCGTTCCCGTCGCGATCGGCTTCCTCGCCGCGCAGGTCGGCATCGGCAACGTGCCCGAGGCCATCGTGGGCATCATCCGCCAGGTGCGGAAGCTCGTCGACGAGGCACTGGAATGGCTCTTCACCCAGGCGATGAGGGTCGGCGCATCCGCGCTCCAGGCCCTCGGCGTCGCCGGGACGGAAGCCCGCCCCGGTGAGCCCGCGGCGAAGTCCGGTGAGAAGCCCGGTGCGATCGACGTGCACTTCGATCTCATGGGTGAGGACCACGAGATCTTCACCGACCCGACGGGCCGGCTCATGGCCGCGTCGAAGAAGCCGAAGCCCGTCGGAGACCTGGAAGGACTGGACGCTCTCCACAAGAAGTACCTCGCCCTGTCGTCCACGGCGCCTAAGGAGGCCCGTACGGTACTCATCGGCAGGATGATCCAGCAGATCAAGGAGCTCGGTCTGCTGATCGAGGGCAAGGGAGACCCCCCGAATCTCGGTGAGGTGGCCCCGCATCAGGCCCAGACGCAGCGCTTCAGGCCGGCAGCCAAAGAGGCTCGCTACGCCCAGCTCTGGGAGCTGGAGTCGGAGCACGTGATCCCGCGCAGTTTCGTCGACTCCCTGCTCACCGTGCACTACCCGCCGGGCACCGACAAGGCGACGTTCAAGGTCAGGCCCGAAGAGTACGACGCCATGCACACGATCCTCATCTACCGGACCGCGGCGCACGGAAAGACGTACAGCAAGGAGCACGGAGGGGCGTACTTCAAGACGACCAAGCCTGTGGAGCTGGGCTCCGACGCGTCATTGTTGAAGAAGTTCCGCTCCCGTGCCCAACAGGGAGAGCAGACCGGGCGGGTCGGTGCGGGCGACTCCCCGAAGCATGCCCGAAGAGCCTTCGACCTGCTGGCCAAGGGTGCCGTGCGGCGCACCGCCGAAGCGGTGGCGGCGGACCACAAGGCGCTCCAGAACCGGCGCGGCAGTGGTCCGGCACCCCGGCCGATCAGGGCGAGGGTCGAGGAGGCAGCCAAGAAGCAGCGCCAGGACATCAACCGCATTCTTGTCGCACGCGGGTTGGAGCCCATGCCCCTCTGATGCCTGGACGCCCGGGGCGGTCAGGGCCGCGCCGAAGTCCGCCCCGACTTGGCCAGTTCCCAACGCGTCGCCGCCGCCACGTCCTCCTCCGACACCTCGCCTCGCTCCGCCCCCAGGAAGGCGGCGGTCAGCGCCGCCGCCGCGATCGCTCCGCCAGGGAGATCCACTACGGCCAGTCGCCGGGGGTCCAGGCCCTCGGTCGGGGTCCCGGCCGGGAACGCGCGGGCCCACAGGGCCGCGCGTGCCGAGGGGTCCGGGTACGGGAACGTCACCACCACGCGCAGCCGCCGCAGGAACGCCTGGTCCAGAGCGCCCTTCGTATTGGTCGTCAGCACGGCCAGGCCCCGGAACGACTCCACGCGTTGCAACAGATAGCCGACCTCGAGGTTGGCGTACCTGTCATGACTGTCACGCACCTCCGTACGCCGGCCGAAGAGAGCGTCCGCCTCGTCGAAGAGGAGGACGGCCGCGCTGTCCTCGGCGGCCTCGAAGATCCGGGCGAGGTTCTTCTCAGTCTCGCCGATGTACTTGCTGACCACCCGGGACAGGTCCACCACCACGAGGTCCAGGCCCAGTTCCTTCGCGATCACCTCGGCGGCCAGGGTCTTGCCCGTGCCGCTGGGCCCTGCGAACAGAGCGGTCGTACCGAGTCCGCGCGCCGATGCGGCACCGAAGCCCCAGTCCTCCAGCACCCGGCTCCTGTGCCGCATCGCTCCTACCAGCGCTCGTAGCTGCTCCAGCTGCCCCTCGGGCAATACCAGCCGCGACCAGTCCGCGCGGGGCTCCACCACGTGGGCCACCCCGGAAAAGCCGGCCCGCGCCCGCATACGGCAAGCGGTCCACAGGTCCGCTCCGCGCGCGACCTCCTCTGCTACCGCGTCCAGGTCCGGAACCGACAGGTCGAAGACGCCCGCCGCCGCGGCCGTCGTCTCTGGTCCCTCGCCATCATCCGGCCCGCAGCGCTCAGCCAGCGCGGCGCCCAGTGCTGCCGCGCGCTCCGCCGCACCGATGCGCGGCACGGCGATTCGTACCGCCTCGCGGGCGACTGGAGCCGGTACGGCGCCCATGTCGTGGCCCAGCACCACCGCCGGCACGCTCAGATCCAGCATCGCCCTCAACAGCGTGGGCTCCTCGGCCTGCCTTGCGTCGCCGAGATCCAACGCCCAGGCACAGCCGTCGAGCACCGACTCGCGCTCCATCAGTCGCAGGAACCGCTCCCGGTCCTCGGCGGCTCGTGGCAGCTCCTCGGCCGCCACGACGTGGAGGGCGCGCCCACCGGCTGTCCACGCCGCCTCGGCCGCGACAGCGGTGAGGTTGCCGTGCTGAGGCCCGCTCAGCACCACGATCCGCCCGTCGGCCCAGGCCCGGGCCGTCCCCTCGGCCGCGTCCCGCAGGGTGCCCGTCAACGCACGCCGGACGGTGACCCGCCGGGTGGCCGGGGCCAGCTCCGAGTCGAGGTGCCCCGCCCCGACGAGGTGGTGCAGCAGCCGCTCCGGGACCACCAGCGGGCTGCGCGTGGGCGAGGTCGCGTCAGCCATCGCCACCAGGTGCCAGCGGCGCAGCGGACCAGCCGGGGTCAGGGCGCTCCAGTGCGGATCGGGAAGCTGGGACAGCGCCAGTCCGAAGGTCGGACGGGGATCTCCGCCCGCCCCAGCGATGTCGTCGGCGGTCGCGGCCACCAACTCGGGGCCGGCCGCCAGCAGCAGCACCGCTCGCTCGAACGCGGTCAGCCCGAAGCCGACCGTGACCTCGTCCAGCGGAGTAGGGCCGTCCAGACGCCGTGCGGCGGCGGTGGCGTTCTCCTCGGCTTCGGCCGTCTCCTCCCTGCGCAGGCGCGCCCGGATGACGCCCAGCTCGGCCACCAGCGCCTCGCGGCTTGCCTGTTCCCGCTCCTCGGGCGTCACGGCGTCGCCCCGACGTCGACCACGGGACGGCCGAACGTGTTGTCCCCGATCCGTTCCGGCAGGCTGTCCACGCCGTCCACCCGGACCCTCACCAGCCAGATCCCCACCGGCACGTCGCTGCGTGGCACCTTCTGCTCAGTCGTCTCCGCCGCCACCCCGGGCAGATCGAAACTGAGATCGGCGGGAGTGTCCGGACCGCCGCCCGCCCGGTGGGTCAGGAGGACGGTCACCCGCTGGCCCTTCCTGAGCGGCGGGTCGAGGGTCAGGACGATGTCCGTCGCGGTCGCCTCCGCCGTGACCTTGGGCCGTACCAGGAGCGGCACGGCGTTCGACGAGGCCAGCGTCCGCGACGGCTGTCCCCCGGGTCCCGGCGCGGACCGGTGCAGTACCTGCACGGAACGCACCCCGGCCGGAACTCCGATGAGGGGACCGACGTGCACCTCGGTGTCGGACGAGCCGGGGCCAGGAGCGAACTCGACCGGCCCGATGACCACGCACGTCTCCGGTCCCAGCAGACGCCGGCCGCGCAGGACCACGGTCGCACGCTCCACCACGGCGGCCGGGCCGGACCCCGCCGCCTCGACGGACTCCAGCAGGGGCCCTCCCGTCGGCCGAGGGTCCACGGTCCGGATCAGCGCAGGCGGTGCGACCCTGACGTGGTCGTCCGAGGTGATCACGGCGGCGGACGCCAGCCAGACCACCGACAGCACGCTCTCGTTGCCGCCGCCGAACATGCCCCACAGATTGGACATCTCCTCCAGCGAGAGCGTGAGTGGGGACAGCCGCGCCGGTTCCCTCCCCATCTCCAGAGGGACCTCCCGCAGGAGGGGCCCGATCGCGTCGTCGTCGCGGTAGCGGTCCACGGCCTTGGCGACGACGGCCGTCGTGAGCACGGGGGTGGCGGTGAGGGCTCCCAGCGCCGTGCCGAGCAGCCGTTGCGGCTCCAGCGACTCGTCGTCGCCGTAGCAGCTGATGAGGTAGTGCAGATCGACCGCGGCCGTGGGCCGGGCCATGAGCGAGTCTCCGGAGCGCCGGGTCGGCAGCGCGGAGACGTTCCCCGTGGCCTGTGGGGTGACCTGGTAGCAGTAGACGTTGATCCCGCGCTGCGGGTTGCCGTCCGAATGGGCCAGCTTCGACGGGTGACGGGTCGTCACCATGGTGCCGGACACAACCCCGGGCCGCTGCGGCGGGTCCAGTTCGCGCTGCAGGACGAACCGGATGGTCGTGGTGATGGCGGCGAGGGCCAGGGCACTGTTCATCTCCGCTCCCGTCGGCGGGCGAGGTAGGCCGCATGGTCGGAGACGGAGCGGTGACGGGGTGCCGCCGGGGCCGCCGGGGCCGGCGGTGGAGGCGCCGGGTTCGCGGTCCGGGTGACGGTGATCCGGTCGATGTGGACGTGCACCTCCGACGGCACGGGGCGCTCTGGCGCACCGGTGTCTCTCCGGGCTTCCGCGACGGGCTGACGCACGCTCATCACGCCCGGCTGCACGGTGACCGCGCCGGGGGCCGGGGTCCGCCGCCCGGTGGGCGGAGCGGACGGCGAAGAGGGTTCCACCAGTTCGGGAACCTCGCCCGGCTCCAGTACCCCGTGGGCGGCCAGCGCTGGGAACACGTGTCGGCGCAGCAGTTCGGCGAGGTCCAGCGGCGTGCCGGTCGTCCGAGGGGCGGGGCGGTCCGGGTGAACGGGCGGCTCACCCGGGGCGTCCGGCGCGAGCGATGCGCCGACGGGCTCGTCCGTCCCGTGGCCGGGCGGTTCATGTCCGGACGGCAGGTCGGCGGGCGGCAGCGGGCCGGACGGCGGAGGGGACGTCGGCCTGCGGTCCGCGGTGGCGGTGTTGCTGGGGGGCTCCGAGTCCGGTGCTGCAGCGGTCGTACGGTTCCCGGACGCGCCCTCGGAGGACGCCGGCGGGGGATCGGCCGCCCGCACGGCCTCCGCGGGGGCCACGGCGGAGGCGGGCTCCGGCCGGGCCGCCCGGGCGATCGGCGCCGTGCCGATTCCACCGTGGGTGGGTCGGTACGCCGCTCGCCGAGCGTCTCCCGCCGGGGCGGCGAGGGGAACCGGTTTCTGCTCGGGTGACACGAGCTGTCCCCGCGTCTCGGCCGCAGCGGCCGGAGCGCCCAAGGCGACCTCCCCCCACGGTGGCTCGGAAGCTCCCTCGTACGGCTCGGGCAGCCGCAGCCGGAGCGCTCCTTCCGCTCCCAGCGCCCGCTCGCCCATTCGACTGAAGAACTCCATCACGCGACCCCCCGGCGAGCCAGCCGCAGATACATCCGGCGGCGCTGGGGGGACATGCGCAGCACGTCCTGCTCCCGCCAGCCGAACGCCGCGGCCAGAGCAGCCACCTCCGAGACGAGGGCCGAGGCCGCACTCGCCACCCGGTCCCACAGCAGCCCGCCCATGTCCACCGGCATGAGCGCCTCCGCTCCACAATCCGGACAGCTGGTCCGCACCACGGCCGCGGCCGAACCGGCCAGTTGCTCGGCGGCCTCCTCGACGCGCGCGACCTCCTCGGGGCCCAGCCCCCGCGGGTCGACCGGCTTGCCCGCGGCGTCCGTCACGCATCGTGCCAGCAGCTCGCCCGCCGGGTCCGAGACGCGGCCGGCGGCGAGCAGGTCGCGGCCCGTGAGCGCCCGTACGGACAGCTCACGGTTCCGGGGCCCCGGTACCCGGCGCTCGCGCTCCGGCGAGGCCGTCCACAACGTGCTCACCGGGAGCCGCACGTCCAACTGCGCGTCACATCTCTGGCACGCGACCACGGCCTCCAGCGCCTCGCCGAAGTCCTCCGCGTACATCCGGCCGGCCAAGGCGCAGACGTCACCCAACGGCAGCCCCAGCGCCGACTCGACGTTCTCGGCGAACCCGCCGTGGCAAACCAGTACGGCGGCCCGGGCCGCCGGGGGGACGGCGGCCGCGTCCTCCCAGGCGTCGAGCAGACGAGCGGGGTCACTGAGAGCCGACACACGTCACTCCGAGAACGACGGCTCGACCGGGACCGGAGTCGACAGGTCGCGCTCCCAGCCCTCGTTCTCCAGCTTCAGCGTCTGGATTGCCACCGTGTTCGCGTTCGCGTCGAGTTCGGGCAGGGCCTGGAACTCCGAGACCCAGCAGCGGAAGATCTTGTACGAGATCGCGAGTTGCCCCGCCTCGTTGTAGAGCTCCAGGATCACGTCCTTGCGGAAGTCCCGCAGCGACGACTCCGCTCCGAGGGCCGTGCCGAAGTTCCACACCTTGTTCGCCCACGCCTCGAACTCCGGGTCGTGGGTGACACCCCTTTCGAGGGTGATCGCCTCGTACTCGGACCGCCCCGGTGATTTCCGGCTGCTGCTGGGATCCCCGCCGTGCCGGTGGGTGACCACCTCGGTGGTCCGCTTCAACGCGCTGACCTTGCTGACCGCGGCGACGTAGCGGCCGTCCCACTGGAGCCGGAACTTGAAGTTCTTGTAGGGGTCGAATCGTGTCGCGCTGACGGTGATCTCGGTCATGCCGTCCCTCCTGCCGGGTGCGGGGCTCAGGCCGGCGAGCCGGCGGTCTTCTGCTGGATGTGGATGAGGACGAACTCGGCCGGCTTCAGCGGCGCGAAGCCGACGTGGATGTTGACCACCCCGCGGTCGATGTCGTACTGCGTGTTCGTCTGGCCGTCGCACTTCACGAAGTACGCGTTTCGCGGACTCGCACCCTGGAACGCCCCCTGTCGGAACAGGTCCTGCATGAACGCCCCGAGCGAAGTCCGGATCTGCGCCCACAGCGGTTCGTCATTCGGCTCGAAGACGACCCACTGCGTGCCGCGGTACAGGCTCTCCTCCAGGAACAGGGCGAGCCGCCGCACCGGCACGTACTTGTACTCGTCGGCCAGCACGTCGGCGCCCCGGAGCGTCCGGGCGCCCCAGACGACCGAACCGGCGTCCCGGAACGTGCGCAGACAGTTGACGCCCTTGACGTTGAGCGGGCCCTGCTCCGCGTCGGTGAGCACGACCGCGAGGCCCTGCGCCCCGGCCAGACCGGCGTCGACCCCGGCAGGCGCCTTCCACACCCCGCGCGCGGCGTCGGTACGCGCCATCACCCCCGCGACGGCCCCGCAGGGCGCGAACTCGTCGACGGCGCCGTCGCGCAGCGGATCGGAGCGGCGAATGCGCGGGAAGTACAGGGCGCAGTTCCGCGCGCCTTCGCCATTGAGCCCACGCGAAGTGAGCCAGCCGCGCAGGGCTGTGGCGTCCTTCGCGGCACCGGGCGCGTCCACGATCAGGAAGGCGCGCCTCTTCCAGCAGTAGGCCATCGCCTCCGCCCACAGGTCATCGGGGAGGTCGGAGGCGGGGGTGGGCGGCGGCAGGCACAGCAGCGTGAACAGGTCGGCCTTCTCCAGGGAGTAGATGCCCTTCTTGCCGTCCTGGCCCGTTGCGCTGTAGTCCTCGGCTCGCAGGGGCACACCGTGCGAGCCGTTGTCCGGGAAGGGGTAGTCGGCGGGGGTCGGCGCCGTGGCAGGCGGGGTGTCGACAGCGCGGATCAGCTGCGAGGCGAGCAGAACCTTCTTGACGTGTCGCGGACCCTCGACGCCTGTGACGTTGAGGAACTCCTCCTGGAATCCGGTCGCGGTGTCGGTGACGGTGAGGTGGTAGAGCGACGCGGCGGTGACGCCCGAACCCTGCGCCTCCGCGACCTGCGTCGCCTCCTCCGGCTCCGGGTGCGTCACCGTCACCGTGAGCCCGTTGCCCCACGTCCCGGGGTTGGCGGCCTGGAGCTTGAGCCCTCCGATGCTGACTTCGGCGGGTTCGGCATCCGGTGCGAGGCGCACGACGAGGGCGGTGTTGCCGCCGTTGAGGAAGTAGTCCTGCACCGCGTAGCCGAGACCGCTGGCGCGCCACAGCCCACCGAAGACCCGTTCGAACTCTCCGAACGAAGAGACCATAACCGGCTCCTCCACCGGCCCTCGCAGTGCCCGGCCCACGAAGGCGGTGATGGCGGTGGCGACGCCGACAACGGCACGACTGCCGCCGCTGACCTCGCGGATGTAGACGCCTGGATGGCTGAATTGCACCGTCATGGCTGCTGGGACCCTTCGACGACGGGCTGTGCGGCTCGCCGATCGTGCCCGGTCCGCGTCACCGCGCCATCACGGGGGAGTCACCGCCCGGCCGCCGGCCGGTGACGTGGGCGTGACTCCCGGTTGACGCGGGGGTGCGACATTCGCCGTGAGAGCCGAGTCGAAGGAGGTCGTGGTGGTACAGGTATCAGTATCGGCGGCGGTCAAGGTGACGAATGGTCCGCAGCTCCCCTTGGACCTCACGCTGGACCCGGAGTCGTACACGCTTCACTCCAGCCGTCTCGGCGCGGCCGGGGCGGCGAACGGGGCCGACAAGGACGAGCACACGTTGCCGGACGGCACGCTCGTGCTGCTGGCGGTGACGGCCGTGGATGTGGAGATGAAACCGGCGAAGGTCGAACTGACCCTGCGTGAGAACACGAAGACTGCGCTGACAGGTGCACTGCTGGTCGCCAATGCCAAAGCCGTCGAGCAGCTCGTGACCGCGGAGAACGCCCGCAAGGTGAAGATCGAGAATATGGCGGACAGACCGGTGACAGTGGAGATCCTCACTTGCCGCGACGGCGACACCGAGTGAGAGATGTGGTTGGCGAAGAAATTCACAATGGCCTGCAGCCTGGAACGTAGAACTCTGTGAGAAGCACCTGAATCGAGCGATGTGCCCTCCCGAAGCCTCCCTTCGCTCCTCTGAAGAATCTGAGCTTGTTGGGGGATGAACTCTGTCGGCGCCCGGGCGAAGCGATGCGGTGGCTCGACTTCCTGCGCGTCTCCGGCCCGCGACGGATGTGTCGATCACGTGCCGTTCGCGAGTGCGCGCAACCCCTGCGAGAAGTAGGCAGGGAGCAGACACGCGGTCATCGCGGAGGGCATTCGCGCCCGCCACCTCCACGGCCTGACCCGAGGCGTCGCCTTCGACACCGTCGGCGGGGAACCCGGCCCCTTGGCCACCGCCACTGCTAGTCCGGACACCGCAGCAGCGTGAGTCCTGCAACACCTTGGGACGGATGACCGGACAAGCGCATGGTTGTTCGGTCCGAAGACCGCCCTGACCCGTGAAGCCGTGGCTCGCGAGTTCCACGCTACCGAGGGGCCTTGGGCAGGCAGCGAGCCAGCTTCCGGAGCGGTCGAGCGCCGACCGGCTGAGGGCTGAAGGGGTCGTGTTCCGTGAACCGGAGCGATGTCGGTGCCGACGGTTCGGTGGTGCGTAAGTGCACGTCGTCCGTGTGTGCAGAGGGACCTTTCCCATGCCTGGTGGCTCATCAGGTTAGTCAGCATCTGGTCAGCATGAGTCCCCGCCCGCTCAGAGGCGATCGTCCCAACGGCGAACCGTGCGGCGCTAAGGCCCAGGTAGGAACCCGCCTCGCCCGGGCGGAGCGATGTTCCTCACAAGCATCGATCGGGGCCTGCCGGTGTACAGTCGAGACCGCCCTTGACCTGCAGGAAGCAGGCAGGGAGCCGTCTTAGAGGAGTCCATAGTGCTGCGCACCATGTTCAAGTCCAAGATCCACCGCGCCACCGTGACCCAGGCCGACCTGCACTACGTCGGGTCCGTCACCGTCGACGCCGAGCTCATGGAGGCGGCCGACCTGCTGCCCGGGGAGCTCGTCCATATCGTCGACATCGACAACGGCGCCCGACTCGAGACGTACGTCATCGAGGGCGAGCGCGGATCCGGGGTCATCGGGATCAACGGGGCCGCCGCGCATCTCGTGCACCCCGGGGACCTGGTGATCCTCATCAGCTACGCCCAGGTCGAGGATGCCGAGGCGCGGGCGCTCGTGCCGCGGGTGGTGCATGTGGACGCGGACAACCGCATCGTCGAGCTCGGGGCGGACGCCTCCGCGCCGGTGCCCGGCAGCGACACCGAGCGCAGCCCGCACGCCGTGGCCGCGCACGCCTGAGCGCCCGGACCGAGGGAGACGATTCGCATGGCCGAACGGGAGATCCGCGACGACAGGGAGAAGGGGCGCCTGGAGGCGTTCGAGGACGGCCGCTACGTCGGTGTGGTCGTCTACTTCACCCTGGACACCGAGCCGCACGCCCTGGTGGCCGTGCACACCGTCGTCGAGGAGGGCAACGAGGGCAAGGGCATCGCCGGCTCCCTCGTCCGGGAGTTCTACGCCATGGCCGCCCGCGAGGGCGTTCCCGTCGTGCCCCTCTGCCCGTACGCCGCCGCGTGGGCCGAGAAGCACCCTGACGAGGCCCCGGTACCCGCGGAGGACGTCGTGCGCGCGGCCAAGGCACAGCTCAAGGCCACACCCGAGTTGTGGTGACGCTCGCGCTCCTGCACACCTCCGAGGTGCACGTCCCCGTCTTCGACGGGCTGCGCGACTGCCATCACCCCGGCCTCGACCTGCGGCACCTCGTCGCCGAGGAGCTGCTCGTTCGGGCCCGGGCCGAGGGCCCTGACGCCGTGTCCGGCGCCGTGCGCGACGTCCTCGCCGACGCCGTCGCGGACGGCGCCGACGCCGTGCTCTGCACCTGCTCGACCCTCGGAGGGGTCGCCGAGCGGCAGGCCGGGGCGCTCGGCGTGCCCGTGCTCCGGGTGGACCGGCCGATGGCGGCCGAGGCGGTCCGCTCCGACCACCGTGAGACGGGGGCCCCGCCGGCCGAAGGCCGGGGGAGGATCGTCGTCGTCGCGACCGTCGAGTCCACCCTCGCGCCCACGCTCGACCTGCTCCGGCAGGAGTCGGGGGAGCGGACCTCCTTCGTCACGACCCTGGTCGTCGACGGAGCCTGGGACCGGTTCCTGGCCGGTGACCGCGACGGCTATCTGGACGCCGTCGCGACGGCGGTCGACGGCGTCCCGACGGCCGACGATCCCGTGATCGTCCTCGCCCAGGCGTCCATGGCCGACGCCGCCGAGCGCACCACGACACCGCTGACCGTCCTCTCCAGCCCTCGCCTCGGTCTCGCCGCCGCGGCCGCGGCGGCCTCGGCGCGGCGGCCCGCGGCCGCGCGGGGGGGGGCCACGGAAGATTGTCCCCCCCGGGGCCGGGGGGCGGCGCCCCAGGGCGCAGGGGCGGGTCCCCCCCCCCCACCCCAGAC